>JAIXTK010000385.1 GCA_027483995.1 Acetobacteraceae bacterium
ACACAACGCGGGCGCATCCGGGCGCCGTCACCGTTGCCAGCGCTGCCGGATTGCCGATAGATTCAACGCTCGATGGGCGGATCGGCCGGCCATCCGGGGAATGTCGGTCCATATCCCGACGAGGCCTGCATTCCGCTCATCTGCACCGCGAGTGGCATCACATGTCCTGACGACGGACACATTCGCCAACACCAACAATTTCCGCCACGGGGGACCGGCCATGAACGGCATCGACTACATCGCGCAGATTCTGAAGCAGGAAGGCGTCGAGTGGATGGCCTGTTTCCCCAGCAACCCGCTGATCTCGGCGGTGGCGCGGGTGGGCATCCGCCCGGTTGCGTTCCGGCATGAGCGCGGCGCGGTGATGGCGGCCGACGGCTACAGCCGCATCAGCGACCGGCAGAAATTCGGCGTCTGCGCCGTGCAGGCCCAGGCGGGCGCGGAGAACGCCATGGGCGGCATCGCCCAGGCCTATGCCGACAATATCCCGATCCTGGTGTTCCTGGGCGGCAACAATCTTGACCGCCTGGCGGTGAAGCCGAATTTCACGGCGGCCCGGACCTACCAGGGCTGGGTGAAGCAGGTGGAGGCGATCTATACGCCGAACCAGGTGGGCGACGTGATGCGCCGCGCCTTCCACGCCTTGCGCAACGGCACGCCCGGCCCGGTGGTGGTGGAACTGACCGGCGATGTCTGCGACCAGGAAGTGCCGGAAGCGGCCCAGACCTACAAATCTCCCAAGATCCACCGCCAGGTACCGGAAGCCGCCGCGATCGAGGACGCCGCCGCGGCGCTGATCGGCGCGAAGCGGCCGGTGCTCTGGGCCGGCCAGGGCGTGATGTTCTCCGGCGGCACGGATGCCTTGCGCGAACTGGCCGAACTGATCGCAGCCCCCGTGTTCTGCACCATGCCCGGCAAGTCCGCCTTCGACGAACGCCACCCCCTGGCACTGGGCGCCGGCAGCGGCACCACCACCGGCCCGGCCAATGAATGGCTCACCGGCAGCGACGTGATGCTGGCGCTGGGCACCAGCCTGACCCGCTCGCCCTATGCCCAGAAGATCAAGCCGGGCAAGACCATCATCCACAACACCAACAACCCCGACGAGCTGAACAAGGACGAGGCGGCCGATATCGGCCTGGTCGGGGATACCAAGCTCACCATCCAGGCTCTGATCGCGTGCATCAAGGCCAAGACCGGCGGCAAGGGCGTGGGCGATCGCGCCGGGATCGAGGCCGAGGTCGCCGCGGCGAAGGCGACCTGGATGGCCAAGTGGACGCCGGTGCTGACCGACGATTCGGAACCGCTCAGCTACTACCGCGTCATCCAGGCGCTGAACGACACGCTGGATCCCGAGAACAGCATCGTCACCCACGACGCCGGCGCGCCGCGCGACACCATCGTGCCGTTCTACACGGCGACAACACCGCACAGCTATGTCGGCTGGGGCAAAACCACCCATCTGGGCTTCGGCATCCCGCTGATCATCGGTGCGAAGATGGCGCACCCGGGCAAGTTCTGCATGAACCTGATGGGCGACGGCGCCTTCGGCATGTCCGGCACGGATATCGAAACCGCGGCCCGCTCCGGTGCGGCGATCACCACGGTGCTGCTCAACAACAGCGCGATGGCGACCTATTCCGGCCCGACCCAGGGCACCATCGGCAAGGAAGCGCGCGAAGCCTACGGCGTCTCCACCATGCACGGCGACTACGCCAAGATCGCCGAGGGCATGGGCGCGGTTGGCCTGCGGGTCAACACGGCGGCAGAACTCGCCCCGGCCTTGCGGCAGGCGCAGAAGCTGAACGCCGAGGGCCGGACCGTGCTGATCGACGTGAAGGCGAATGTAGAGGACCGTCGGTCGCGGTTCTGAGCACAACCGGCGCGTCCGTCCTCGAATGTTCTGCGGGCGGATGCGCCGTTCTTTGTTGGAACCCGCTGACGGGGCGTCGCTGCGTTGGGCCGCTATACCGCGGCGCCCTGGCGTTCCAGAACTGGGTTGATGGCGTGCGCCCGCTCACGCGCCGTAGCGTTGTCTTGCCTCGGCGATGGCGGCCTCGCGCTTCGTGAGGCGGCCGCCGGCGTAGACGATTTCGACGACCTTGCCCGCCTTGTCGCGTACCAGGCGGGCGGTTTGGCCCTAGCTGCCGTAGCCGGTGCCGGCCCCGATGCGTGCGGGATCGGGGCCGATGGAGGCGAGTTCGCTCACCTCCGCGAAGGGGTTGGCGGCTCCCATGGTGGCGACGAGAACCTTGTTGCCGAGCGGGACGAAATCCGACGCGCCCCAGAGTGACCAGAAGCGGCCAGACCAGTCGGCGACCCTTTTTGGAGGGGGCGCCACCGTCCGCGATGACCTGGAGGATTCGTAGCGCGCTCTCGGCCATGCCACTCGGGTCGCCGTCGATGGCGTGGGTGGCGAAAGAGACCGTGAGGCCGGTGCCGTAGGCGCAGGCGGTGTAGGTGCGCACGCCCTGGAATCCACCGCCGTGGCCGACCTCGCGCTGTGCGGTGCCGAGGCCGTAGGTGCGGCCGTTGCTCATGCCTTCGATCTTCCAGTGCGGGCGGGTCATCTCGCGGCGGCTTTCCACGGAGAGCACGGAAGCCTTGGCCGCCGGGTCGAGGCTGCCGAAGAAGCGCACCAGGTCGGATGGAGTGGAGATGAAGCCGGTCGAGAGCCCACGTGCCGGGCACTGGCCGCCCTACCCTCTTGCCCTTTCGCAGCGACAGACCGACAAGTGATTTGGAGTGACCCAGATGCACGAACCCCATTGCAACGACCCGCCACGGATCGTTCTTGGCCGCCAGCTTTATGCCCGGCTGCGCGACGCGTTGATGCTGGGCGAGCTTCGTCCGGGGGATCGGCTGACGTTTCGCGACGTGGCCGCGCGGATGAGCACCTCCGTCACCCCGGTCCGGGAGGCGCTGCTGCAACTCGTCGCCGAAGGCGTTCTGCATGCCGAGCCCGGCCGTACCATCACCGTTCCGCGCCTCACTCGCGCCAGGTTCGCCGAACTGCGCGACATTCGCCTGATGCTGGAGCCCGAGGCCGCCGAGCGTGCCGCCAGGCGTTGCCCGCCGGGGCTCGTGGCCAACATGTATCGCCTCTACAGCGAAATGCTGCGCTGCCGGGAAGCCGGCGACATCCCGGGCTGCATGCGCGCCCATCGCGACCTGCACTTCACGCTCTATGAGGCGGCGGGGATGCCCACGCTCGTCGACCTCATCTCCACCGTGTGGGTCGGCACCAGCCCCTACGTCGTCTTTCTCTACATGGACCCCGAATCTGGCCTGCTGGAACCGCCCTATATCGGCCGCGGCCGCAAGGTCGACGAACACCTCAAGATGATCGAGGCCCTGCGCGCGGAAGACCCCGCCGCGGTCCGCGCCGCCGTCATGCGCGACATCCCGCTCGGCGAGGAGATCATCTTCAAATACCTGCTGCCGGACGAGGAGGCTCAGCCGCCCGCGAAGCCGTCCAGCAACCGGCCCAGCACCGCCGCCGTGCTGGCCCAGTAGCGCCGGGCCCAGGCCTCGGTGCCCGGATAGTAGAACCGGGCGAAGCGCGCCTGCACCGCGCGCGCTTCTTCGCTGTGGCGATCACCATGCAGGTGGAAGAACATCTCGCGCAGCATCACGCGCCGCATCTCCCAGCCCCAGGTCTCGGTCCCACCCTCCAGGTAGCACACAGTCAATTCGCAGCCCGGCACCAATTGCTCCACGAAGCCGTACAGCGGCTTGCCAACCACCAGGTCGGTCGCTTCCGCGCGGCCCTGCGTCCAGGCCCGCACCCGCCGCTTGCTCGCCTCAGAGCCCTCGGCCACCGTCATGCAGCCGCCCCACACCCCCATGCCGGTGTGCAGGTCCACGAACAGCACCTGCTCCGCGCCCGCGCCGTGCCGGGCGACGATCTCGTCCAGCCGCCGCTTGGACCAGCTGCTCTCGCGGCCATAGTACACGATCGAATTCGGGTGCGTGGCCTGCCCGGCCTTCAGCGCCGCCACGATGCGCGCCGGCCCATGCGCGGCCTCCAGCAGGGTGCGGCGCGCATCCATCGCCGCCATGCCCTCCGCCGTGCCCAACGACGGGATGTCCAGCGCCGCATCGATCGCGGTGAACAACGGGTCGGGCGGGGCCGGGCGGTCGCCGTAGAGGAAGTTCTTCATCAGGTCGGCATTGTCTTCGTTCACGTAGCGCCGCCAGGCCGCGCCCCAGGGGTTGATGGCGTGGATCATCACCACCGCGGTATCGGGCGACAGGCGCAGGCGGCCGGGCTCGCACAGCAACCCCACCATCACCCCGCTCCCGGCACACAGCTCCGTGCCATGCGTGCCGGCCAGCAGGAACACCACCCGCCGTGCCCGGTCCGGCCCGATCCGCGCCACGCGAACATGCAGCGCCTCGCCATCCGGGCCCGCCAGGGGATGGCGGTGGCTCTCGGCCAGGTACGCCCCGGCGGCCTCCTGGAACTTCGCGTCCGCGCCAGCGAAGTTCTCCGCGAACCACAGCGACGGATCGACATACCCCCTCATGGCACCACCATATCGCGCGTGATCTCCGCCGGTGCGGCCGCGCCCAGCAGCGCCATCGCCACCTCGAATTCGTGCCGCAGCAGCGCCAGCGCCCGTGCCGCCCCCGCCTCGCCGAACGCCGCCAGCCCGTACAGGATCGCACGGCCCAGCAGCACCGCATCCGCCCCCAGCGCCAGCGCGCGGGCGATGTCCGCCCCATGGCGAATGCCGCTGTCCAGCAGCACCGTGGCATGCCGGCCGATCTCGGCGGCGATGGCTGGCAGGGCGATGATGGACGGCATGGCGCCATCAAGGTTGCGGGCGCCGTGGTTGGAGACGACCACACCATCGGCGCCGGCCTCCACGGCGCGGCGGGCGTCGTCGGCGCGCAGGATACCCTTCACGAGCAATCGGCCAGGCCAGGCCTTTCGCAGTGCCGCAACATCATCCCAGGTGATGCCGCCATTGAGCCGCGTCGCCGCCCCGCCGCCCACCAGCGCCCCGGGCTGGCCGGGATGGTTCAGCATGCGCGGCACACCGGTGGTCAGCGCGTAGCGCCCCATCGTATTGGCCAGCCAGCGCGGATGCAGCAGCATGTCCGCCACGTTGCGCAGGCCCGGCCGGAACGGGGTGGCGAAACCGCTGCGGTGGTTGAATGCCCGGTGCGGCGAAACGGCGGTATCCACCGTCAGGAGCAACACCTCCGCCCCGGCCCGGGACACGCGGTCCAGCAGGCGGAAGCTCGCGGCCTTGTCCGCCCAGATGTAGAGCTGGAACCACCAGGGCGCTCCCGCCATGGCCGCCGCGATGTCCTCCAGCGAGGTCATCGATTCCGTGGGCAGGGTATAGGGGATGCCGGCTGCCCGCGCCGCCGCGGCGAGCTTTCCCTCGCCCTCGTGCCACAACAGTCCGGCCGGGCTCATCGGCGCGACGGCAGCGGGAAAGGCCAGGCAGCGACCGAACAGCGTGGCCCCGGTCGTTCGCTCCGCCACCCCGCGCAGCACGCGCGGCGCGAAGGTCACCGCCTCGAAGGCCGCACGGTTGCGCGCGATGCCCGCATCATCGTCGCACCCGCGATCCACATAGCCGAACAGCCCTCGCGGCAATCGGCGGCGGGCAGCGCGGCGCAGGTCGGAGATGTCGTGGCAATCGGCAGGGTTCATCCCGCCAGACTACACCCGCCGCACGCCGTAGAACTGCGGAAAGCCGCGCCTGACATCGGCGAGGTCGGCGCGATAGGCCGTCGGCGGCAGCCACATGCCGGTGGGGATATAGGGCAGCGTCTCGAACGCCACCTGCTGCAGGTCACGGCAGATCGCCGCCTGGGCCGCGCGGTCCGGGGCGTCGATATAGGCGCTGCGCAATTCCTCGATGCGCGGGATATCCGGCCAGCCAAAGATCGCCCGCTCACCCGTGCCGCGCAGGAAGTTGTTCGCCACCGGCGTCGCCGCGGCATAGCCGGTCGTGGAGGAGGCAAAGGCGCTCCAGCCGCCCTCGGAGACCGGGCCTTTGTTGGCCAGCCGCGCATCGATCACCGAAGTGGCGAGTGCCACATAGTCCACGTTGAAGCCGATCTTCTTCCAGGCATCGATCACCACGTCGCCCTGGTTCTTGAGGGTGGCGATCTCGGTGGCGACGTTGAAGGTGATCTTCTCGCCGGCATAGCCGCTGGCGGCGAGCATGCGGCGGGCGGCGTCGAGGTCCGGCGGGTCCCGCAGCGCCGCCATGCCGGCATCCGAGGCGTTCGGCGTGCCGGGCGGAAAGAAGCCGCAAGGCGTGCGCCACAGGCTCTCATCGGTGCCATAGACGGCGAGCATGACATCGCGCTGGCTGATGGCGGCAAGCGCTGCCTGGCGCACGGCCTGCCGGTTGAAGGGCGGGTGGAGAAAGTTGAAGCGCAGCACGCCCACCGACCCGGACGGGTCGAGCACGTCCAGCCGAACCGCGTTGTTGCGCCGAAGCACCGGCAGCAGGTCCGGGATGGGTGCCGACCACCAGTCGATCTCGCCCTTGGCCAGCGCGTTCGCCGCTGTCGAGGCGTCGGGCATGATCGTCCATTCCACGCGGTCGAAATGCACCAGCTTCGGCCCGGCCATGATCTGCGGGGCGCCGGATGTGCGCGGCACATAGGTCTCGGCCTTGGCATAGACGGTGCGCGCGCCATCCACCCTTTCGGCGGCCACGTAGCGGAACGGGCCGCTGCCGGTGAAGTCGGTGATGGCGGTGAACGCATCCGTGTTGGCCACGCGCTCCGGCATGATCGCGGCGATGGTGTTGTTCATCTTGCCCAGCGCCTCGGGCAGCAGCGGGTAGGGTTTGCGCAGCTTCCACAGGATCACGCGGTCGGTGGGGGCGGAGAGTTCCTCGGTGATGTCGAAGATGCCCTGGCCCATCACGTCGCGCTTGCCCCAGCGGCGCAGGCTGGCCACGCAGTCGCGCGCCAGCACCGGCGTGCCGTCGTGGAAGCGCAGCCCCTCGCGCAGGGTGATGCGCCAGGTACGGCCGCCATCCTCCAGCACATGGCCCTCGGCCATCTGCGGCTGCGGCACCCAGGCATCGTCGATGCCGTAGAGCGTGTCGTAGACCATGAGCGAGTGGATGCGGGTGATCAGCGTGGCGCCGTGCACGGGGTCGAGGATGTTGATCATCGCCGGTGGCGTGTATTTCAGCACGCGCGAAGGCTGGGCGATGGTAGGCGTGGCCAAACTCGCGGTAGCGGCGGCGGCCAGCAGCGAACGGCGGGTCAGGGCAGCGGGGCTCATGCGCGGCGCACTCCATAGAACTGGGCGATGCCCCGCCGCATGTCGACGAGGTTGGCACGATAGGCGGTGGGCGACACGTAGACCCCCGTGGGCACGTACGGCACGGTCTCGAAGGCATGAAGCTGGATCTGGCGGCAGATCTCCTTCTGCGCCGCCTCGTCCGGAGCATCGAACCAGGCGTTGCGCAGCTCCTCCAGCCGCGGCAGCGTCGGCCAGCCCCAGATCGCCTGCTCGCCATGCCCGCGGATGAAGCCGTGCGCGGCGGGGTTGCTCGCGGCCAGCCCCGTGGTGGTGTTGGAATAGGCGCTCCAGCCGCCCTGTGCGGTGGGCCCCTTGTTGCGGATGCGCTGGTCGGCGGCGGCCGTGTCGAGCGACTGGTAGTCCACGTTGAAGCCGATCTTGGCGAAGGCGTCGGCCATCACCGCGCCCTGGTTGGCGATCACCTGGGCGGTGGCCTCCACCAGCAGCACCAGCTTCTCCCCGTTGTAGGAACTGGCCTTGAGCATCTGCCTGGCACGCTCGAGGTCCGGTGGGTCGCGCAGCGCCTCCATCCCCGCATCGCTCGCCATGGGCGAGCCCGGGGTGAAGAACCCGGCCGGCAGGCGCCAGAAGCTGCTGTCGGTGCCGATCATGGCGCTCATCACATCGGATTGGCGGGTGGCCGCGAGCGCGGCACGGCGCACTGCGGGGTCGCTGAACGGCGCGTGCAGGAAGTTGAAGCGGATCATGCCCACGCTGCCATAGGGGTCGATCACGTCCACCTTCAGCGCGGCGTTGCGGCGCAGGCTGGGGATGTGGTCGCTGGTGGGGCTCAGCCACCAGTCGATCTCGCCCTTGGCCAGCGCCGCCGCGGCGGTGGAGGGGTCGGGCATGGTCATCCATTCCACGCGGTCGAAATGCGCCAGCTTCGGGCCGGCGAAGGCGCTGGGCGGGCCGTCGGGGCGGGGCACGTAGCGGTCGAACTTCGCATAGGCGGCGCGGTGGCCGAGGTTGTGTTCGGCGGCCAGGAAGCGATAGGGGCCGCTGCCGATGATCTCCGGCGCCGGCTTGTAGGGATCGGTCTGCGCCAGCCGCTCGGGCATGATGACCGGCACGTTGGTGAGCATCTTGCCCAGCGCATCAGGCAGCATGCGGAACGGCCGCTTCAGCCGCCAGACGATGACCTTGTCGGATTCGGCGACGACCTCGTTGGTGGTGGCGAACAGCGTGCTGCCGAACGTGTCGCGCCTGCCCCAGCGCTGCAGGCTGGCGATGCAGTCGCGGGCCAGAACCGGTTCGCCATCGTGGAAGCGCAAGCCGTCGCGCAGGGTGATGCGCCAGGTGAGTCCGTCATTCTCCACCACATGACCGGCGGCCATTTGCGGGTGCGCGCGCATCTGCTCGTCCACGCCGTAGAGGGTGTCGAAGACCATCGCGGCGTGGTTTCGCGTGGTGAACGAGGTGCCGTAGATCGGGTCGGTGACGGTAAGGTCGACCGAAGGCACGAAGCGCAGGATTTGCGCGCCCTGGGCGCCCACCACCGAGGGGGCCGCGAGTCCGGCTGCCATGCCGGCCATCATCTGGCGTCGCCTCATTTCAGCCTCCACGCAACGTGTTATATGATTTTAGGACGCTCGCAACCCATGCTTGTTGTCAGTATTCCCGAATCTGATACGTTCGCAAGCCAATTTGTTATAACGGATATAGGCGCTATGGCCCGTTGCCGTCGCAGGCTTCTGCCGCCCAGCCGAACAGCGCGACGCCGCACCAGCAGGCAAAGGCGGCGATGCCCGGCGGCAAGGGCTGTCAGGTCACGGACTTTGACGGCATCGGCAGCATGCGTAAGCCGCATTTCAGGGGCGATGGAGCGGGACCGCTACGCGGCAGCGGTGGAGGCATTCTGCATCACACGCGCACCGTTGATAACGAAGGAAGCGTAATGCAAACGATCCGCCGGCTTGACGATCCGTTCCATCCCACCGGCCCCGCCCGCGCCACCGGCATGCTGGGTCGCGCGGATGGTCACACCATTTTCTGGGAGGATGCCGGCGATCCCAGCCTCATGCCGGTTATCCTGTGTCATGGCGGCCCAGGCGGGGCGAGCAACGCCAGCCGGCGTCGCTTCTGGGATCCGGCGCGCTTCCGCACCATCCGCTTCGACCAGCGCGGCTGCGGCCTTTCCACGCCGACCGGCCTTCTCGAAGGCAACACGCTCCAGGCCACGATCGCCGACATGGAGGCACTGCGGGAGATGCTCGGCATCAGCCGCTGGGTGGTCGCCGGCGGTTCCTGGGGCAGCATCGTCGCGCTCGCCTATGCCGAAGCCCACCCCGAACGCTGCCTCGGCATCAACCTCACCTGCACCTGGCTCGGCCGCGCCAAGGACCTCGCGTGGTGGTTCCAGGACGTCCGGTCGATGTTCCCCGAGCTATGGGAGCAATTCGCAAGCCTGGTGGGCCCAGAGGAGCGCGGCGATCTGCGCAGCGCCTATGCAAGCCGCATCCTGGGCACGGATACCGCGGAGGCCGATCGCTTCGCGTTCCAGCTCTATGCCTACGAGCAGGGCTTCATGCATTTCGATACCCCGCTCGCCGAGTGGGACCCAGCGCGCGGCGCCCGCTACGGCCGGATCTTCATCCACTACGCGATGCACGACTTCTTCCTGCGCGATACCCAGTTGATCGACGAGGCCCATCACATCGCCCACCTGCCGGTGGAGATGGTGGTGGGCCGCTACGACTGCTGCTGCACGCCAGACAATTCCTACGACCTTGCTCGCCGCCTGCCTGAAGCCAGGCTCGTTGTCGTGCCCGGCGGTGGCCATTACGGCACCGAGCCGGCCATGGCCCAGGCCTGCGCCACGGCGCCCGGCCGGCTGCACGACCGCATCGTTGCTGCCGGCGACTGGCCGCGCGGCTGAAGCTGACGCCCACACGAGGTGCCGCATCCCTCCGGTCGCAGGTGGCACGCCGAACCGCCGCGCTGCTCACGCTCGGCGAGCGCGACGACACTGCCCGCCACGCTGTGGGCCTGGTCGACACTCCCAGGCGTGGCCTGCATGCCATCGCCGCTGGCCTGAAGCTGCCCGCCCATTTGCAAACCCGCACGTTCTGGAATCCATGGGATCCCGACCGGCCCGACGATCCGGTAGCCAGCCTTCTCCACGTCGACCTTGCCGGTCACTCCCGCGGTGCGCGGGCGCTCTTCCGCCGGGCCGGGGGGGCACCTTTCCGACACCGCCGAGACGATCCTGGCCTTGCTGGCGGAACACCTGTTCGGCCGGGGCGATCATCGGTTGCTGCGGTCGGGCACGGCTCCCAGGCTGACCGGGACGCGCCGCGGATGTGCTATGGTGCGCAAGGTATTTCAGGAATCGCGCATCATGACCGAGAACCCCATTCGAGGCCTCATTGCGGCACTGAAGCGGGAAGTCCGGAACGGCACCATATCGGCCGCCACGGAGCATCATTTGCGGCGCGAGTTCGCGGCCATTGGCTGGGACCGCGACCCGTTGCTGCATGCCGCGAAGCTGAATGACGAAGTGCGCCGGCACGAGATCGAAGCCCGCGTCTTGCGGGACCTGCGCGACGCCGCCTTTGGGGTGGCACAACAACCGGACGCCAAGGCAGCCGCCGAGAAGCTGGAGTCACCCGATCGGCCACGTTCCTAGGCCAGTCACCTGAAGGCGGCGAAGGCCGTGCGCACGACGCCGCTGCGAAACGAACCGTCCCCCCGCCAGCCCATCTGGTACAGGCGATCCAGGCGCGCGTGAGGCATCAGGCGCGCGGCACGTCGCCAATGGGCAGCAGGCATACGGGCTTGGGGATGGCAACGGACTGCCCCGTGGGGGCCAGCGCGCCCGTGCTGCGGTCCAGGGCGAAGAGCGCCACGCTCGCGCTGTTCTGGTGGGCCACCAGCAGCCAATCGCCGCAAGGGCTGATGGCGAAATGGCGCGGCTCCGCGCCGCCGGCCGGGGTGTGCCCCAGCGGCGTGAGGGCACCGGTTGCCGCATCCACGGCGAAGCGGGCGATGCTGTCGTGGCCGCGATTGGAAGCGTAGAGGAAACGGCCACCGGGGGTGACCTGCAGTTCCGCGCCGCTGATCCGCCTTTCATGGCCCGCCGGCAGCATCGGGACCGTTTCGGCCACGGTGGCAGTGCCGTCGGGGGCGAAGGCGATCCGCGTCAGGCTGGCGTGCAGTTCGTTGAGCACCCAGCCGCACGGCAGGGAGGGATGGAACAGGATGCGCCGCGGCCCGCCACCCGGCGGCGTCACCACGTCGTGGCCGGCTGGGGCGAAATGGCCGGCAGCAGTCAGGCGATAGCCAACCAGGCGATCCATACCGAGGTCAGAGACCAGCAGGCGACCGCCACGCCAGGCAACGTGATGCGGGTGGGGATGGGTTTGCCTGACGGGATCGATACTGGCGCCGGCATGGGCGAGGATCTCGGCGGCCGGCCCCAGCGCGGCATCGGTGCCGATCGGCAGGCTGGTGACGTGGCCGGAGCTGTAGTTCGCCACCACCAACCAGCGCCCGTCGGCATCGGTGGCGAGGTGGCAGGGGTCGCTGCCGCCGGTCCCCTGCGCCCCGAGCGGGGCCAGCCTGCCATCGGCTTCCAGCCGGTAGGCCGCGGCCGCGCCGCCGAAGCCGCCCTGCCAGGTTTGCAGCTCATGCACGGCGTAGATCACCGGCTGATGCGGGTGCCGCGCGAGGAAGGAGGGCCGGGGCGGGCAGGGATGCAGCATGGCGGCGGAAAGGCGCCCGGCCTTGGGATCCAGCACGAAATCCCCGATCACATCCGCGTAAGTGCCAACAAGCCAGCGCATCGTCACATCCCCCGATCCGACCAGCGGTAGATCGGCGCCCAGCCGAGCGCACGCTTCACCCGGTCGCAGCGCACCAGCACGCGGGTGGGGTCCTCAGGCTCCGGGCCGCGCCAGGGCACGCCGGGCAGCAACCGGCGCGCCAGATCCCGCACCGGCACCGGCGAGGAGGTGTCATCGGCACACACAAGCCCGGTGAGGTGGCGGATGCCAGGGGCCATCAAGGCCGCCAGCACCGCGCGGGCGAGGTCGCGCGTGTCGATCCAGGCGCCGTATTCCCAGAACGGCGTCCATTCCGCGGCCGGATCGGCGCTGCGCAGCGCCTGCATCCCGGCATGGCGCTCCGGCCCGATAACGGCCGGCGGGCGGAAGACGACGGTGGCGATATCGGTGGTTTCGCTGAAGCAGCGGCACAGCTCCTCCACCAGGCGCTTGGCCTGCCCATAGGTGGTGGCGGGGCGAATCGGGTGGTCGTCGTCGATCGGCAAGTAGTCGGGCGTGGCCTCGCCACGGAACACGCCCAGCGCATTGACGCTGCTGAACGTCACCACGCGGCGTACCCCCACCGCACGGGCCGCCTGCAGCACGTTCCAGTTGCCGGTGACGTTCAGCGTGAGCGTACCACGCCCCGGCTCCACCCCCGGCATGCTGCCGCCGGCGGCATTCACGATCGCCTGGCAACCCTCGGCGGCGGCGCGCACAGCGGCCGGGTCCAGCACGTCCTGCCCGGCACCGATATCGAACGGCACCACCTCGATCGCCTCGGCACGCAGGCACTCCACCACCGCGGCACCGACCAGCCCGCGGCTGCCCAGCACCAGCACCCGCATCGCCTGCTGCCCGACCTCTGTGGACCTCGGTTCCATGGTTGTCCGCCATCCAATGGCATGCGGCATGGGGCTACAGCCACCCCAACCACCAGGTCAAGGATATCCCTCGAGCAGAAACGCGTAGCGCCCCCCACTTGGCGCGCAAGGGGGGGCGTTCAAAACCACGCAGGCGCGCGGGCGAAGGGCTTGCGCCGGCTTCGCCCAGCGCGTGGAGAGCTAGACGCTCTCCTTCAGCTCCTTGGCGGGCTGGAATGCGATCTTCTTGCTCGCAGCAATCTGGATGGTCGCGCCAGTCGCGGGGTTGCGGCCCGTACGGGCGGGGCGCGCGCGCACCTGCAGCGTGCCGAGGCCCGTGAGGCGGAGCTTGTCGCCCTTCTTCAGGTGCTCGGTCACCGCCGACACGAACTCGCCCATCAGCGCCTCGGCCTGCTTCTTGGTCAGCTGCTGGCTTTCGGCGAGCTGCGCGGCAAGCTGCTTGAGGGTGACGGTGGCCTGCACCACGGCAGGCTTCGCTGCCGGGGCTTTCGCTGCCGCGGCTTTCGCTGCGGGCTTCGCCGCGGCGGCTGGCTTCTTCGAAGGGGGCATCGCGATGTCCTCACTGATCCTGAACACGTTTCCTGCCTGCATATGCCCGAATCGAGCCGGTCATCGCAGCCGGTATCACTATCGCATAAGCATATGAACGGTGGAGCCGGTCAAATCCAGAGGGCATTGCATGGGCTGGGCCCTGCCCCGCAGGGCGCGTTGCGAACCGCCTGGAGAGCGGCTTAGCTGCATGGCCGGGGCCGTGCCGGCCTGCAACCAGGAGAACGCCATGCCAAGCCTCGCAGGCAAGACAGCCTTGATCACCGGTGGCGCCAGCGGCATCGGGTTGGGCATGGCCACCGCCTTCGTCGCCGCCGGGTTGCGTGTGGCCATCGCCGACGTGAACGAAGCCGCGCTGGATGCCGCGCGATCCGCGCTGCCGGGCCTCGCGGCCGCGGTGAAGCTGGACGTCACGCGCGCCACGGAGTGGGAAGACGCGGTCGAGCAGCTGGAGGCCGCGCTGGGGCCGATCGAGATCCTCTGCAACAACGCAGGCGTCGCCCAGGGTCGCTTCGCCGATGGCCGGAACACCAACGTGGCAGAGATGCCCGAGGCACTGTGGCGCCTGGTGATGGAGGTGAATGCCACGGGCACCTTCCTGGGCGCGCGCACGCTGGTGCCGCGCATGCTCGCGCGCGGCCAATGGGGCCATATCGTCAATACCGCCTCCACCGGCGGCCTGATGGCGCCGGCGGGGATCGCCGCGTACTGCGCGTCGAAATTCGCCGTCGTCGGGCTGTCCGAATCGATGCGGGCCGAACTCGCCCCGGCCGGCATCGGGGTGAGCGTGCTGTGCCCGGGCGGCGTGCGCAGCAACCTGTTCGCCAGCTCCGTCGCCGTCCGCGCCAAGACCCCCGATGCGTTCGACGGGCTGGCGACCATCGGCACGGAGGCGCTGCGAACCGAGCAGTCCAAGCGGATGGACCCGGTCCGGGTGGGCGAGATGGTGCTGCGGGCGATCGCGGGGAACGCCATGTACATCATCCCCCACCCGGAATATCGCGGGCATGTCGACGAACGCCACGCCGCCCTGGTGGCTGCGTTCGGGGATTCCGCGCAGCCCGGGTACCACGATACCGACGTGACCTTCGAAAGGTTCCGCAACCCGGAATACGCCAAGGCAGCGCGATAACGGCCGCGGGCCGATATCACCGATGCAATAAAGCGGCTGCAGCAACGCGGCGTTTGACGGAGCCCCGCCGCACGTCTTTCGTCGGGCGATCCGAAACGCCCTTGGCCGAAAGGGGGTCAACCCATGCCGCCGCCCCCGCTTGCCGAAACCGACGCGAAGGCGCTGGCGCCATTGCTGCGCCCGTTCCGGCTGGGCGCCCTCACCCTGCCCAACCGCGTGGCCATGGCACCGATGACACGGCGCGCCTGCCCCGGCGGCGTGCCAGGCCCGGCCAATACCGAATACTATCGCCGCCGCCCCGCCGGCGGCGTGGGGCTGATCATCACGGAAGGCATCGCCATCGACCATCCCGTGGCGGTGGACCACGCCGACATCCCCACCCTCACCGGCGCCGCCTTCACCGGCTGGCAGAATGTGGTGCAGGCCGTCCAGGGCGAAGGCGCGGCGATCTTCGCCCAGCTCTGGCATGTCGGTGGCTGGCGCCTGCCCGGCAGCCAGCCCAACGCACACCTGCCGCCGCTCTCCCCCTCCGGCCTGCGCGCCGCGGAGGAACGGGTGGACGAACCGGCCACGGAGGCAGAGATCGCCGACGTGCTCGAAGCCTATCGCCGCAGCGCCGCCGCCGCCCGCGCGGCCGGGTTCGACGGCATCGAGATCCACGGCGCCCACGGCTACCTGATCGACCAGTTCCTCTGGTCCGCCACCAACCGGCGCAGCGATGGCTGGAACGGCGACGCCGTGGCCCGCACCCGCTTCGCCGCCGCCGTAGTGCGCGCCTGCCGCGAGGGCACCGGCCCCGGCTACCCCATCGCGTTGCGCGTCAGCCAATGGAAGCAGCAGGACTACACCGCCCGCCTGGCCGAAACGCCGCAGGCCCTGGCCGCCTTGCTGGCGCCGCTGGTAGAGGCCGGCACCGATATCCTGCACTGCTCCACCCGCCGCTTCTGGGAACCGGAATTCCCCGGCTCGCCCCTCAACCTCGCCGGCTGGGCCCGCAAGCTGCTGGGCGTGCCCACCATCTCGGTCGGCTCGGTCGGGCTGGATGCCGATGCCATCGCCTCCCTGCGCCAGGGCCAGAGCGCCGGCGTGGCCGGGGTCGAGGCGCTGCTGGAACGCATGGCGCAGGACGAGTTCGACCTCATCGCCATCGGCCGCGCCCTGCTGGGCGACCCCGACTGGTTCGCCAAGCTCTGCCAGGGCCGCACCGCCGAATGGCGCCCCTTTACCCCCGACGCCTTCAAGACCCTCGCGTAAGGAGTTCCGCCATGGATGAGCTTTCCGGCCGCGTCGCCCTCGTCACCGGCGGCGCCAGCGGCATCGGCCTGGGCCTGGCGCAGGCCCTCCTGGCAGCCGGCATGAAAGTCGCGATCGCCGACATCAACCAGGCCGCCCTGGCCGAAGCCGCCACCACGCTGGGCGCCGGCGCCATGCCGGTGGTGCTGGACATCACCAGCGCAGCGGCCTGGCAGGCGGCGCTCGATGCGGTGGAGGCGCGGCTCGGCCCCGTCTCCCTGCTGTGCAACAACGCCGGCCTCGGGCAGGGCCGCCGCGCCGATGGCGGCCCGGTGCTGATGGCGGAGATGCCGGAGGAGGTGTGGAAGCTGGTGATCGACACCAACCTGCACGGCACCTATCTCGGCATCCGCGCCGCCGTGCCGCGCATGATCGCCGCCGGCCGCGGCGGCCACGTGGTCAACACCGCCTCCATGGCCGGGCTGATCGCGCCGGCCGGGCTCACCGCCTACGCCGCCTCGAAATACGCCGTGGTGGGCCTGTCGGAATCGTTGCGCGCGGAGCTGGCGCCGCAGGGCATCGGCGTCTCGGTGCTGTGCCCCGGCGCCGTCTCCACCAACTTCTACCTCACCTCCGCCGAGCGGCGGGACGCCATCATGGGCGCCGAGGCCACCACCGCCTTCGCCCCCGGCCGCACCGATGCAGCACCGCGCATGGAGCCGGGCCGCGTGGGCGAGCACGTGGTGCGCGGCATCCGCGCCAACCACCTCTACATCATGACCCACCCGGAATACCGGCCACTGGTAGAGGCGCGCTTCGCCGCCATCACCGGCGGCTTCGGCCCCTCCGCCCAGCCCGGCTACACCGACCCCGAGCTGGTCCTCTCCCGCTCGGGCAACCCCGAATACGCCGCCGCCCCCCGCGCGGCCGGAGGCTGAGATGGACGATCTCGCCCGCCTGATGGCCGAGCGCGTCTGCCTGCGGCTGATGACCGCCTACTGCACCCATCTCGACGCCTGGGAGGTGGACCGCTTCCTCGACCTCTTCACCGCCGAGGGCGCCTGGCGCCGCACCGCCCCGCTGCCGCAGATCAACCTCGAGGGCCGCGAGGCCATCCGTGGCTTCTTCCAGCGCCGGCCTACCCATTCCTATTCCCGCCACCTGATCCTCAATCCCGTGGTGGACATCCTGGACGAGGCCTCGGCGCGCGGCGTGTGCGTCGGGCTCGTGGTGCGCGGCCCGGCCGCGCCCGCCTTCCCGGTGCCGATGCGCGGCGTGGAGCTGATCGTGGAATACCGCCACAGCTTCGCGCGCACCACCGCCGGCTGGCGCATCGCCGAGATCCAGATGGACCGCCTGATCGATGTGGAAGCCACCCCGAAGGAGGCCTGACCATGCGCCCCATCGCCGCCGCCCTCGCGCTCCTGGCCGCGCTGTCGGGCCCCGCCGCGGCCCAGAAATCCGCCGACACGCTGCGCGTCAGCTGGCGGGATGCGGTGCCGGTGGTGGACCCCTACTACAACAGCCAGCGCAACGGCATCATCCTGGGCGACCTCGCCTGGGACACGCTGCTGCACCGTGACCCCGCCACCGGCGCGCTTGGGCCGGGCCTGGCCACCGCCGGGCGCCAGCTCGACGACCTGACCTACGAGTTCACGCTGCGCCAGGGCGTCACCTTCCACAACGGCGACCCCTTCAGCGCGGAGGACGTGGCCTACACCGTGAACGGCCTGCTGGCCGACAAGCGCGTGGCCACGCCCGGCCTCTTTGCCTTCCTCGACAGCGCCGAGGCGATCGACGCCACGCAGGTCCGCCTGCGCCTCAAGCGCGTCTATCCCCCGGCGCTGACCGTGATCTCCGCGATCATGCCCATCCGCCCCGCCGCCCATCACGCCCGCGTCGGTGTCGATGCCTACATCAAGGCCCCGGTCGGCACCGGCCCCTACCGCTTCGCCCCCATCGCCTCGCAGGACACGCTGCAGCTCTCGCGCTTCGAGGGCCATTACGCCGGCAGCCCCAAGGGCCGGCCGGAGATCGGCCGCATCGTCATCCGCCAGGTCGCCGACGTCACCGCGGAAATGACCGAGCTGCTCGGCGGCCGCACCGACTGGATCTCCGATTTCCCGGCCGACCAGTTCGACAATTTCGCCCGCATGCCGCAGCTGCGCGCCCTGCGTGCCGGGGTGCAGCGCCTCACCTACGTCAACATGGATGCCGCCGGCCGCTCCGGCGCCGACAACCCGATGACCAGGCTGAAGGTGCGCCAGGCCGTGGCCCACGCCATCGACCGCCGCGCCATCGCCACCCAGTTCATGGCGCCGGAATCGCAGGTGCCGGATGTCCCCTGCTTCGCGGTGGAGTTCGGCTGCGACCAGTCCGCCGCGGTGCGCTACCCCTACGATCCCGCCCGCGCCCGCGCCCTGCTGGCGGAGGCCGGCTATCCCAACGGCGTGGAAGTGGTGCTGACCACCTACCTGCCCAACACCTGGGTCGGCGCGATCCAGGCCAACCTCAACGCCGCCGGCTTCACCGCGCGCGTGCAGACCATGACGGCGGGTGCCGCGATCCAGCAGGCCCAGCAGGGCAAGCTGCAGATGGCCTTCGCCGCCTGGGGCGGCTTCGCGGTGAACGATGTCTCCGCGCTGCTGAACTACTTCTACACCAAGGGCAGCTTCGCCATGGCGCACGACGACGACCTGACCGCGCTGGTCAACCGCGCCGGCGCCATCAACGACGCCGCCGAGCGCCGCGCCCTCTACGCCCAGGCGCTGCACCGCATCAGCGACCAGGCCTACATGATCCCGGTGTTCACCTACGTGAAAACCTACGCCTTCAGCCGCCAGCTGGATTTCACCCCCTATGCCGACGACAACCCGCGCTTCTACCGGGCGAAGTGGCAATAGGGGGCGCCAGCGCTACTTCCCCTTGAACACCGGATTGCGCTTCTCCACGAAGGCCGTCATCGCCTCGCGCGCATCCTCGCTCTGGCTCAGCTGCCGCGTCAGGTTCTGCTCGTAGCGGTAGCCATCGCGCAGGGTCATGAACTCGATGGTCTGGGCAGCGTTCTTGGCCATGGCCGTGGCCAGCGGGCTCTTCGCCGCGATGGTGGCGGCCATCTTCATCGCCTCGTCCATCAACTGCTCCGGCGGCACGCAGCATTCCACAATGCCCAGGCGATACAGCTCCGCGCCGGGCACGCGATAGCCGGTGAGCATCATCCGGCGCGTCAGCGAATGGCCGAACACCCGCATCGTGTGCCGCCCACCACCCATCAGCCCCACATCCACCTCCGGCAGCCCCACCCGCGCGGTCTCGGCCGCCATCAGGATGTCGCAGGAAACCGCGATGCCCAGGCCCGCCCCCAGCGCCGGGCCGTTAATGGCGGCGATCAGCGGCTTCTTGCACTCGATCATGCACCAGCTCATCTCGCGCGCCCGCCGTGCATGCGCCCAGTAGCTGCCCGGCTCCTCCTTCATCGAAAGCCGGCCCTTGATATCGGCCCCGGCCGAGAAGCATTTCCCGGCACCGGTGATCACGGCCACCCGCACCTCGTCCAGGTCGTTCAGCCGGTCCACCGCGGCGATCAGCTCTTCCATGAACTGCTGGTTCACCGCGTTGACCGGCGGCGAATCCATGGTGATGACGGCGATGTGGTCGCTGATCTCGGTGCGGATCATGGGCATGGTCTGGTCTCCTCCTGGCCGGCCCAGACTGCGCGCCTCGCCCGTGCCGGGCGAGCCCCCGGCCGGGCGCGGGCGATTATCACGGCGATGATATTGCGCGCGGTGCTTGACCCGCGCCACCCCGGCGCCGGAGGGTATGGCAGGGGTGGAGGAGGTCCAGCATGGCAGGCGGCACGGCCGTGGTTACCGGCGCGGGGCGCGGCATCGGCCGGGCGATCGCCACACGCCTGGCACAGGATGGCTTCGCGGTCCTGGCCACCGACATCGACGGTGCAGCGGCGGAAGACACCGCAACCACGCTGCGCGCCGAAGGCCTCACCGCCCGCGCTGCCCCCCTCGATGTCACCAGCCGCACCGAGGTCGCCACCCTGCTGGACGGCATCGAAGACCTCGCCGTGGTGGTCAACAACGCCGGCATCGCCGCCACCATGGAAGGCGTGGCCGATGTGTCGCTCGCCGATTGGCGCCGCATCTTCGCGGTCAACGTGCAGGGCGTGTTCATCGTGGCGCAGGAAGGCGCGCGCCGCATGGGGGATGGCGGGCGCATCGTGAACATCGCCTCGCGCGGCTATCTCGGCGGCGCCGGCATGCCGCACTACGTCGCCAGCAAGGCCGCCGTGGTCGGCCTCACCCGCGCCATGGCCGTGGAACTGCGCTGGGCCGGCATCACCGTGAACGCCGTGGCCCCCGGCATGGTCGATACCCGCATGCTCGATGGCTACTCGCCGGATATGCGCCGCGCCATGGAAGCCCGCGAACCCAGCGGTGCGGCCGCCGACCCCAGCGCCATCGCCGCCGCCGTGGCCTTCCTCGCCTCCCCCGGCGCCGCCTTCGTCAACGGCCAGGTCATCCTCGCCGATGGCGGCAAGTGCATCGGAGTGCCGCCGCTGTGAGCCGCATCATCCTCCTGGGCGCCGACCGCCCCTTCGGCGCCGAACTCGCCACCCGCCTTGTCCATGAGGGCGAGGTGGAAACCACCCTGCCCCACGAAGGCCCGATCGACGCCCTGGTCCTGAACGTCCCCGTGGTCCGCGAAGGCACCCGCTTCGCCGAAATCACCGACGCACAACTGGCCGAGGCGCTGGACACGATGGTGTTCGACGTGGTGGCCGCCGTGCAATCCGCGCTGCCGCTCTTCGCCCCCGGCGCCCGCATCGTTGCCGTGGCGGCACGCGGCCATCTCGGCGCCTGGGGCGGCGCCCACCTGATGGCCGCCAACGCGGCGCTCGCCGGCTTCATCCGCTCCATCGCGCTGGAACTGTCCGAACGCGGCCTGCGCGCCAACCTGCTCGCCCCCGACTTCGCCGGCGAGCGCTGGGACACGCCGAGATCCCGCGCCGAGGTCGCCGAAGCCGCCGCCTTCCTCGCCCGCCCCGGCATGGCGCTGATGAACGGCCAGACCCTCCTGCTCGATGGGCTGCGCTCCATGCGCCTGTCCGAATCCCGCCGTCAGTAACGCACGGAGACCACAGATCATGGCCGGAAAGCTCGAAGGGCGCGTGGCACTCGTCACCGGCGCAGGCAACGGCATCGGCCGCGGCATCGCGATGAAGTTCGCCGCCGAGGGCGCCATCGTCGGCGTCAACGACTTCAAGGGCGAGGCCGCAGCCGCCACCGTGGCAGCGATCGAGGCCGCCGGCGGCCGGGCCGAAATCCTGCCCGGCGACGCCTCCGCGCGCGAGACGGTCCGCGCGTTGGTGCTGGGCCTGGCCGCGCGCCACGGCCGCTTCGACATCGTCGTGAACAACGCCGCCTGGGTGCGCTACGAACCGATCCTGGGCATCAGCCAGAAAAGCTACGACCGCATGACCGGCATCGGCTTCGGCGGCATCGTCTGGTCGATCCAGGCCGCGGCAGAGGCCATGGCCAAGGGTGGCTCCATCATCAACATCGCCTCCTCCGCCGCCTTTCTCGGCATGGAGAACGCGATGATCTATTGCGGCCTCAAGGCCGGCGTCACCGGCCTCACCCGCGCCGCCTCCGTGGAACTCGGCCCGCGCGGCATCCGGGTGAACGCCATCGCGCCGGGCTCCACCCAAACCGAACAGGTGGTCGCGATGCTCACGCCGGAAATGGTGGAAAAGCGCCTGGCCCGCACCCCGCTGCGCCGGCTGGGCGAAGTGGAAGACATCGCCCGCGCCGCGCTGTTCCTGGCGTCGGACGAAAGCAGCTGGGTCACCGGCACCACCATGCTGGTGGATGGCGGGGTGACGCACTCTTTCGCCTAGGCCCGGGCGCCAGCCCAGGCGATCGGCGTTGCCCAAGTGTGCAGCTTGCTTGACCGCTCTCCGCCCCCCCCATAGCCTTGCCGAACAATGAATGAAGCGGCGTCCTGCCGCCGGAGGAAACCACGCATGCCGCCCAGCGCACCGGGCGCCATACGTCGCCACACAGCCGCGCGCCGCCGGCCGTCCGCGGTCTTGCCCGGCATCGACCTGGAGCATGTCTCCGGGGCGATTGTGCTGCGCTTCGGCACGCCAAGCCCCGGCGAGTGGACCAACGCCTTCATCACCGCGGTGGCCGGGCTGCTGAGCCATTGCCGCGCCGATGCCCGCGCCTGCGCCGTGGTCCTGACCGGGCCGCGCCTGTTCGAGGACACATCCGGGCAGGCGGATATCACCCCCCTGTTCTCAGCCATCGCCGCTCCGGGCCATTTTGTGGTCGCGGCCATTCCGGGCAGCGCCATGGGCACGGGGCTGGAACTGGCGCTCGCCTGCCACGCCCGCACCGCCACCCCGGCCGGGCGGCTGGGCTTTCCCGGCATCCTGCGCGGCACCCTGCCGCTGAACGGTGGCATCGCCCGGCTGGCGCGCCTGCTGGCGCCCGAGGCGGCGCTGGAGATGCTGGCATTCGGCACCCCGCTTCCGGCCCCCCTGGCGCAGCGGTTGCGCCTGCTCGATGCCGTGGCAGCGGACCCTGTGGGCATCGCGCTCGCAACCCAACCGGCTGCGGCGGGGCCGCCGCCCCATTTCGATCCGCGCCCGCTGCACGCCATCCTGCGCCGCCGCGCCCCCGGCGAGGCCGCGCCCCAGGCCGCGCTGCAGTCCCTCACCCAGGCCCTCAGCCAGCCCCCCCAACGCGCCCTGGCCGAGGCAAGACACCTCGCCGCCACGCTCGCCGCCTCACCCCAGGGCCTCGCCCTGCGCCACGCCACCCTTGCCGAAGCCACGCCCCCGCCCAGCACGGCAGCGCCCGCCCTGCGCTGGGCCCTGCTGCGGGAGGCGATCCATCTGCTGGACGAGGGCGCCACGCCGCAGGCGGTGGACCTCGCCATGCGCCGATTCGGCTTCCGCACCCCGCCACTGGCCGCCGCCGACCAGGACGGGCTGGATCACGTCGCCCAGGCCTGCGTGGACCCGCGCCCAGATGCCTGGCACCAATACTCCCCGCTGCTCGACCTGCTGCTGGATGCCGGCCGCACCGGCCGCGCGGCCGGCGCCGGCTGGTATCGCTACGCCCCGGCCGACCCGCGCCCTTTGCCCGACCCGGCCCTGGCGCCGCTGCTCGCCGAAAGCGCCCGCGCCGCCTGCCGCCGGCGCCGCCCGGTGGAAGAGGCCGAGATCACCGCCCGCTGCATCGCCGCCCTGGCCGGCGAGGCCGCCCGCTTGATCGACCGGGGCCTGGCACCGCTCGCCGCCGATGCGCTGTCCCTGCAACTCGGCTTTCCACGCTGGCGCGGTGGCATCTGGCATCACGTGCTGGCCACCGGCCAAGCCGGCTTCGCGGCCCAGCTGGCCACCATGCCCACGGTGCCGCCCTCGCCGACCCTGGCCTGACCTACGCCGCCATCGCATCCGTCGCGGCGGCAAAGCGCCGCAGGTGATGCGCGGCATCGCCATACAGCACATCGATCACCCGCAGCCGGCGCAGATGGTGGCTCACCGCCAGCTCATCGGAGGTTCCCACGCCGCCATGCAGCTGCACCGCCTGGTGCGCCACGAAGGTCGCGCACTGGCCCACTCGCGCCTTGGCACCGGAGACCGCCCGCCGCCGCGCCATCACCGGGGCGTCCAGCTGCAACGCCGCGAGATACAGCAGCGACCGCGCCTCCTCGCAGGCAATGGCCATATCCACCATGCGGTGCTGCAGCGCCTGGAAGCTGCCCAGCGTCGCGCCGAACTGCTCGCGCGTCTTCAGATAGGCCAGCGTTGTGTCGCGGAGCGCCTCCATGCTGCCCACCGCCTCAGCCAGATGCGCCACGATCGCCCGGTCCACCGCCGCCTCCAGCGGTCCGAGCCCGGCATCCACGCCCCCCAACACCGCCGCCTCCACCTGCCGCAACACGAGCCGCGCATGGTGGTGATGGTCCGGCCCGCGATGGCGCTGCACCTGCAGCCCCTGTGCCGTCGCCGGCACCAGGAACAGGGTGATCCCCGCCGTATCCGCCACGCCGCCTGCGGTGCGCGCCGGCACGATGAACCAATCCGCCGTGGCACCATCGGGCACAAAGCTCTTGGCCCCGTCCAGCACCCAGCCACCGCCCGACCGCACCGCGCTTGTGGCCACATGCGCGAGGTCATGACGGCCCTCGGCCTCGCCCACCGCGGCCGCCACCTGCACCGTCCCGGCCACGATACCGCCCAGCAGCGGATCACTCTCCGCCAGCAGCGCCGGGGCCAACACGCAGCTTCCGGCATAGGGCACGCGGCACAGCGAACGCCCGAGCCCTTCCGCCACCAGCATCGTCTCCACCGGCCCGAAGCCCATCCCGCCGGCGGCCTCCGGCACCGCGATGCCGAGCCAGCCCAGCTGCGCCATCTGCGCCCAGGCCGAAGCATCGAACGCCTCGCCCGCCGCCACGCGCCGCCGCCAGGCGGGAAAGTCGCCATGCTCGGCCGCGAACCGCTCCACGCTGTCACGGAGCATCGCCTGCTCAGGGCTCAGGCTGAAATCCACCGCTTCGCTCCTACAGCCCCAACGCGCGCCGGGCGATGATGTTGCGCTGCACCTCGTTGGCGCCACCATAGATCGTGGTCACGCGCATATGCAGATAGGCCGCCATGGCATGCGGCATGTCCTCGGCCGCCTCCACGCCGGCATAGGGTTCCATCAGCGCCGCATCCGTCCCCAACGCCTCCGCCCACAGCTCGGTGATACGCTGCACCAGCTCCGACCAACGGATCTTCAGCATCGAACCGCGCGGCCCGGAATCCACCCCTGCCTCGGCATCGGCCAGCGTGCGCAGGCTCATGCCCTCCAGCGCCAGCATCTCCACCTCGATCTGCGCCAGTTTGGTGCGGAAATCCGGCTCCGCCAGCAAGGCGCCACCGCCCGCCCGCACCGCCGCCGCCCGCTCCTTCACCACGCGCACGAACTGCGCCAACCGCAGCGCCCCGGCCGCCGAGATGCCGCGCTCCCGATCCAGCAGCACCTTGCCGTAGCCCCAGCCGCGGCCTTCCTCGCCCACCAGGTTCTCGGCCGGAACCCGCACCTCGTCGAAGAACACCTCGTTCACATGGTGCCGCTCATCCAGCGTGATGATCGGCCGCACCCGGATGCCCGGCGTATCCATGTCGATCAGCAGCAGGGAGATCCCCTCCTGCTTGCGCGGCTTCACCTCCGTGCGCACCAGGCAGAAAATGTTCGTCGCCGCCTGGGCATAGCTCGTCCAGATCTTCTGCCCGTTCACCACATAATGGTCGCCATCCCGCACCGCCCGCGTCTTGAGCGAGGCAAGGTCGCTCCCGGCGCCAGGCTCGGAATAGCCCTGGCACCACCACGCCTCGCCGGAGAGGATGCGCGGCAGATACTTCGCTTTCTGCGCCTCCGATCCATAGGTGAAGATGATCGGCCCGATCAGCTCCAGCCCCTGATGCGGCTGCACCGGGGCATAGGCGCGCGCCGCCTCCGTTTCGTAGATGAAATACTGCGTCGGGGTCCAGCCGGTGCCGCCATGTTCCACCGGCCAGGTCGGCGCGCTCCATCCCCGGCCATGCATACGGCGCTGCCAGGCCTGGATCTCGTGCGGCTCCGGGCGCATGCCGGTCCGCACCATCTCGCGCATGGGCCCATCCACGTTGGCGGCCAGGAACGCCCGCACCTCCTGCCGGAAGGCCTCCTCGGCCGCCGTGAAGGCCAGGTTCATTCGCCGGCCGCCTGTACCGCCTTCATCAGCATCGGCACCCCGATCACGCAGGCATGGATACCCAGATGTGCGGTCAGCTGCATCGCCTGCAGGATCTCCTCCTTCGTCGCGCCGGCGCGGATCGCGCGGGCCACATGCAGCCGCGTGCCAGCCGGGTTCTGGTGCGTGAATGCCGCGTTCAGCGCCACCGCAATCAGGCTGCGCTCCTTGGCGGAGAGCGAGCCGGTCACCTCCGGCGCCGCCAGCAATTCGGCCAGCACTGCGAAGTAGCTGGGATGCAGCCGCAGCAGGTGGTCGGCAAAGGCGGGCCAGTCGCCGAACCGCGCCTCGTAGGCCGCCTTCAGCGCCAGCTGCCCGGCGGTCAGCGGCGCCTGCAGAAACCCGGTGTCCTTCCCCGCGGCCCGGAGCTCCTCCACCAGGATCTCCACGCCCATCGTCACGCCCTCCACCCC
>JAIXTK010000179.1 GCA_027483995.1 Acetobacteraceae bacterium
CAAGTTTGTCTCCAATTTCTTTGGGCAACCTTGGTCTAAATCCGGCAGGCTGCGAAAGTAGATTTCCATTACCCTCATTTCCGGCTATGCCGTAAACGATAATGTTTGGCGTTCTTGGTTTTGCGAATAGGCGACGTACTAACAGCATGGGGAAAGCATATCATTTTTCCCTTCGCGTGCCAGCGCAAACGTTGCGTAGTTTATAACTTTTGCACACTATATTTTCCCTCATAAAATCAACGATATAACCCGCGCAGAAGTCTGGTGCAAATTGCGATTGTGCATTCCGCTCGCAAACTCCGCCCATTGTAAGGCTACCGCAGTCAGCGCGGCCGACCCTATCTCATGGGGCGGCTCCTAGAGCCGCATGCATACGCCCCATCACTCATCAAACCCCACATACCGAACAAACGCATCATTCGGCTCCCGATCCGCCCGAACCCCGTTCGCCGGGAATTCCTCATTCGGATACCCCAGCGCGATGCAGGTCATGATCACCTCGCTATCCGGAATCCGCGCCTCCTCCCGCACGATCTCCGAGCGCATGATCCCCTGGCCGTTCACCACCGTCCCCAGCCCCCGGTCCCACGCCGCCAGGCAGATGCCGTAGCACAGCGCGCCGAGGTCGAAATGCACCACCGCGCCCGGGTCCAGCTCGCGGTCATAGGTCAGCACCATCGAAACCGGCGCATCGAACTGCCGGAACCCGCGCATCACCCAATCCTGCCGCATCGCCTTGTCGTGCCGCTCGATCCCCATCGCCCCGAACAGCTTCACCGCGATCGCCACCTGCCGCGCCCGGTGGATGCCCTCGTATTCCCCGTGCGACACGATATCCCGGTTCGGCTTCGCGCCCCCCAGCATCGTCTCGGTATTGCGCTGCCGCACCCGCTCCAGCGGCGCCCCGGTCAGCACATGCACATGCCACGGCTGCGTGTTCATGGAGGACGGCGCCGCCTTGGCCAGCCCAATGATCTCCTCGATCACCGCCCGCGGCACCGGGTCCGGCTTGTAGCCACGAATGCTGCGGCGCGTCTGAACCAGCGTTTCGAAATCCATGTCAGTCCTCCGTTGCCCCGGAGTGTGGCACTCCCCGCCGAACCACGGAAGCGCACCGGAAACTAACAAAAATCAAAAACACAGAAAAAAATCCTTGGCGCGACCCTTCCATCGGGGGCATTCTCTCCCCATGGCCCTCACAGCAACCGAACTGGCAGACGAATTCGCTATCCTCCACCGCGCCGCCGCGGCGGGGGCTGCACATGCGCGCTCATGCCTCGGCGCCGTGCTCCAGGCCATGCTGCTGTTCTTCCTCTCCCGACAGCTCCGCCGCGTCGAGCGCCTGCTCCGCGCCCTTCCCCCCATCCCCGCCGAAACCACCCCGCACCCGCACTCCGTCCGCGCCCCGCGCCTGTACAACCGCCACGGCCGCCCCTTCATCGCGCGCCAGGACCGTCCGGAGGTTCTCCCCACCTGGTGGGCCTTCCACCCCGGCGCCCGCGCGCACATCATCCGCGCCACCCCCATCCCCCGCCCGCACACCCCCCGTGCGCCCCCGCACGCCCGAAATCCCACCTGAACCCACCCCAATCCGCGCCAAACACCCCCAAACGGGGCCGCCGACTCACGCCCATAATGCATCCGCCCCCGCAACAACCCCGCCCTGGCCCGCCGCGCCCCCACCGGCTAATCTCCGCCCAACGCACGCGGAGGAACCTGTCATGAGCGAAGCCTGCATCGTCGGCTGGGCCCACACCCCCTTCGGCAAGCTGGAGGAGCCGGATATCGAATCCCTCCTCGCCCGCGTCGCCCGCTCCGCCATCGAGGATGCCGGCATCGCCCCCGGCGATGTGGATGGCGTCTTCGTCTCGCTCTTCAACAACGGCTTCTCCAAGCAGGATTTCCCCTCCTCCCTGGTGCTGAACTCCGTCCCGGAACTGCGCTTCACCCAGGCCACCCGCTTCGAGAACGCCTGCGCCTCCGGCTCCGCCGCCATCCACGGCGCCCGCGACTTCCTCGCCGCCGGCCGGGGCCGCTTCGCCCTCGTTCTGGGCGCCGAGAAAATGACCAGCACGCCCGGCCCCCAGGTCGGCGACAACCTGCTCAGCGCTGCCTACCGCAAGGAGGAAGGCGACATCCCCGCCGGTTTCGCCGGCGTCTTCGGCAAGATCGCGGAGAGCTACTTCCAGCGCTACGGCGACCAGTCCGATGCCCTGGCCACCATCGCCGCCAAGAACCATAGGAACGGCGTCGACAACCCCTACGCCCAGATGCGCCGCGACCTCGGCTTCGATTTCTGCCGCACCGTCAGCGAAAAGAACCCCTACGTCGCCCCGCCCCTGAAGCGCACCGACTGCTCCATGGTCTCCGACGGCGCCGCCGCCCTGATCCTGACGGACGAAGCCACCGCCAAGGCCATGAACAAGGCCATCCGCTTCAAGGCCGCCGTGCAGGTGAACGACTTCCTGCCCCTCAGCCGCCGAGACCCCACCGCCTTCGACGGCGCGGCGCAGGCCTTCCACCGCGCCATGGCCCAGGCCGGCGTGTCCCTCGCCGACATCGACTTCGCCGAAGTCCACGACTGCTTCACCATCGCCGAACTCCTGGTCGTCGAGGCCATGGGCCTGGCCCCGGCGGGGCAGGGCGCCCGCCCCATCCTCGATGGCGTCACCCAGAAGAACGGCCGCCTGCCCATCAACGTCTCCGGCGGCCTGAAGGCCAAGGGCCACCCCATCGGCGCCACCGGCGTCTCCATGCACGCCATCGCCGCCATGCAACTCACCGGCACCGCCGGCGCCATGCAGCTGCCGAAGGCCGACCGCGGCCTCGTCTTCAACATGGGCGGCGCCGCCGTGGCCAACTACGTCTCCATCCTCGAACCCCTGAAGTAGCGGCGCGCCCGCACTTCTCCCTCTCCCTTTGCGGGCTTGAGCCGCGAAGCGGATCAAGGGCCGGGGTGAGGGGTAAGCCACATCAACCACATGATCCCCACCAGCAACCTCGCCCACCTCCTGCTGCAAACGGCGCGCCGCTTCCCCTCCCGCCCCGGCCTCATCCGCCACGGCCAGGAAACCAGCTGGGCCACCCTGGCCACCCGTGTCCGCTCTGCCGCCGCCGCACTCGCCGAAAAGGGCATCGCCCCCGGCGACCGAATCCTCGTCCACAGCCGCAACTCGCAGGCGATGTTCGAAACCATGTGGGCCGCCTGGATGCTCGGCGCCGTCTGGGTCCCCACCAATTTCCGCCTGACCCCGGCCGAAGTCGCCTATCTCGCGGAATCCTCAGGTGCCGCCGCCCATCTCTTCGACGAAGCCTTCCCCGACCACGCCCAAGCCGCCCGCCAAGCCAACCCGAAGGCCCGCCTCCACCTCAACCTCGCCAGCGACTGGGAAACCCTCGCCACCCACCCCGCGCCCATGCCCCACCCGGCCGACGTGGATCGCGACCACCCCTGCTGGTTCTTCTACACCTCCGGCACCACCGGCCGCCCCAAGGCCGCCATGCTCACCCACGGCCAGATGGAATTCGTCGTCACCTCCCATCTCTGCGACCTCATGCCCGGGACCACGGAGCAGGATGTCTCCCTCGTCGTCGCCCCCCTCAGCCACGGCGCCGGCATCCACGCCATGACCCAGGTGGCAAAGGGTGCCGCCACCGTCCTGATGCCCGGCGAGAAGCTCGATGTCCCCGAAGCCTGGCGTCTCGTGCAGGCTCACCGCGTCAGCAACATGTTCACCGTGCCGACCATCCTCACCATGCTCACCCGCGACCCCAGCGTGGACACGCACGACCACTCCAGCCTGCGCCACATCATCTACGCCGGCGCCCCGATGTACCGCGCCGACCAGGTCCACGCCCTGCGGAAGCTGGGCAAAGTCATCGTCCAATACTTCGGCCTCGGCGAGGTCACCGGGAACATCACCGTCCTGCCGCCGCACCTGCACAGCATCGAAGACGACCCCGCCTTCCCCATCGGCAGCTGCGGCCACCCCCGCACCGGCATCGAGATCGCCATCCTCGATGCCAACCACCAACGCCTGGGCGCGAACGAAACCGGCGAGATCTGCGTCCGCGGCCCCGCCGTCTTCGCCGGCTACTTCAACAACCCCGAGGCCAACGAGAAAGCCTTCGCCGGAGGCTGGTTCCACACCGGCGACCTCGGGCACCTGGACGATCGCGGCTACCTCCACATCACCGGCCGCGCCTCGGACATGTACATCTCCGGCGGCAGCAACGTGTATCCGAAGGAGATCGAGGAGATCCTGCTGCAGGATCCCACCATCGCCGAAGCCTGCGTGGTCGGCATCCCCGACGACAAATGGGGCGAGATCGGCATCGCCATCCTCGTCCCGCGCGAGGGCACCACCCCCGACGAACCCGCCCTGCGCACCCGCCTCGCCGACCAGCTCGCCCGCTACAAGCACCCCCACCGCTTCGTCACCTGGCCGGAACTGCCGAAATCCGGCTACGGCAAGGTCGCCAAGCGCGAGGTCAAACGCCTCCTCCTCGGGGACTGATTGCCCCACCCGTTCCTCGCCACGCTCCGCGAGCCCCCGCTCCGCCGCCTTTGGCTCGCCATGTCCGCCACCTGCCTGGGGGACGAGGTCCAGCGCATGGCCCTGGTCTGGCTCGCCATCGGCCTGGTGGGCGCGGATGCCGCCTTCCTGCCCGCCGCGCAACACGCGGCAGTCCTGGCCATCGGTCTCCTCGGCGGGGCCTTCGCCGGCCAGATCCTGCCCCGCCGCATCATGGTCGCCGCGGAAACCCTGCGTGCCGCCATCGTCCTGCTCCCCCTGGCCGCCTGGGCCCTGGGCGTCGGATCGCTCGCCATCCTCGTCACCACCGCCATCGCGCTGGCCGCCCTGCGCGCGCTGTTCGACCCGGCCATGCAAACCATCGTGCCCATCGTCGCCCCGGACCCGCTGCGCCTGCGCGGCCTCAACGGGCTGCTCGATGTCACCACCCGCACCGCCCGCCTCGCCGGGCCCGCCCTGGCCGGCGCCCTCGGCGCGGTGCTGCCCGTGATCCACCTGCTCTGGCTCCCCGCCGCCGCCAGCCTCGCCTCCGCCGCCGTAATCGCCAGCCTCGGCCCCCGCCTCGACCCGCCCGCCCGCGCCAGCCAGACCACCGCCTGGTCCCGCGCCGTTCAGGGCTGGGCCATCCTGCGCCGGGATCGCCTGATCCGCGCCCTGGTGCTGGCCAATGCCGTGATGCTCGCACCCTGGTCGCTCACCCTCTCGGTCGGCCTGCCGCTGCTGGTGACGGAACGCGGCCTTGGCCTGCCGGCGCTGGCCGTGGCGATGGGCTGCTACGGGGCAGGGGACGTGCTGGGCAATATCCTCGCCTCCGCCCGCATCCCGCGCCGGCCCATCCCGCAGATGTTCGCCGGCTATCTCTGGATGGGCAGCTTCCTGGTTGCCATGGCCATGGCGCCCACCCTGCCGCTCATGGCCACGGCCGCCCTGCTCGCCGGGCTCGGCGGGCCATTCTTCTTCCTGCAATTCCTCGCCACCGTGCAGTCCCGCCTGCAGGGCGCCGACCTCACCGCCCTGCTGCGCCTGCGCCTGGCCATCGTGGCCGGCGCCATGATGCTGGGCGCCGCCATCGGCCCGCTGCCCTTCCACGCCCTCGGCGCCGCTGCCACAGTGGTGCTCTGCGGAACCCTCATTGCCTGCGTGGGGGCCTGGGGCATGCTGCGCGCGCAACGGATGCAACGGCCATGACCCTCACCTTCGCGCTCGACCTGTTCGGCTGCATCTCCGGCTTCCTCGCCGGCTGGCTCTGGCTGCGCGCCAGCGGCCGCACCGTGCGCCGCGTGAGCCTGAACGAAGACCTCGATGCCGCGGACATCAATCGCCTCGTCACCGCCATCAACCGCGCCAACATCCTCAACCGCCGCGCCGCCCTCGCGGCCACCGCCTCGGCCGTCAGCGTGGCGCTGCGCTTCCTCACCGACCTGCTGGGCGTGACCTAGACCAGCCCGGCCGCGCGTTCGCCCGCCAGGAAACTCCCGCCCACCGTGCCCGCCAGCCCATCGGTGCACACCGCCTCGCCCGCGAACACCAGCCGCCCGCCCAGCGGGGTGCCCAGCACCGCCCGCGCCCCGGCCTGCCCCGGCAGGGCATAGGTATAGGCCCCGCGATACAAGGGATCGTCGGCCCAGGGAGACACCACGATCTCGCCGACCTTCGCCACTGCCTCCGCCCCGATCGCCTGTTCCAGCTGCTGCCGCGCGAACGCCTGGGTCGCCTCTTCACCTGCGCGCGCCAAATCCCACGCCGTGGGCCCACCGACGAACCCCGCGATGTGCCGCGCCCCGTGCGGCCAGAAATGGAAGGACATCACCGGCTCCAGCGACCGCCCCAGCCTGCGCCGCATCACCGTGCCGGGCTCCATGCCCAGCATGTCCCCGCCCGGCACATGCAGCGCCACCTTGGTCAGCAACCCCATCGGCAGCCCCGCGATCGCCGCCTGGTGGGAAGCCGGCAATGGCGGATCGAACGCAATCCCGCCCGCCGCGAGCACGCCCACGGAGACCGTCACGATGCAGGCCGCGGCCCGCAGCGTGCCGCGCGGCGTCTCCACCCGCACGCCCGCCCCGCCCCAGTCCACCCGCGTGGCCGGAGTGCCGAAGCTGATCTCGCCGGCCAGCGGCGCCAGCCGCCGCTGCACCAGCGCCCCGATCCCACCGGGCACCCACAGGTTGCGCCCCGTGAGGTCATTCGCCGACCAGTCCTGTACCGAAAACCGCCGCGGATCGGCGGCCGAGATCTGCGCCGCCTCCCAGGTCTCGATCGTGGCCATCCAGGGGTCGTCGCGCAGCCCCGCGATTGCCTCGGCCAGCGCCACGTCCGGCGCCTCGGCCGCACGGGCATGGCAGGTGCGGTCGAAATCCTCCGCCGCGCGCCAGTAGCCCGCCTCCTCCGCCGCCGTGGCGGGGTGGCCCTCCACCATCATGATCCGCCGCCGCGGCCCATCGGCATCCAGCAACGCATCGCCCGCGGCCTCCGCCAGGGTGCGCAGCGCGTTGCGATCCGCGTCATGCAGCCAGGTCGCGCCAAGATCGAACGCATCGCCGCCCACCGCCACCGTCCAGGCCCGCCCCCCGGCGCGGCCGGAGGCCTCCAGCACCACGCAGCGTCTCCCGGCACGGCGCAGCGCGGCGGCAGCGGCCAGGCCAGCCACGCCCGCGCCGATGATGATCACGTCGGTCTCGTTCATGGCAGCAGCCTAGCACAGGGCGAAACGCTTGCAGCGACCCCGCGCGATCGGGATGCTGCGCTATGGCATCCCCGCTCCTGATCGCGCTCGCCGGCCTGCCCGGCAGCGGCAAGTCCACCCTGGCCCAGGCGCTGGCCGAAAAGCTGCGCGCCGTCTGGGTGAGGATCGACACGATCGAGCAGGCGATCCGCGATGCCGGGATCACGGAGGACGGCCCCGCCGGCTACATCGTCGGCTACGGCATCGCCGGAACCAATCTGCGCCTGGGCCACATCGTGGTGGCCGACAGCGTGAACCCCATCGCCATCACCCGCGACGCCTGGTGCCGCGTCGCCATCGAAGCCGGTGCGCGCTGCCTGGAGGTCGAGGTGATCTGCTCCGACCCCACCGAGCACCGCCGCCGCGTGGAAACCCGCGTGGTGAACGTGCCCGGCCTGGTGCCGCCCACCTGGCAGGCGGTGATGGACCGCGAGCAGGACTCCTGGACCCGCCCGCGCCTGGTGATCGACACCGCCGGCCGGTCCATCGAGGCCTGTGTGGCAGAGGTGCTGGCGCGGCTGGAATGATTGCGCCACCATCGCCGGCACAAATATCCGCGCCGCTATGCGGCGACGAACCGGAGGAAAAGACCGATGTGGGAAGAAAGCACGCGCTACCCCGACCCGCGGGTGGTGACGATGGACCCGAGCTTCAACCAGTACCGCGTGGCGCTCGCCAGCGTGGAGCGGCTCTACACCGGCTGCCGCTGGGCCGAGGGGCCGGTGTGGTTCGGCGACCAGCGCGCGGTGTTCTGGAGCGACATTCCCAACAACCGCATCCTGCGCTGGGATGAGGCGACGGGGCAGACCACCACCTTCCGCCAGCCCAGCAACAACGCCAACGGCAACACCCGCGACCGCCAGGGCCGCCTGGTCACCTGCGAGCACGATGCCCGCCGCGTGACCCGCACGGAATACGACGGCTCCATCACCGTGCTGGCCGACAGCTACCAGGGCAAGAAGCTGAACTCGCCCAACGACGTGGTGGTGGCCAGCGACGGCAGCATCTGGTTCACCGACCCGCCCTTCGGCATCCTGGCCTACTATGAGGGCCACAAGGCGGAGAGCGAGATCGCCCCGGCGGTGTGGCGCATCGACGGGCAGACCGGCGTGCTGGAGATGATGACGGACGAGATCCCCGGCCCCAACGGTCTGGCCTTCTCGCCCGACGAAAGCATCCTCTACGTGGTGGCCAGCCGGGCGGACCCGCGCGAGATCCGCGCCTTCGACGTGATCGGCGGCAGGAAGCTCACCAATGGCCGCGTGTTCATCAACGCGGCCGGCGGCTCGCCGGATGGGTTCCGCGTGGATATCGACGGCAATCTCTGGTGCGGCTGGGGCATGGGGTCGGACGAGCTGGACGGCGTGCGCATCTTCAACAAGGCCGGCGCGCCCATCGGCCATATCCGCCTGCCGGAACGCAGCGCCAACCTGTGCTTCGGCGGGCGCCACCGCAACCGGCTGTTCATGGCGGCGAGCCACTCGCTGTATTCGCTCTACGTGAACACCCAGGGCGTGGCCGGCGGCTGATGCCCCGTATCGGCGGGCGCGACCTGCCCGCGCACCGGCTGGGCGCGTTGCGCGAGGCCGGGCCGGATCCGTCCGCCTGGCCGGCGCGCCTCGCCGAGGATGGCTACCTGCTGCTGCGCGGCGTGCTCGGCCCCGATGCCGTGCAGGCCGCGCGTGCCGAGGTGCTGGCCGCCCTGCGCTCCGTCGGCGAGGTGGTGGGGGACGATGCCCACCCCACCGCCACCGGCCGCAGCGACCGCGCCGCGCAGCACGCCGATCTCGGCGCCTTCTGGCGCGGCGTGTGCGAAGGCCCGGCGTTGCGCGCGGCAGTGCACGGCCCGGCCTTGCGCGGCGTGACCGCCGGGCTGTTCGGCGCCCCCGCGGTGCCGTTCGATTTCGTCTGGCTGCGCGCCGTCACCGCCGGGCGGGCCAGCCGGTTCCATTTCGACCACGCCTTCATGAACCGCGGCACGGACCGGGTGGTCACCGCCTGGGTGCCGCTGGGCGAGGTGCGGGTGGAGGACGGCCCGATCGCGCTGGTGGAAGGCTCCACCGCCTGGACGGACATGGCCGACCGTATCCGCGGCCGCGACGTGGACCGCGAGGCGGGCTTCACCGGCAGCTTCCTGGAGGATGTGGTCGATCTTGTGGAACAGCGCGACAGCCGCGTGCTGACCGCCGATTTCGCGCCCGGCGATGTGCTGCTGTTTGGCATGTTCCTGTTCCACGGCAGCCTGGACAACGAAGCCCCCGGCGGGCGCCTGCGCCTCTCCGCCGACACCCGCTTCCAGCCGGCAAGCGCGGCGCGGGACGATCGCTGGTTCGGCGCCCCGCCGCCCGGCCATGGCGGGCGTTCCTATGGCGGGCTCTCGGGCGCCCAGCCGCTGACCGCCGATCCCATCGTGAGGTGATGCCGATGTTCCAGAAGCAGCCCACCTTCTGCGGCCTGCCGCACGGCATGCCGGGCCCCACCACCAAGGCCGCCGTGCTGGGCGTGCCCTATGATTGCGGCATCCATCCCTGGCGCGTCGGCTCGCGCGAGGCGCCGGTGGCGGTGCGCCGCGCCTCCCGCCATCTGCGCGCCTTCCATGTGAGCCAGGGCGACTTCAACGTGCTGGAGCGGCTGGGCGCGGTGGATTGCGGCGATATCGACCTGCTGCCGGGAAGGCCGATCCAGGCCTTCCCGGCGATCGAGGCCGCCGCCGGCGCGGTGCTGGATGCCGGCGCCATCCCGGTGGCGATCTGCGGCGACGGTTCCGGCTCCCTGCCGCTAATGCGCGCCGCCGGCAAGCGCCATCCCGGC
>JAIXTK010000442.1 GCA_027483995.1 Acetobacteraceae bacterium
ATCCCCTCCGGCCCCGCGATCAGCCAGGCGTGGTGCATCCGGCCGGAGCGCATCGCCTCTGCCAGCATGGCCTCGGCGGCTTCGTGGCCCAGCAGCAGCGGGTTGGCGCGGGGGGAAGGCGCGGTCACGCCCCCAGCCTTTCGCGCACGGCGGCCAGGATCGCCGCGGCGACGCTGGCTTCGTCGGGCGTGCCATCGAGCACCACGCAGCGGGCGGGCTCGGCGGCGGCCACGGCGAGGAAGCCTTCGCGGATGGCGGCGAAGAACGGGGCGCCGAGCTTCTCATAGCGGTCCGCCGCGGCGCCGCGGGAAGCCAGGCGGGCGAGGGAGACCTCCACCGGCACGTCCAGCACCAGCGTGAGGTCCGGGCGGGCACGCAGCAGGCCGGTGAGGGTGGCGATGGCGCCCTTGTCCGCACCCTGCCCCCAGCCCTGGTACACCATGGTGGAATCGGCGAAGCGGTCGCACACCACCCATATGCCGGCTTCCAGCGCCGGCAGGATGGTGCGCTCCACGTGTTCCGCCCGCGCGGCGAAGTGCAGCAATGTCTCGGCCGGGGCGGACCAGTCGATGCTGCCGCCCAGCAGCAGGCCGCGCAGGTGTTCGGCGCCCGGTGCGCCGCCGGGCTCGCGCGTCAGCAGCACCGGCAGGCCCTGTGCGGCCAGCGCATCGGCAAGGCGCCGCGCCTGGGTGGACTTGCCGCCGCCCTCGCCGCCCTCCAGCGTGATGAACCGGCCGGCCGGCACCCTATCCGCCCGTGAGGAAGCGGGAGACCACCGCGATGGCGCGCCCGGGCAGGCCGAGGCGGGGCACGTCGGCGCCGGCGAGCAGCGGCACTTCCAGCTCCGGCACGCCCTGCCCGCTGACCGACAGCGTGCCCAGCTTGGTGCCACGCTGCACCGGGGCCGGCACCGGGGTGCTGTAGCTGAGGGTGACTTTCGCGCGGTTGCGCCAGCCGCGCGGCATGGTCATCACCACGTCTCGCCCACCCACCAGCGGCACGGTGGGGGCGGTGCCGAGATGCACCGGGGCCTGTTCCACCACGTCTCCGGCAGTGAACAGGGTCACGTTCTCGAACTCGCGGAAGCTCCATTCCAGCAGGCGCTCGCTCTCCTCCGAGCGGGCGCGCATCGTGTCCAGCCCGTTCACCATCAGGATTATGCGGCGGCCGTTGCGCTCGGCGCTGGCCACCAGGCCGTAGCCGGCTTCCTCGGTGTGGCCGGTCTTGAGGCCGTCGGCGAGGTTCTTCTGCAGCAGCGGGTTGCGGTTCGGCTGATCGATGCCGTTGTATTTGAAGGACTTCTCGGCGTCGTAGTGGTAGTATTCCGGGAAGTCGCGGATGATGCGGCGGGCCAGCGTGGCGATGTCGCGCGCGCTGCTGCGGTGTTCCGGATGCGGCCAGCCTGTGGAGTTGCGGAAGGTGGTGCGCTCCAGGCCGAGATCGCGGGCCTTGGCGTTCATCAGCTCGGCGAATTGTTCCTCCGAGCCCGCGATGCCCTCGGCCAGCACGATGCAGGCGTCGTTGCCCGATTGCACGATCACGCCACGGATCAGGTCTTCCACCTTTACGCTCGTGCCCACCTGCACGAACATCTTGCTGCCGCCCATGCGCCAGGCGCGTTCGCTGACCGGCAGTTCCTGGTCCAGCTTGAGGCGGCCACCGCGCAGCATCTCGTAGACGATATAGGCCGTCATCAGCTTGGTCATGGAGGACGGCACCATCGTGCTGTCTGGCTCTTTCTCCAGCAACACGGCGCCGGTGATGTGGTCGATGATGATGGCGAACTTGGCCGCGGTATCCAGCGGGCCGAGCGGGGTGGTGGCGGGCGAGCCGGAGGGCGCGGGCGGGCGGGCGGCGCGGGCCGGTGGGCGCGCGGGCTGGGCGGGCGGGCGCTGCGGCGGTCGGGCGGGCTGCTGGGCGCTGGCCTCGGCCGAGACGAGCGCGGTGCCGGCCAGCAGGGCCTGGGCGAGCACGGAACGGCGGTTCAGCACGGGGCGACTCCTGGCAGAAGCAAGCGAGTGTAGCGCGGCGGCGGCTTCTATTCGACGATGATCCGCCCATCCGGGCAGCCGGTGCCGAGCGCGCGGCGCAGCGCGCCTTCGGCCTGGGGCAGCTGGGGATAGGGGCCGAGGCGCACCACCACGGAGCGGTCGCGCGGTGCGTCGTAGTCGGCCTGGATGCGCGCGCCAAGGCCTGCGAGGCGGGCGCGCATCATCTCCCCGGTTTCCACGCTGCCGAAGGCGCCGCATTGGATGGCGAGGCGGCCCGGGCGGGCGGAGGTCTGCGAGACCTGTTCGGCCAGGCGCAGCGGGATGGTGCCCACGGGGGCGGCGGCGGCCTGCTGTGCCACCGGGGTGGGGGCGGCGGCGGCCACGCGCTGGCGGCCGGAGGCGGCACCGCCGGGCGGGGCGAGGGATTCCGCCTGTACCCCGCCGCGCGGGGCGGCCTGCGGCACGGGGGCGGGTTCCGGCGCGCGGGCGACGGAGAACGGGGCGGCGACGGGGCGGCCCTGGGCCTCGCTGGCCAGGCGGCGGCTTTCGTCTTCCAGCACCTGCACGCGCACCCGGAAGGCCTGTGGGTTGGCGGCGCCCAGGAGCTCGGCCACGCGGCGGGTGACGGCGATGAGGCGGGCGGGGTCTGGCGGGCCGCGATCGTTGATGCGGACCACCACCTGTCGGCCATTCTCCAGGTTGGTGATGCGGGCGATGGCGGGCAGTTGCAGGGTGCGGTGAGCGGCGGCAAGGTTCATCGCATCGAAGCTCTCGCCGTTCGTGGTGGCGCCGCCGCGGCTGGCCACGGTGGCGATGCCGGTCTCATTGAGGGTGAAATCCTCCTGCGGGTAGCGCCACTGGCCGCCGATCTGGTACGGCGCGCCGACCACGTAGCGGCCCTCGCCGCCGCCACCGAGGACACCGCAGCCGGCGAGCGCCGCCAGCGTGCAGAGCAGCAGCAGCACCCTCATGTGCCCGTGACCCCATCGCCGATGATGCCCACGGCCAGGGCGTAGAAATCGGACGGGTTGTAGCGGCGGATGGCCTGGAAGTTGGGCTGGAAGACGAGGAAGGCCTGGCCCCGTGCCCCGTCCGGCAGGATCACCGCGGCCTGGGCGTCGCCGGGCACCTGGCCGCGGGTGCGGATGCCGAGGCGAGCCCATTCGGAGACGGGGCGGCGGTTGTCGCGGCCGGCGATGGAGGGGTCGAAGCCGGATGGCAGGGTGATCTGCTGGCCCCAGCCGAGCGGTGGGGTCCAGCCGGATTTGGAGAGGTAGTTGGCGATCGAGCCGACGATGTCGGGCACGGAGTTCCACAGGTCGCGATGGCCATCGCCGTCCTGGTCGACGGCGAAGCGGAGGAAGCTGTCGGGCATGAACTGGCATTGGCCCATGGCGCCGGCGTAGCTGCCGAGCATCTTCTCGGCGGGGATGTCGCCGGCGTCGATGATCTTCAGCGCGTTCAGCAGCTGGGTGCGGAAGAAGGCGGCGCGGCGGCCTTCCCAGGCGAGGGTGGACAGGGCCTCGATGACGTTGAAGCCGCCGGTGAACTGGCCGTAATGGGATTCGAGGCCCCAGATGCCCATGATCGGGCCCGGATGCATGCGGTACTTGGCGCACACGTCAGCCACCAGGGCACGGTGGCGGGCATAGAACTCGCGGCCACGGGCGATTCGGGCATCCGAGATGACCTTGCCGCGATACTGCTCCCAGGTGAGGGTGAATTCGGGCTGGCGGCGGTCCAGCTCGATGACGCGGTTGTTGGGTTGGGCGATGCCGCGGAAGGCGGCCTGCAGGGTGGCGGGCTTGATGCCGGAGCGGGCGGCTTCGGCCTTCACGCCTTCGATATAGGACGGGAAGCTGCCTTGCGGGCGGCTGGGGGTGGGCGCGGGCGAAGGCGGCGGCGCGGCCGGGGGGGTGGCGGCGGCGACCTGCGCGGCCGGCTGGGCCTGCGGCGGTGAGGCGGCGCAGGCGGCGAGGGCCAGGGCGGGGGCAGTCAGCAGGGTGCGACGGGGGAGCATGGCGAGGATGTGCCATGGCGGGGGAGTCGGCGGCAATCACGGCCTGAGGCACTTCCGCGCGAGGCGGGATTGCCTGAATATGGCGGGGACGAAGGGGAGGCCACGCCATGTCGATCACCAAGACGCTTTCGGAGTTCTCGGCCAATATCCAGCTGGACCGGCTGCCGCCGGAGGTGGTGGAGCGGGCGCGCTACCTGGTGCTGGATCTCGTGGGCAACATGGTGCGGGCGCGGGTGGATGCGGAGAGCACGCCGCCCTTGTTCGCGGCGGCCAAGGCGCTGGGGTTGGACCATGGCGATTGCGCGGTGTTCGGCGAGGCGCGCGGGTGGTCTCCGGCGGGGGCGGCGCTGCTGAACGGGGCGTTGGCGCATTCGCTGGATTTCGACGACACGCATGCGGCGGGGTCCTTGCATCCCGGGGCGCCGGTGATTCCGGCGGCGCTGGTGGCGGGTGAGATGGCCGGGGCTTCGGGGGCCGAGGTGCTGGCGGCGATCGTGGCCGGGTATGAGGTGACGTGCCGGGTGGCGCTCGCGCTGCCGGCGGGGGCGCATTACCAGCGCGGGTTCCATCCGACGGCGACGTGCGGAGCGTTCGGGGCGGCGGCGGCGGCGGGGCGGATCTTTGGGCTGTCCGGGGATGAGATTGCCTCGGCGATGGGGATCGCGCTTTCGCAGTCGGCGGGGTCGTTGCAGTTCCTGGCCAATGGGGCGTGGACGAAGCGGTTCCAGGTGGGTTGGGCGGCGATGGCTGGGTTGACGGCGGCGACGCTGGCGCGCGAGGGGTTCAAGGGGGCGGCGTTCGCGCTGGAGGGCAAGGCGGGGTTCCTGGCGGCCTATGCCCCCTCCCCTATTCCTGAGCGCGCTGTGGAAGACCTCGGCGTGGTGTTCGAGCTGATGAAGACGGCGGTGAAGCCGTATCCCTCCTGCCGGTATGGGCATGCGGGGATCGACGCGATGCTGGCGTTGCGCGCCGAGCACAAGTTCAAGCCGGAGGAGATCGAGGGGATCACCTATGGCACCTCTCGCTCCGGGATGATCCTGGTGGGCGAGCCGCGGGAGAAGCGGATTGATCCGCAGAACGTGGTGGATGGGCAGTTCAGCGGGCCGTTCGTGCTGGCGACCGCGCTGGCGACCGGGGCGATGGGGTGGGACAGCTATGCCGAGCTGCAGAACCCGGTGATCCGGGCGCTGCTGCCGAAGGTGATGTGCGAGGACGATCCGGAGATTGAAAGGGAATTCCCGGCCAATATGTCCGGCAAGGTGACGGTGCGGGCGCGGGGACAGGTGTTCACCAAGACCGTGGTGGTGCCGAAGGGCGAGCCGGACAATTTCCTGAGCGAGGCGGAGTTGAAGGCGAAGTTCGCCGGGCTGGTCGATTCCGTGCTGGGGGTGGAACGCTCCGCGGCGCTGGCGAATGCGGCGTTGGCGATCGATACCTGCAATGACGTGGGTTCGCTGGCGCGGATGAGCGTTCCTGCGGGCTGAGTTAGCGGAACAAAATTATACCAGAACGAAAAGGGTGTGGGTTGGTGCCCTGCCCTTTTCGCGCTTTTGAAGAGCGGGATGGGTTGGACGCGCCGGATTGCCCGTGAAGCGGGTGACGGCGCGTGGTGGGGCGTGCGCGGCATGATTCGCGCGGTGTGAACGCAGTCCGGGCGTGCGGTGGGTTGTGCGGCCTGGGGCTGGACGGAGTCCGGGTGTTTGGGCGTGGTTCTGGTGCGCGGGGATTTGTGCCAGGCCTGGGCGCGGTCGGTGGAGGTGGTGGGGCGAAAGAGCCCCCCTCCGGCTCCCCCCGCCAAGCAGCGAGGGGAGAGAAGTGAGTTTGCCTAATGGCGGCGGGGGATGATGACGGGGATTTCCTCGATGCCGTGGACGAAGTTGCTGAAGACGCGCTTCACGGGGCCGGTGACGTTGATTTCCGGGAAGCGGGCCAGGATCTCTTCCCATAGGATCTTGAGCTGCATTTCCGCCAGGCGGTTGCCGACGCAGCGGTGGATGCCGAAGCCGAAGCTGAGGTGCTGGCGCGGGCGGGCGCGGTCGATGATGAAATCGTCCGCGTTCTCGATCATCTCCTCGTCGCGGTTGCCGGAGATGTACCACATGACAACCTTGTCGCCCTTCTTGATGGCGGCGCCGTTGAGGTTGAAATCCTCGACCGCGGTGCGGCGCATATGGGCGAGCGGGGTCTGCCAGCGGACGATTTCGGGCACCATCGTCTCGATCAGGGCCGGGTTGGCGCGCAGCTTGTCGTACTGGTCGCGGTACTGGTTCAGCGCGAGAAGGCCGCCGGAGATGGAGTTCCGCGTGGTGTCGTTGCCGCCGACGATGAGCAGGATGCAGTTGCCCAGGAACATCTTGTCGTCCATGTCGCGCGTGGACGGGTCGCGCGCCATCATGGACAGCAGGTCGAAGCGGGGCGGGCCGTTCTCGCGCTGCTTGGACAGGGTGCGCATGTATTTCACGCATTGCTGCAGGATCTCGTTGCGCTCCTCCTCGGAGGACACCTTGCCGCTGAGCAGGTCGGCGAGGAGCGAGGATGCACCGCCAGCGGCTGGAGCCGCGTCGGGCGCGTTGCCCGTGGTGGCGATGAGCATCTCGGCGACGGAGGCGAGCATGCCGCCATCGGAGCAGTCGTGCGCGCTCGTGATGAGGCCATCGGCG
>JAIXTK010000447.1 GCA_027483995.1 Acetobacteraceae bacterium
GGAAGTGCGCGAGGTGCTGCGCAGCGCGGTAATGGGGGTGGGCACCGAGCCGGCCGCCCAAGGCCTCGGCAGCCGGATCGCGGCACGGTTCCGGGGTACCGGATTGTCGGAGGCAGAAGCGCAGGCCATGGCGCTGAAGGGCTTCGCCCCGCGAACGCCTCCGTTCGGCGACCAGGGCTGACCCCGGCGCGTGATCCTGCTCGACACCAACGTGGTCGCGGAGCTCATGCGCGCGGAGCCCGACACCTCGGGACTGCGCTGGCTCGATTTGTGCTCGGCCGATGACGTCTGGATTCCGGCCGTCTCGGTGATGGAACTGCGATATGGCCTCGCCTTGCTGCCGCCGGGGCGCCGACGCGACGGACTGGCCGCCACACTGGATGCCGTGCTGGTGGAAGAATTGGGGGGACGGATCGCGGCCTTAGATCGCCCCGCCGCCGAGGCCTCGGCCGCACTGATGGCGTCAAGACGCCAGCAAGGCAGGCCGGTGGACCTGGCGGACACGATGATCGCCGGGACCGCGCTGGCACACCGGGCGACGCTGGCAACGCGCAACATACGGCATTTCGCCGATCTCGCCGTGCCCGTGGTGAACCCCTTTGCGGCACGATAATCCGGCGGTGTCGGGGAGGATGGGCATGACGTTCGGCACATTCCGCGCACACAGCCTCCGCACGCCGCGGCGCTGATCCATGGCGGTCACCTACCGGCCTGATATCGACGGCCTGCGCGCCGTCGCCATCGTGCCGGTGGTGCTGTTCCACGCCTTCCCCACGCTGGTGCCCGGCGGCTTCGTCGGCGTGGACGTGTTCTTCGTCGTCTCCGGCTGGCTGATCGGCGGCATCGTCTTCGCCGAGCAGGCGCGCGGCCGTTTCTCCCTGCTGGAGTTCTGGTCCCGCCGCGCAGTGCGCCTGCTGCCGGCGCTGCTGGTGGTGCTGGCCTTCACCCTGGCGGCGGGCTGGGTGCTCTTGCTGCCGGACGAATGGCGAATGCTCGGCCGCCATGTGCGGGCGGGCGCCACCTACCTCTCCAACGTCACCCTGGCGCGCGAGAGCGGATATTTCGACACCGCGGCCGAGCTGAAGCCGCTGCTGCACCTCTGGTCCCTGGCGATCGAGGAGCAGTTCTACCTCGTCTTCCCGCTCCTGGCCCTCGCGCTCGCCAAACGGCCAGGCTGGGCCGTGCCTGTGCTGGGCGCCCTGCTGGCGGCGTCATTCGGCTACGGCCTGCTGGATACCGGCCGCAATCCGGCGGCCGCCTATTTCCTGCCACAATCCCGCGTCTGGGAATTGCTGGCCGGCGTGCTGCTGGCAAGGCTGGGCACGGTGCGCATTCCAGGCTGGGCCGGAACGGCAGGCCTCGCGGCGATCCTGGCCGTGGCCTTCTTGTATGACCGCAACGCCCCCTACCCCGGCTGGCGCGCCCTGGTGCCGGTGCTGGGCACCGTGTTGGTGATCGCCGCGGGCCCTGGCGGCTGGGCCAACCGCCTGCTGTCGCACCGCGCCGCGGTGGCGGTGGGGCTGGTGAGCTACCCGCTCTACCTCTGGCACTGGCCGCTATTGTCCCTGGCCCGCATCGTGGAGGGTGCCGAACCCGCCGCCTGGGTCCGCGCCGCGCTGCTGGCCACGGCCGCCGCCCTCGCACTCGCCACCTATCTCTGGGTGGAACGCCCGGTGCGCTTCGGCGGCTGGCGCCGCGGGCGAGCAGCCATGGCACTGGCCGGGCTCTGCGCCGTGGCAGCCCTCGGCGGCCAGACGATCCTGGCCGGCGCCGTGCCCGCCTATGCCAGCCGCTTCGGGGTAGACCCGGTGCTGCAGGCCGCCGGCGAATGGGACTACCCCGGCGGCATGGAGCGCCTCTCCGCCGGCGGCCGGGTCCTCTACCGCCAGACCGGCACCGGCGCGCCGGTCCTGTTCCTCGGCGACAGCAACATCGAACAATACGCCCCGCGCATGGCGGCCCTGCTGCGCGCCGCGCCAGACGCCCACCGCACCGCCCTCTTCCTCACCGGCGGCGGCTGCGTCCCCATCCCCGGCCTGCGCGACGCCAAGCTGCCCGGCTGCGCCAGCCTGATGCCAGCCGCCGAAGCCGCCATCGCCACCCACAGCGCCACCACCGTCGTGATCGGCGCCCAATGGTGGGGCCACTTCACCTCCCCACGCATCGACGCCAACGGCAATGCCCTGTCCACCCAAGCCGGGCGCGACGCCGCCCTGGCCGCCCTCGCCGACACGATCACCCGCTGGGTCCGCGACGGCCGGCGCGTCATCCTGGTGCTCAACATCCCCTGGGGCGCCGAGCTCGACCCGCGCCAAAGCGTCACCCGCGGCCTCCTCACCTTCGGCACCCGCCCCATGGCGCTGGACCGCGCGCGGCTGGAAGCGGAATACGGCGCCATCTCGCACACCCTCGCAGCCACCGCCCGCCAGGCAGGTGCCGAGGTGATCGACCCACTCGACCACCTCTGCTCCAAATCCACCTGCCCCGCCGCCACACCAGACGGCACGCCCCTCTACAAGGACGCAGTCCACCTCCGGCCAAGCTACGTCCGCTCGGCCGTCACATATCTGGATGTCGCGCTAAAGCCCTAGAGCAACAGCCCATCCGGCGGGCTCGCCGGATGGGCTAAAGTTGCTCGCTCAAACAAAGACCGAGAGCGGGGGCCGACCGCCTATCAGGTCGGCGACCGCTCTAGGCCGGCAGATTCACCAGCAAATCGCCACCATCGACCTTCACCTTGTAGGTCTGCAGGTCTTCCTCGATCGGCGCGCCAAGCCCCTTGCCCGTGCACACATCGAACTGCCCGGCATGCAGCGGGCATTCCACGATGTTCCCGTCCAGATACCCATCCGTCAGCAGCGCGAAGGCATGGGTGCAGATATTGTCGGTGCAGTAGTACTTGCCACCTTCCAGGTGGTACAGCGCCAGCGTGAGCCCGTTGATCTCCACCGGAAAGGCCGTGCCCTCCGCCACGTCGCTCGCCGCCGCCACGCGCACCCAGTTCTCCGACATCCGTCCGCTCCCATTGGAATCGCCCCGATAGTGCCGCATCCCAGCCGCCTTGTCGCGGGGGCGCGCGGCGCAGCTACCGATTGTCGACACCCCGCCTTTCCCCCTATCCTCCCCGAAATCGCGCAGGAAGACGCCTCATGAACGTCGAGGTCCGCCCGCAGGCCGCCCCAGCCGCCATGACCAAGCTGGCCATCGCCGATTGCGACACGCACCCGGTGCTGCCGCATCTCTCCCATCTCGACCGCTTCCTGCCGCAACGCTGGCGCGACTACATCGCCACCTACGGCATGTCCCAGCGCCAGGGCCACCAGAACGGCGTGAACCCCTACCCCAAGGCGCAGCCCAACGCCGCCCGCCGCGATTCCTGGCCCCCGAACGGCGGCGCCCCGGGCACCGACCTCGATTTCATGCGCCAGCAGTATTTCGAGCCGCTCAACGTCCATTTCGCCGTCATCAACCCGCTCACCCCGTCCGGCGAGGGCTTCGCCAACCCCTATCTTTCCGCCGCCATGTGCCGCGCCACCAACGAATGGCAGGCGCACGACCTCGTGGCCAACGAGCCCCGCTTCCGCGCCTCCATCTGCATCCCCTACGAAGACACCGAAGCCGCCGTCGCCGAGATCGAACGCTGCGCCGGCCGCCCGGAATTCTGCCAGGTCCTCATCCTCGGCCGCACCGGCGAACCCCTGGGCGCCAAGCGCTACCGCCGCATCTTCGCCGCCGCCGCCGCCGCCGGCCTGCCCGTCAGCATCCACGCCTTCGGCTACAGCGGCGCCCCCGTCACCCCCGCCGGCTGGCCCAGCTTCTACATCGAGGAAATGACCGGCCACGCCCAGGCCGCCCAGGCCCAGGTCGCCTCCATGGTGGTGGAAGGCCTGTTCGAGGATCACCCCAGCCTCAAGGTCCTGATGGTAGAGGCGGGCTTCGCCTGGCTGCCCCCGCTGGCCTGGCGGCTGGACCGCAACTGGCGGCTCCTCAAGCAGGAAACCCCGCACCTCCGCCTCTCCCCCAGCGAATACATCCACCGCAACATCTGGCTCACCACGCAACCGATGGAGGAGCCGGACCCCCGCGAGCACCTGCTGGACACCATCGGCTGGATCGGCTGGGACCGCCTGCTCTTCGCCACCGACTACCCGCACTGGGATTTCGACGACCCATCCCAGGCGCTGCCGATGCCCGTCGACGCAAAGAACCGCGAGCGCTTCTTCATCGGCAACGCGCGCGAGGTGTACGGCTTCAAGTAACCGCACGCCCCCGCAGAGGGGCGGCACCAAAAGGGGAAACAACCATGGCCAAGACAAAAATCGGCCGCCGCGCCGCCCTGGGCACCGCACTCGCCCTGCCCGCGCTCAACGTCCGCGCCCAGTCCGAACCCGTCACCCTCATCAGCCACCGCTACCCCGCGCTGGAATGGTATGCGGACAAGATGAAATCCGCCCTGCCCGGCGTCACCGTCGACGCGCGGCTCATGCCCTCCGGCGACGCCGGCCAGCTCCAGCGCCTGCAATTCTCCGCCGCTTCCCCGGGCATGGACATCCTCTGGCTCAACGGCTCGCTCATGGCCTTCTACGCCAAGAACGGCTGGATCGAGCCGCTCGATGACCTGATCGCCAAGTTCAAGGACGAGTACAAGCTCGGCGACATCAACCCCACCTCGCTGAAGGGCCTCAGCTACGACGGCAAGATCTACGGCCTGCCGCTCACCACCAACACGCTGATGTATGCCTACCGCGAGGATGTCTTCGCCGAACGCAAGCTCCAGCCCCCCACCTCCTGGGAACAGTAGGTGGAGATCGCCAAGCATCTGCACGCC
>JAIXTK010000437.1 GCA_027483995.1 Acetobacteraceae bacterium
CAAAAAGACTTTTCAGACTTGATGCCGGGGTTCCGTGGAGACACCCGCGCAAGTGAGTAAAAGTTTTTTGGTTCTTTTTTTCAAAAGAGAACATGCTTGCTTCCTAGGTCAGATACCGCGCCGTGAGGTGGGCCTGGAAGTCCGCGGGATCGAGCGGCTTGCCGGTCGCCTCGCGCAGCAGGTCGTTGAAGCCGAGCAGGCTGCCCTGGCCGTGGACGTGCTTGCGCAGCCACTGCACCAGCGGGGCGAGGTCGCCCTGGGCGAGCGCGGTGTCGATGCCGGGGATGGCGCGGCGGGCCGCCTGCATCAGCTGGGCAGCGGCCATGGCGCCCAGGGTGTAGCTGGGGAAGTAACCAACGGCGCCGTCGTACCAGTGGATATCCTGCAGGCAGCCGCGGGCGTCGTCGGGCGGGGTGATGCCGAGGAGCTTGTGCAGGCACTCGTTCCAGGCGCCGGGGAGGTCGGCGACAAGGAGATCGCCGGAGACCAGGGCCTGTTCGAGGCGGAAGCGCAGGATGACGTGGGCGGGGTAGGTCATCTCGTCGGCATCGACGCGGATGAAGCCGCGGGAGATGCGGCGCCAGAGGCGGGCGAGGTTGGTGGGTTCGTAGGGGGCGGGGTCGCCGCCGAAGGTGGCCAGGAGTTCGGGGCCGAGCCAGGAGAGGTAGGCGTCCGACCGGCAGGCCTGCATCTCGATGATGAGGGACTGGGATTCGTGGGCGGCCATGCCGGCGTTCTCGCCGACGGGCTGGCGGGCGAAGGCGGCGGGGAGGCCGCGTTCGTAGAGGGCGTGGCCGGTTTCGTGCATCACGCCGAGGAGGGATTGGGCGAAGTCGGCCTCGTCGTAGCGGGTGGTGATGCGCACGTCCGTGGGCGTGCCGCCGCAGAAGGGGTGGGTGGAGCGATCGAGACGGGCGTGTTCCGGTTCCAGGCCGGCGCGGGCGGAGAGGCGGCGGCAAAGGGCTTCCTGGGCGGATTCAGGGAAGGGGCCGGTGGGGCGCAGGGGGGTGCCGCGGGCGGCCTGGAGGGCTTCGGCGCGGGGGAGCGCGTCGGCCAGGAAGGTTTCGTAGGCGGCGAAGACGGGGGTGACATCCTCGGCGGTGATGCCGCGCTGGTAGCCGTCCATCAGGGCGTTGTATGGCGAGAGGCCGAGGCGGGGGGCGAGGGCGGCGGCTTGTTCGCGGACGAGGCGGATGACTTCGGCGAGGTGGGGCCGGACCAGGGTGAAGTTGCTGGTTCTGCGGGCGTCGCGCCAGGTCTTCTCGCAGGCGGAGTTGGCCCGGGCGGCGGCTTCCACGAGATCCTGCGGCAGGGCCGTGGCGCGGGTGTGGCCGTGGCGCATGAGGCGCAGATTGGCTTCGTGCCAGGGATCGGCCGGCGGGGTGGTTTCGGCTTCGGCGAGGTCGTCGGCGACCTGGGGTTCGGTGGCAAGCTGGTGGGCGAGGCCGGCGAGGACGGCCATCTGGTCGCCGCGGGCGGCGCCGCCACCTGGGGGCATCATGGCGGCGGCGTCCCAGCCCAGCATGCCGGCCGCTTCGCCGATGGTGGCGATGCGGGTGACGCGGGCGACGAGGCGGGCGTAGGCAGCTTCAGGAGCCGTGTTCATGGGCGGACGACCTTGCGGGCGTAGAGGGCGAAGATGACAAGCAGGGCGATGGCCAGGCCATACCAGGTGATGGCGTAGGGCAGGTGGTTGTTGGGCGGGCGCGGCAGCGTGCGGGCAGGGTCTGGCATGCCGGGCGGGCCCATGGCCACGAGGGTGTAGGGGGCGAGGTCTGGCACGCCGAGGGCTTGGCCGATCGCGGCGGGGTTCAGCGTGAAGAAGCGGCGGCCGGCGAGGTCATCGGTGGGGCTGAACCAGCCGGGCGCGTCGGCGGGGCGGATGTAGCCTTCCACGGCAGCGGGGCCGGAGGCGATGGCAGGCGGGGGGACGGGGACCCAGCCGCGCTCCACCAGCAGAGGGGGGGCGCCTTCGCGGCGGAGAATGCCCAGGAGACGGGCGCCGCCGGCCTCACCCCGGACCTCGGCGCCGTAAAGGGCGGTGAGCGGTTCGAACCGGCCTTCGGCGCGGACGCGGGCGAAGGCGGGGGGGCTGGGGCCGAGCGGGAGGGCGGGGCGTTGCTCACTGGCGGCGATGGCGGCGAGGAGGTCGCGCTTCCAGAGCAGGCGGCTGACCTGCCAGGTGCCGAGGGCGAGAAGCGTGGCCAGCATGACAAGGGTCATCAGGCCGGGGAGCAGGAGGCGGCGGGCGACTCCTGTTGTCACAGCCCCATCTCGCTGGCGCGGTGGCGGAACTGCATGGCGACGAGCGCGGCCTTGAAGGTGCGGATCATCGGCAGGGCGAGGGCCAGGGTGACCACAGGCCACAGCAGGGCGTGCAGCCAAAGTGGCGGCATGAAGCGGAACTCCACCCAGAAGGCGAGGCCGACGACGATGAAGCCGAGGAAGAGGATGACGATGGCAGCCGCGCCATCGCCGGTGTCGTGGCCGCGAAGATCCAGGCCACAGACAGTGCAGGCCGGGTGAATGGCCAGCACACCGTCATACAAAGCCCCCTTTCCGCAGCGGGGGCAGCGGCACAGCAGCGCCGACTGCCACCACGGCGGAGGGGTGGGCATCAGTGGTGGGCGATCTCGCCCGCGCCCCACCAGTAGACGCAGATGAACAGGAACAGCCACACCACGTCCACGAAATGCCAGTACCAGGCCGCGGCCTCGAAGCCGAAATGGCGCTCGGCGGTGAAATGGCCCTTCCTGGCGCGCAGCAGGCAGACCGCCAGGAAGATGGTGCCGATGATCACGTGGAAGCCATGGAAGCCGGTGGCGAGGAAGAACACCGCCGGATAGACGCCGCCGCCGAAGAACTTGAACGGGGCAAGCGAGTATTCCCAGGCCTGCAAGCAGGTGAAGAGCAGGCCGAGCACCACCGTGATGGTGAGACCCTGGATCAGCGCCTTGCGGTCGTTGTGCAGGATGCCGTGGTGCGCCCAGGTGACCGTGGTGCCGGAGAGCAGCAGGATCATGGTGTTGAGGAAGGGCAGGCCCCAGGGATCGAAGGTGAGCACGCCCGGCGGCGGCCAGGTGGGGTTCACGACGCCCAGAACGTGCTCCGGGTAGAGCGCGAAGTGGAAGAAGGCCCAGAAGAAGCCGACGAAGAACATCACCTCGGAGGCGATGAACATGATGACGCCGTAGCGCAGCCCGAGGCGGACGATGGTGCTGTGCATGCCAGGCGTGCTGCTTTCCTTCAGCACGTCGCGCCACCAGCCATACATCACCACCAGGGTGCCGATCAGGCCGAGGATCAGCATCCACCAGCTATGGTAGTGCGCGGCCAGCACGATGCCGGTGAGGGTGGCACCGCCGGTGAAGGCGCCGATGATCGGCCACGGCGAGGGGTCGACCAGATGGTACGGCTGCTTCAGGCCGGAGCTGGTGATGGTGCCGTGCGAGTCGCTGCTCATGCCATGCGTGTCCCGTGTGGTGGCCGCATCATCGTCAAAACGCGTCCCGCGGCAAGCGGGAAAGCGGCGCGGCTGTGTCGGTTCGAAAGAGGGAGTTGTTGCCGCCTCATGGCGTGGCCTGCTTGCGGCCGACATGCGGGCCGGCATTGGCCATGGAGGCGTCGTCGAGGCTGCGGAAGAACGTGTAGGAGAGGGTGATGGTGCGCAGGTTGCGCGTGTCCGGGTCGTTCAGGATCGCGGGGTCGACCCAGAAGCTGAGCGGGAAGGACATTTCCTGGCCGGGCGTCAGCGTCTGTTCGTCGAAGCAGAAGCAGGCGGTCTTGTGGAAGTAGCGGCCGGCCTTGTCGGGCGTGACGTTGTAGGTGGAGACGCCGATGATCGGGCGGTCGGTGGGGTTGCGGGCGGTGTAGAAGGCCACCGCCTCCTCGCCCAGGCGCAACGTGACCTGTTTCTGGGCCGGGGCGAACTTCCAGGGCATGCCGGAATGCACATCCGCGTTGAAGCGGATGGTGATGGTGCGATCGACCACGCCCGGGCTGGCGCCGGCATCGATGCGCGGTGTGCCGCCATAGCCGGTGATCTGGCAGAAGATGCGATAGAGCGGCACGGCGGCGAAGGACAGGCCGAGCATGCCGCCGATCACGCCGAGCAGCGTGAAGGCGACGAGCTTGTTGTTTCCCTTGCGCGGCGCAGGGGCCATCTCAGCCTCCCACGCCGGGCTTGAACATCTTCACCACCGCGATGGCATAGAACAGGCCGGACAGGGCGAGCAGCACCACCAGCATGGCGATGTTGCGGCCGCGGCGGCGGCGGCGGAACTCCGCGGCAGCCTCCGGCGACATTGGGGGGGGGATCTGGTCTGACATGGATCAGCCCACCAACCGGTCTGCCGCCACGGCGGCGAAGAGGATGAACAGGTAGGCGATGGAGAACTTGAAGGCGGCGCGGGCCGGGGCGTCGTTGGTGCGGGAGACGCCGGTTGCGTCCTGCTCATCGCGCAGCACGCGCCAGGAACAGGCCAGGAAGCCGAGGCCAAGGGCCAGGGCGGCGGCGCCATAGATCACGCCAACCAGGCCAAGCGCCCAGGGGGCGAGGGACACGGCAAGCAGCACCAGGGTGTAGAGGAAGATCTGGCGGCGGGTTTCGCGCGCGCCGGCCACCACGGGCAGCATCGGCACGCCGGCACGGGCGTAGTCGGCATGGGCCCAGAGCGACAGCGCCCAGAAATGCGGCGGTGTCCAGAAGAAGACGATGGCGAACATCAGCAGCGGCAACGCATCGAGCCCGCCAGTGACGGCGGCCCAGCCGATGACGGGCGGGAAGGCGCCGGCAGCGCCGCCGATGACGATGTTCTGCGCGGTGCGGCGCTTCAGCCACATCGTGTAGATGAAGACGTAGAAGCCGATCGAGGCGGCCAGCACCAGGGCGGCAACGACGTTGGTGGCCAGCGCCATGACCAGCACGGACGCAACGGCGAGGAAGACGCCGAAGCCCAGCGCTTCCCCAGGGGCGATGCGCCCGGCGGGGATGGGCCGGTTGCGGGTGCGGCGCATCAGGATATCGATGTCGCGGTCGTACCACATGTTGATGGCACCGGCGGCGCCGGCAGCGACGGTGATGCAGAGGATGGCGGTGGCGGCGAGCACCGGGTGCAAATGGCCGGGCGCGATCACCATGCCGATCCAGCCGGTGAAGACCACCAGCATCACCACGCGCGGCTTGAGCAGCGCGATCCAGTCGGACACCGAGGAGCTCGGCGTCGTGGCGCTCAGAAGATCGGGGGCGTGGGGGGCGGCACCGTCAAGGAGGGGGGCGTTGCGCCCCCCTGTCTCGGCCAGTGCCTGGCTGGCGATCTCGTTCATCGGTTCACCGGATACGGGGCAGGACCTCGTAGGTGTGGAACGCCGGCGGGGAGGACTGGGTCCACTCCAGCGTTGTCGCACCTTCGCCCCAGTAGTTGTCGGCCAGCCGCTCCTTGGAGGTGAAGGTGCGGTAGATGACATAGAGGAACAGGACCATGGAGGCAGCGCCGATATAGGCACCGATCGAGGCCACCATGTTCCAGCCGGCGAAGGCGTCGGGGTAGTCCACGTAGCGGCGCGGCATGCCGGCCAGGCCGAGGAAGTGCATCGGGAAGAAGGTGAGGTTCACGCCGACGAAGGTCATCCAGAAGTGCAGCTTGCCCAGCTGCTCCGGATACTGCCGGCCGCTCATCTTGCCGATCCAGTAGTAGAAGCCGGCGAAGATGCCGAACACGGCGCCGAGCGAGAGCACGTAGTGGAAGTGCGCGATCACATAGTAGGTGTTGTGCACGTACTGGTCGATGCCGGCATTGGCGAGGACCACGCCGGTGACGCCACCCAGGGTGAACACGAAGATGAAGCCGACGGCCCAGAGCATGGGCGTCTTCATCTCGATGGAGCCGCCCCACATGGTGGCGATCCAGGAGAAGATCTTGATGCCCGTGGGCACGGCGATGATCATCGTGGCGGCCATGAAGTAGGCGCGGGTGTCCACGTCCATGCCCGAGATGAACATGTGGTGGGCCCAGACGACGAAGCCAACCACGCCGATGGCCACCATGGCATAGGCCATGCCGAGGTAGCCGAAAATCGGCTTGCGGCTGAAGGTGGAGATGATGTGGCTGATCACGCCGAAGGCCGGCAGGATCATGATGTACACTTCGGGGTGGCCGAAGAACCAGAACAGGTGCTGGAACAGGACCGGGTCGCCGCCGCCCGAAGGCTCGAAGAAGGCGGTGCCGAAGTTGCGGTCGGTGATCAGCATGGTGATGGCACCCGCCAGCACCGGCACCGAGAGCAGCAGCAGGAAGGCGGTGACCAGCATCGCCCAGATGAACAGCGGCATCTTGTGCAGCGTCATGCCCGGTGCGCGCATGTTGAAGATGGTGGTGATGAAGTTGATTGCGCCGAGCAGCGAGGAGATGCCGGCGAGATGCAGCGCGAACAGTACGAAATCGAGCGCGGGGCCGGACTGGTAGGTGGCATTGGACAGCGGCGGATACAGCGTCCAGCCCGGGCCGGCGCCGGAACCGACGAACTGGCCGGCCATAATGAGGGCGAAGGCCGGCACCAGCAGCCAGAAGCTGATGTTGTTGAGGCGCGGGAAGGCCATGTCCGGCGCGCCGATCATCAGCGGGATGAACCAGTTGCCGAAGCCACCGATCAGCACGGGCATGACCGAGAAGAAGATCATCAGCAGGCCGTGCGAGGTAATGGCCGCGTTCCAGGCCTGGCCCGAGGAGAAGATCTGCATGCCCGGGGATTGCAGCTCCATGCGCATCATGACGGAGATGATCAGGCCGCAGATGCCGCCGATCAGCCCGAAGATGATGTAGAGCGTGCCGATGTCTTTATGGTTGGTGCTGAACAGCCAGCGTTGGGCAAAGCTGAGTTCGGCGTGGTGGTGATGGTCGTCGTGGCCGTGACCATGGCCGGCAGCGTGATCGTGTGCGCTCATGACTCTGCTCCTGCTGCCCTGTTCTACTGACGTACCGCGGCGAGCACGGCACGACCGGGGACGGATCCCTGGGCGGGTGCCGGGGCGGCCACTTCGCGGATCGGGGTGGTCTCATTGGCGGCGAACTTCTTCTTCGCCTCCGCCAGCCAGGCGGTGAACTCGGCTTCCGGCAGCGCGCGCACGGAGATCGGCATGTTCGAGTGGTCCTCGCCGCAGATCTGGTTGCACTGGCCGTAGAAGGTGCCCGCGCGGTCGATACGCACCCAGGTCTCGATGGTGCGGCCGGGGATGGCGTAGCGCTGCACGCCGAGGGAGGGCACGAAGAAGCTATGGATCACGTCGGCGCTGGTGGTCAGGATGCGGATGTTCTTGCCGACGGGCAGCACCAGCGGCTCGTCCACGTCCAGCAGGCGGATCCCCTGCTGCCAGCGGGTGTTCTTGGAATCGAGCGGGCGGCTGCCGAAGTTCAGGCCATCCGCGTCGGTGTAGGTGTATTCCCAGTACCATTGGTGGCCGGTGACCTTCAGGGTCATGTCGGCTTCGTGGGTGCGGTCCTGGAAGTAGACCAGGCGGAAGCTGGGGATGGCGATCACCACAAGGATCAGCACCGGGATCACGGTCCAGGCCACTTCCAGGACGGTGTTGTGGCTGGTTTGGCTGGGGTTCGGGTTCTTGTCGGCGCTGAAGCGCCAGATCACGTAGGCCAGCAGCGCGCCCACGAAGATGGTGATCACGGTGATGATCACCAGCACGAGGTGGTGCAGGCTGTGGATGTCCCGCTGGACCGGGCTTGCGGCCGGCTGCATGCCCATCTGCCAGTTGCGCGGCAGATCGGCGAGCGCGGGTTCCGCGAACGCCATGGCGAGGAGCGCGGTGCCGAGAGTGGCGAGGAAGGCGGCGGCAACCAGTCGCCGGAGAAGTGGCATCGTATGATCCATCCCGATGAGACGCACCGGCACTGCACGCCGGGCCATGCAAGGATTTGGGCTACTCCGGCGCAGGACGGAGATCAAGGCCCGTAACCCAAAATAGGCGGGTTTTGCGGAAGCGCCACAGGGTTTCGTCGGTCCGCGTTGCAACCGCGCACGAACGCGGCTGAAAAGCGGGCAGACATTGCCGCAAATCCTGCCGCCGGCTTGTGGCCGGCCCCGCTGCCCAACCGGCTCAGTTGCCGAATTGGGCGAGGGTGAACAGGCCGAAGGGCGGCACCGGGGTGAAGCTGGCCCGGGCACGCTCCTCCGGGTTGAACAGCGCGTCCACCGCGAAATCGGGATGCCAGCCCAGCGCGCGCGAGGCCGGGGCCAGGGTGCGTTCGGCCCACCAGCGCAACCCGCCCTCAGCGGCGAAGTGGTTCACGAACAGGATATGGCCGCCCGGCCGCACCACGCGGCGCAGCTCCGCCATCAGCTGGCGCGGATTCGGCACCACGGAGGCGACGAACATCGCCACCGCGATGTCGAACTCGCCATCCTCGAAGCCGGTCGACTCGGCATCGAGCTCCAGCAGGGCCTCGACATGGGAGAGGTTCTCCGATGCGACGCGGGCGCGGGCCCGTTCCAGCATCTCGGCGGAGAGGTCGATGCCGGTGATGCGCTTGTCGCGGCGGTAGCGCGGCAGGGCGAGGCCTGTGCCCACGCCCACTTCCAGCACGCGCGTGCCGGGGAGGCGGTTGACCTCTGCCGCCGCGAGGCGCCGGCCCCAGCCGGACACGCCGCCGAAGACCAAGTCGTACACGCCGGCCCATCGGCGATAGGCAGCCCGAACGGCATCGGCATCCAGCGCGGAGTGGGGCCCGACCGATTGCGGTCGGGAGATCTGGCTCATGGTCTGGCTCGTCCCTCCGGGGGCGCGACCGGGCCGGAAGCCCGATTCGGATGCTAGGCTTAGCACGCACGCGCGGGCCAGGGGAGTCTGCCCTGGTCCGCGCGCCGTTCGCGTCTGGGAGACGCTCCGAAAGACCCCTGCCCCGTGGTCAGCCGGCCCAGGGACGAGCTCCCCGGGATCAGCCTCCAGGGATCAGCCCCCCAGGGATCAGCCCATCGGGATCAGCCCCTTGAGATCAATCAGCGGCGAGGTTCACCGCCGCCGCGCGGCCATTCGGCTGCTGCTCAACGTCGAAAGTGAGCTTCTGGCCCTCGTTCAACGTGCGCAGCCCGGCCTTCTGGACCGCGCTGATGTGCACGAACACGTCCTTGTCCCCCGTGTCGGGGGCGACGAAGCCATACCCCTTGGTTGGGTTGAACCACTTCACAGTACCCTTCGGCATCGGCTTCCGCCCCTTGTTGTGGGGCGTCCGTCCCGGACATCGGACCGGCGGCCGGTGGGCTGACTGTCGGGTCTACACCTTGCGGGTCTTCACCTTCGGGTCGGCGCGGCGGTGTCGGCTCGGGCTGGGAGGACGCCCTCGTGCGTGCAGGCGCACCGCCTCCGGGCGCCGGGCAGGGGCTTCCTGCCGCACCGCATACCGGGGGCTATGCACCATCTTAACGCGGCGGGGCGCGGAACGATCCATGCTCGCGATTTCGTGATGTTGGCCGATGCAACCTATCGCGGGCCGGTCAGGAGAGGGACGGATGCAGGCGGTCCACGCCCGAGGCACGCTCCCAGGCGCGGGCCACCTGGAACAGCGTGGCGTCGGCGAAGTGGCGGGCCACGAACTGCACCGAAAGCGGCAAACCGTCGCGCGAGAGCCCGGCCATCATGGCCAGCGCCGGGTGGCCGGTGGTGTTGAACGGGGCACGGGCCTGGCGCGGGTAGGTGCGGGCGGTTTCCTCCGCGTCCTCGATGCGGCTGGCCGGGTCCATGGAACTGGCGCAGAGCAGCACATCCACCTCCTCCAGCGCGGCATCCACCGCTGCGATCATCTCGGCGCGGCGGCGTTGGGCGGCCAGCAGGTCGCCGGCAGTGAGGAAGGCGCCGGGCATCAGGCGGCGGCGGGCAAGCTGGCCATAATCGCCGGGGCGCTCGCGCAGCCACGGGGCGTGGATGGTCCAGGCCTCCGCGTTCAGGATCACGCGGTTGACGGCGGCGAACTCGCCCAGGCTCGGCAGGGTGATGTCGCTGAGGATGGCACCCTCCCCGGCCAGGGTGCGGGCGACGGTATCAAGGCCGGCGGCGACTTCGGGGTGGGCGGGCATGTCCTGCTCGTGGAAGTGGCGGACGAAGCCGATGGTCAGGCCCTTCAGGCCCCTGTGCAGGTCGCGCGTGTAGTCCTCCGGCGCGTGCGGCGCGCTGCCGGGGTCGAGCGGGTCGTGGCCCGCCATGGCGTTGAGCAGGAGGGCGTTGTCCCGCACCGTCCGGGTCATCGGCCCTACGTGGTCGAGCGTGAAGGAGAGCGGGAAGACCCCGCGCCGCGACACC
>JAIXTK010000233.1 GCA_027483995.1 Acetobacteraceae bacterium
AGCGCGGCAATGCCTGCGGTGGCAAAGCCCGGGATCTGCGTGGTGGTCATGGCGGCGAGATCGGCGGTCTCGATGGCCACCACCTGGGCGGTGGAGAGCGAGGCGATCTGGGCGGTGCCCAGGCCTTTGATCTGCGCGGTGTCGAGCGCCACGATCCCGGCGGTGGTGAGCCCCTTCACGGCGGCCGTGGAGAGGAAGCCGAGCTGGGTCGAGGACATGGCGGCCAGCTGCGCCGTGGTCATGGCGGCCACCTGTGTGGAGGAGAGGCCACCAAGCTGCGTGGAGGCGAGACCGGCCACCTGCGCGGTGGTGAGGTTGGCCACCTGCGCCGTGGTCAGCGCCGAGACCTGCGACGATGCCATGCCCCGCAGCTGCGTGGTGGTGAGTGCGGCGAGATCGGCCGTCTCCATGGCAGCCAGCTGGGTGGTGGTAAGCGCACCGATCAGCGCGGTGCCAAGCCCCGGCACCTGTGCGGTGGTGAGTGCAACAACCTGCGCGGTGGTGAGCCCCTTCACGCCGCCGGTGGAGAGCCCGCCGACCTGGGTGGAGGAGAGCTGGCCCATCTGCGCCGTGGTCAGCGCGGCCACCTGGGTGGACGAGAGCGGGTTCAACTGCGCGGTGCCGAAGCCGGCCATCTGCGCGGTGGTGAGGTTGGCGATCTGCGCCGTGGTCAGGCCGGCAACCTGCGTGGACGACAGGCCGGTCAGCTGGGCGGTGCCCAGATTGGCCACCTGTGCGGTGGTCATCGCCGCAACCTGGCCCGAGGTGAGCGCCCGCAGCTGCGTGGTGGCCAGCGCTGCGGTGTCCGCCGTTTCCATCGCCGCAACCTGCGCGGTGGTGAAGACCGGCATCTGGGAGGTGGTGAAGGCGCGCCACTGTGCGGTGGTGAGTGCCACGATTTGCGCCGTGGTGAAGTCCTTTACCTCATCAGTCGTCAGCGCGGCGAGCGTGGACGTGCTCAGCGACTGGACCTGGTCGGTGGTCAGGACTGAAATGAGAGTCATGGCGATGGCTCCGCATGATAGGCGCGCACCAGCGGATCCTCCCGCTACGGGTTGCTGGTGCCACTGCGGAAAACCGTTTTGTTTCCCAGGGACGCCGCATCTACCGACGTTTCGATTACTGCGCCCTTAACGGGCCGTGGTGATTGATCGGATTGGAGGGAATTCGTGCGGCACACGTTTCCTTCACCTGTTGGCCGCCATTCTCCTGCCGTCGCGCCAAAAAGGAGCCACCGCATGAACATGGCCGTCTTTCCTGTGCCCCTGCCATTGCCCGGGGATGAAGCATGGTTGGAGGACCGGCTTGCGGCCCCCGGAGGCCTGGCTGCGGTACCCCCAGCCCAGATGCCGCGGCTGGCGCGCACCGTGGGCGCCTTGCCGGCACTGCAATTGGTGGATCTGGTCGGCCGGCATCCGGCCAGCGCCGTGGCGCTTGCCCAGCTGTGGCTGGGGGCGCATCCCTCCGCGCCGGAGGCCTTCGCCGTGTGGTTCAACCTTGGCGTGGCGCTGCTGCAGGCGCGCGATGCCGTGGGCGCTGCCACCGCCTATGGCAATGCCTTGGCGCTGAAGCCTGATCTGCACGAGGCCACGATCAATCTTGGCCTGGCGCTGGAGTTGCAGGGCAAGCCGGCCGAGGCGCTTGCCACCTGGCGCCGCGCCTTGCCGGAGGATGCCACACGCCGGGTGCTGCACATGCATCTCGGCCGCCGGCTGGAGGAGGATGGGGACCTAGAACAGGCGGCTGCGGAACTGCGCGCCAGCCTGCTGATCGATCCCGACCAGCCCGACGTGATCCAGCATTTCGTGCATCTGCGCCAGCGCACCGCGACCTGGCCGGTGATCGACCCCGGCGCCTGCCTGGTGCCCGAGTCGCAGCTGCGCCGCCATGCCGGGCCGCTGGGCGCGCTGGCGCTGTTCGACGACCCCGAGGCGCAGCGCGAGGTGGGGGCTGCCTGGATCGCGCGCAAGGTGCCGGCCGCGCCTGAACGGCTGGCGCCGGAGGCCGGCTATCGCCATGCGCGGATTCGCATCGGCTACCTCTCCAGCGATTTCTGCCGCCATGCGATGAGCTTCCTGATCGCCGAGGTGCTGGAGCGGCATGACCGTTCCACCTTCGAGGTGTTCGGCTACGACGCCTCGCCGGAGGATGGCAGCGACCTGCGCGCGCGGGTGCTGGCGGCGTTCGACCATCACGTGCCCATCGGTGTGCTGACCGACGAGGAGGCGGCGCGGCGCATCCGGGCGGATGAGATCGATATCCTGGTGGACCTGAATGGCCTCACCCGCGGGGCGCGGCTCGGCGTGCTGCGCTGGAAGCCGGCGCCGGTGCAGGCGACCTATCTCGGCTATATCGGCCCGGTGCCGCTGCCGGAGCTGGATTGGCTGATCTGCGACCGCATCGCCATACCCGACGACCTCGCCGGGCAGTATGTGCCGGCGCCGCTGCCGATCGAGGGCTGCTACCAGGCCAATGACAGCCGGGCGCTGGAGCTGCCGGCGGTGACGCGGGCGGAGGAGACTCTTCCGGCGGATGGCTTCGTGTTCTGCTGCCATTCGCATCACTACAAGATCACGCCTGACATGTTCGCCACCTGGATGCGCATCGTGCGCGACGTGCCGGGCAGCGTGCTGTGGCTGGTGGACGATGGTGCTGCGAGCCGGCGCAACCTGCTGGCGCGCTGGCAGGCGGCGGGGCTGGGGGCGGAGCGGTTGGTCTTCGCGCCGCGTGTCGATCCCGCGCGCTATCGGGCGCGGTTGGCGCTGGCGGACCTGTTCCTGGATACCTGGCCGTACAATGCCGGCACCATTGCCTCTGATGCGTTGCGGATGGGCCTGCCGCTGCTGGCGCTGGAAGGCCGCGCCTTTGCCGCGCGCATGGCGACCAGCCTGCTGCATGAAGTGGGGCTGCCGGAGATGGCGGTGCAGGGCCTGGATGCCTATGCCGCCAAGGCGGTGGCGCTGGCTGGCGATCCCACCGCGATGACCGGGCTGCGGGCGCATCTGGCAGGCGACGCCTGGGCGCGGACGCTGGGCGATGCGGCCGGGTTCACGCGGCGGCTGGAGGCTGCGTTCCAGAAGGTTCGCAAGGCGGGCTAAGCGAGGCAACCGCCAAGGCGCGAAGGCCGCCAAGAAGGACGCCAAGGGACTCGTGGCGCTTCCCTTGGCGCTCTTGGCGCCTTGGCGGTTCCCTTTGCTTCCGATGCTCAAACAGAAAAGGCCGGGTGTTGCCACCCGGCCCTTTGCACGTGTGCGCGGGCTGGATCAGGCCGGCTTTACGGCCGTCGCCCACAGCGCGAAGTGGCCGTCGCGGATCACGCGGACCGGGGTGAAGCCGGCGCGGGTGAAATAGGCTTCCAGCGTGGTGGCGGTGTAGCCCATGCGGTGGGCCATGAAGAGGTTGCCGGCGGCGAGGGCCGAGCGCAGGCCGTAGAGCATGTCCAAGGGCGTGATCGGGCCCATCATGGAGACGTAGGCGGCATCCTCCAGCTTGTCCTGCGCCACCAGCTCGGCGATCTGCTGGAGGTCCGGCAAGGTGACGGCGACGAAGCCGCCGGGGCGGACGACGCGGTGGAACTCGGCCAGCGCCACCGGCACCTCGTGCGGGAGCAGGTGTTCGAGGTTGTGGGCGGACCAGACGGCATCCACCGAGGCATCGGCCACCATGTGCATGTCGGTGATGGAGGCCTGGATGTCGGGCGCCACGTCGGGGTCGATGTCCAGACGCAGCTCCTGCCATTCGCCGGGGGCGAAGAAGGCGGCGGGGATCTTGTCGGGGCTGGGGGCGCCGCAGCCGACGTGCAGGACGGTGCGCAGGGCCACTTGTTCTTCAGTGGCGGCGGGGCGCTCGGCGAGCATCGCATCGTTCATGGTGCGCGGTCCTTCACGGTTCGCGCAGGCTCTCGCTGAGCCCGCGCAGGAGGGGGTCGAGGAAGAGGTCGAGGATGCGGCGGGTGCCGACCTTGATCTCGGCGGAAAGGGTCATGCCCGGCAGCAGGGCAGAGCCCTCGGGCAGGTTGGCGAGGTGCGGCGCGGCGATAGCGACGTGGCCGCGATGCAGGGCGGCGCCGCTGGCCTGGTCGGGATAGGATTCGCGGCTGACGGCGCGCAGGGTTCCGGCGAGGGTGCCGTGTTGGCGCCAAGGGAAGGCATCGATCTTGAGCGTGGCCGGCGCGCCTTCGTAGAGGCGGCCGGTTTCGGCGGAGCGCAGGACGAGCTCGGCGACCAGCGGGCCATCGGCGGGTACCAGGGTGGCGACGGCCTCGCCCTCGCGCATCAGGGAACCGGGCGAGCGGCGGGCGACGTCCAGCACCACGGCATCGGCGGGCGCGCGGAGCAGGGTGAGGGCATCGAGCCGGTCGGCCTTGGCAAGTTGTTCGTCCACCCGGTTGAGTTCGGGGCGCAGGCGGGCGAGGTCTTCGATGAGCTGGCGACGCCAGTCGCGCTGGAAGGCTTCGCGGTCTGCGGTGCGCCCGGCGAGGCGGAGCTCGAGTTCCTGCAGGCGGGCCTGGTGGCGTTCGATTTCGCGCTCAGCTTCCAGGCGGGCGGAGCGGGCGCCGAGGAGGGCGATGCGCGAGCCGACCTGGGATTCCACCAGGCGGGAGCGCATGGATTCCACCTCTGCCGCGATGGCGAGCTGGGCGGTGAGGCCCGCGCCGGTGCGGCGTTCGGAGTCGTGAGCGGCGCGCAGGGCGGAGAGTTCGGCGTCGAGGGCGGCGAGGCGGGCGGCCAGCGTGGCGCTGCGCTGGACGAGGACTTCGCCCTGCAGCCGGGATTCGGCATCCGGGGCCAGCGGGATGGTGCCGGCGAGTTCGGCTTCCATGCGGTCGCGCTGGGCGGCGAGGCTGCGGCGTTGGGCGAGCAGGGCGTCGCGGTCCGCCGCGGTGAAGGTGCTGTCGAGCACGGCCATGACCTGGCCAGCGCGGACGCGCTCGCCGGGGCGGACCAGGAGATCGCGCAGCACGGCGCGGTCGATGGGGGCCAGCACGACGGGCGGGGCTTCGGAGGCGAGACGGCCGGGGGCGGTGACGACGACATCCACCTTGGCCACCGCGGCGATGGTGACGAGGGCGGCGAGCAGGACGGCGCCGAGGGCGGGCCACCAGCGCAGCAGGCTCGGCGTGGGCTCGGCGAGCAGGGCGTCCAGGTCATCCTGGAAGGGGAGGATGGCGCGGTCGGGCCTCGGCGCGCGTGCGAAGCGGCGCAGGCGGGGTGCGCTGCGCCTCATGCCATGTGCTCCGTCTGCTGGTGCCAGAGGGAGCGGTAAATGTCGCAGCGTTCGAGCAGGGTGTGGTGGGGGGCGAAATCGACGATGCGGCCTTGGTCCAGCACCAGGATGGCGTCGGCGCGGACCAGGGTGGAGAGGCGGTGGGAGACGAGGAGCATGGTGCGGCCGCTGGCCATGGCGGCGAGGTTGCGGTTGACCAGGGCTTCGCTTTCCGGATCGAGCGCGCTGGTGGCTTCATCGAAGACCAGCAGTTTCGGGGCGGTGAGCAGGGCGCGGGCGATGGCGACGCGCTGGCGCTGGCCGCCGGAGAGGTTGGCGCCGTTTTCTTCCACCTGGGTTTCGTAGGACATGGGCAGGCGGCGGATGAAGTCCTCGGCCCCCGCGAGGCGGGCGGCGGCGACGACTTCCTCCAGGCTGGCTTCCGGGCGGGCGGCGGCGATGTTGTCGCGGATGGAACCGCGGAAGAGCAAATTGTCCTGCAGGACCACGCCGATGCCGCGGCGGAGATGGCCGAGATCGATGTGGCGGATGTCGATGCCGTCCACCAGGATCACGCCCGCTTGCGGCGGCTCAATGCCCTGGATGAGGCGGGTGAGGGTGGTCTTGCCGGAGCCGGAGCGGCCGACGATGCCGAT
>JAIXTK010000101.1 GCA_027483995.1 Acetobacteraceae bacterium
GGCAGGTGGTGGTCGGGGCAGAACGGCGTGCCGGCGCGGGCGTACAGCAGGCGCAGGTAGTCGTGGATCTCGGTGACGGTGCCGACGGTCGAGCGCGGGAAGTGGGAGGTGGCCTTCTGCTCGATGGAGATCGCCGGCGACAGGCCCTCGATGCTGTCCACATCCGGCTTGCCCATCAGCTCCAGGAACTGCCGCGCATAGGCCGACAGCGACTCGACATAGCGGCGCTGGCCCTCGGCATAGATCGTGTCGAACGCCAGCGACGACTTGCCGGAGCCGGACAGGCCGGTGATGACGGTGAGGCTGTCGCGCGGGATATCCACGTCGATGTTCTTGAGGTTGTGCTCGCGCGCGCCGCGCACACGGATGGCGGGGCCGGCAACAGCCATGCCGGGCTTCGGCGGGGCAGAGGTGGAATCCATGGTCATCGGTCCCCGCGAAGGAAAGGGCTTGCAGCGGCGCCCGCGTTCTCTAAGTGTTCTGGTTTATATGGCGCCGATGCGGCGAATGGGAAGCCCATGTTGGCCGCCCGAGGCGGCGGGCGTTATGATGCGGGCAGTCGGGAAGGGCAAGCGAACATGGCTGGCAGTGTGAACAAGGTGATCCTGGTGGGGAATCTGGGGCGGGACCCGGAGTCGCGCACCCTGCAGAGCGGCAGCAAGGTGGTGAACTTCTCCATCGCCACCAGCGAGACCTGGACCGACCGGCCCTCTGGCGAGCGCAAGGAACAGACCCAGTGGCACCGGATCGTGATCTTCAACGATCGCCTGGCCGAGGTGGCGGAGCGCTACCTGAAGAAGGGCGCCAAGGTGTACATCGAAGGCGCCCTGGAAAGCCGGAAATACACCGACCAGTCCGGCGCCGAGCGTGAGACCACCGAGGTGGTGCTGAAGCAGTTCCGCGGCGAACTGGTGATGCTGGATGGGCGCGGCGGCGGCGGCGAGGGCGGCATGGGCGAAGGCGGCGGCGGTGGCGGCTATGCCCCGCGCGAGCGGGCTGCCCCGGCCGGTGGCGGCGGCGGCGCGGCCAAGCCGGCCTCGCGCGGGCCGTCCTGGGATGCGCCGAAGCGCAGCAACGACCTGGACGACGATATTCCGTTCTGATCGGCGCCGCCGCGGCGCACCGCTAGGCCCGCGCGCGCGCGTAGTATATAAAGATGCGACAAGCGGCCCTGTCCGGCATGGACAGGGCCGCCTTTTGTCACATCGATGAGTTTCCCAGACCCATGAGCTGCACGTGAGCGACACCCCCGACGGCACGATGCCCGAGGAACCCCCGAGCGACCGCCAGCCGGTGGTGCTTGAGGAGGAGATGCGGCGCTCCTACCTCGACTACGCCATGTCCGTCATCGTGGCGCGCGCGCTGCCGGATGCGCGCGACGGGCTGAAGCCGGTGCACCGGCGCATCCTGTACGCCATGCAGGAAGGCGGCTACACGCCCGACAAACCGTATCGCAAATCCGCCAAGATGGTCGGCGAGGTGATGGGCAACTTCCATCCCCACGGCGACAGCGCGATCTACGACGCCCTGGTTCGCATGGCGCAGACCTTCTCCATGCGGGTGAAGCTGATCGACGGGCAGGGCAATTTCGGCTCGGTGGACGGCGACCCCCCGGCGGCGATGCGCTACACGGAGGCCCGCCTCAGCCGGGCTGCCATGTACCTGCTGACCGACATCGACCGCGACACGGTCGATTTCCAGCCCACCTACGACGAATCGGACGAGGAACCGCGGGTGCTGCCCGCCACCTTCCCGAACCTGCTGATCAACGGCGCCGGCGGCATCGCCGTCGGCATGGCCACCAACATCCCCACCCACAACCCCGGCGAGATCATCGACGCCACGCTGGCGATGATCGACAACCCCGAGATTTCGCTGGAAGACGTGATGAAGATCGTCCCGGGGCCGGATTTCCCCACAGGCGGGCTGATCATGGGCCGCAGCGGCATCCGCAGCGCCTTCGAAACCGGCCGCGGCAGCATCATCCTGCGCGCACGCACGGAGTTCGAGGAGCTGCGCGGCGGCCGGTTCTCCATCATCGTCACCGAAATCCCCTACCAGGTGAACAAATCCACCCTGCTGGAGAAGATCGCCGAACTCGTCCGCGCCAAGCAGGTGGAGGGCATCGGCGACATGCGCGACGAGAGCGACCGCTCCGGCATGCGCATCGTGATCGAGCTGAAGCGCGATGCCACCCCCGAAGTGGTGCTGAACCAGCTGTTCCGCTTCACCCAGCTGCAGACCAGCTTCGGCGTGAACATGCTGGCGCTGGATGGCGGGCAGCCGCGCCTGATGGGCCTGCGCGACGCGCTGGCCACCTTCATCCGCTTCCGCGAGGAAGTCATCCTGCGCCGCTCGCGCTTCGATCTCGCCAAGGCGCGGGAGCGGGCGCACCTTCTGGTGGGCCTGGCGATCGCGGTGGCCGATATCGATGCGGTGATCGCCCTGATCCGCGCCAGCCCCGATGCCGCCACGGCGCGCGAGGCCCTGATGCGCCGCGCCTGGCCGGCCGACAGCGTGATGCCGCTGCTGGCGCTGATCGAGGATGAGCGTAACGTCGTCACCATGGGCGAGGACGGCACCCGCACCGTGTTCCTCACGGAAGAGCAGGCGCGCGGCATCCTGGAACTGCGCCTCCAGCGCCTCACCGGCCTGGAGCGCGAGAAGATCGCCGAGGAAATGGGCGAGGTCTCCGCCCGCATCGCCCAGCTGCTGGAAATCATCGCCAGCCGCCCCCGCCGCATGGACGTGATGAAGGCCGAGCTGGTGGCCGTGCGCGCCGAAATCGCCACGCCGCGCATGAGCACGCTGACCGACGGCGATTCCGACCAGGACGACGAAAGCCTGATCGAGCCCGGCCAGATGGTCGTCACCATCACCCGAGACGGCTTCATCAAGCGAACCCCGCTCGATGTGTTCCGCGCCCAGAACCGCGGCGGCCGCGGCCGCTCCGCCGCCGGCACGCGCGGCGACGATATCGTCACCCGCAGCTTCAACGGCCACACCCACCAATGGGTGCTGTTCTTCAGCAGCGGCGGCAAGGCGTATCGCGAGAAGGTCTGGAAGCTGCCGGAAGGCGGGCCCACCGGTAAGGGCCGCGCGCTGGTCAACCTGCTGCCCGATCTCGGCCAGGACACCATCACCACCGTGCTGCCCCTGCCGCAGGACGAAACCCTGTGGGAGAGCCTGCACCTGGTCTTCGCCACCCGCCTCGGCAACGTGCGGCGCAACCGGCTCTCGGATTTCCGCAACGTGCGCAGCTCCGGCCTCATTGCCATGAAGCTGGATGAAGGCGACGAGCTGATCGGCGTGGCCACGCTGCGCGAGGGCGACGACGTGCTGCTGGCCACCAAGCTCGGCCGCTGCATCCGCTTCCAGGCCAACGAGGACCAGCTCCGCGTGTTCGCCGGGCGCGATTCCTCCGGCGTGCGCGGCATCAAGCTCACCGAGGGCAAGGCGCCCGACAGCGTGATCAGCCTCTCGGTCCTGCGCCACGTCGCTGCCTCCCCGGAGGAGCGCGCGGCCTACCTCAAGCAGGCCAACGCCAAGCGCCGCGCCGCCGGCCATGCGGAGGAGGAGGCCGAAGCTCCCGCCCCTGTCGAAGCCGAGGAAGCCGGCACGGAGGAGGTGGCACTCACCCCCGAACGCATCGCAGAGCTGGAAGCGGGCGAGGAAGTGCTGCTCACCGTCACCGATAGCGGCTTCGGCAAGCGTTCCTCCGCCTATGAATACCGCGTCACCGGGCGCGGCGGGCAGGGCATCGTCGGCATCACCCTCACCCAGCGCACCGGCCGCGCCGTGGCCGGCACCCTCACGGTGCGCGCCGGCGACGACGTGATGCTGGTGACGGATGCCGGCCGCCTGATCCGCCTGCGCGCCGACGAGGTGCGCGTCACCGGCCGCAGCGCCATGGGCGTCACCCTGTTCCGGGTCGATTCCGGCGAACGCGTCACCAGCGTGTTCCCGGTGGTCGACGCGGGCGACGCGCCGGATGATACTGCCGCCGGTGATGGCAGCGCCGAACCGCCCGACAGTGGCGGAACGCGGGGCGAGGAAGGAGACGACACGAATGGCTGAGCGCATCGGCCTCTACCCGGGCACGTTCGACCCGATCCATAACGGGCACCTGGACGTGATCGGCCGCGGCGCGCGGCTGGTGGACCGCCTGGTGGTGGGGGTGGCGATCAACATCGGCAAGGGCCCGCTGTTCGATCTGGAGGAGCGCGTGGACCTGGTCACCCAGGAATGCGCCGCCCTGGCCGCGAAATCCGGCGCCACGATCGAGGTGAAGCCCTTCACCGGCCTGCTGGTGCATTTCGCCCGCGACCTGGGCGCCAGCATGATCATCCGCGGGCTGCGCGCCGTCTCGGATTTCGATTTCGAGTTCCAGATGGCCGGCATGAACTACCGCATGCGGCCGGATATCGAGACCGCCTTCCTGATGGCCAGCGAGCACCACCAGTTCATCTCCTCCCGCTTCGTGAAGGAGGTTGCGCTGATGGACGGCGACATCAAATCCTTCGTCTCCCCGCTGACCTTCGAGCGTACGATGGCGAAGGTGCGGGCCCGCGGCTGACCCAGGAGTCAAACATCATGCATCGCCGTTCCCTGCTGGCCGCCGCGATGGCCGCCACCGCCGCCCCCGCCCTGGCCCAGCCCAAGACCGATCCGGAGAACACGCTGTTCCTTGATCTCAAGGACGGCCGCGTGGTGATCCAGCTGCTGCCCGATATCGCGCCGCTGCACGTGGAGCGCATCAAGAAGCTCACCCGCGACGGGTTCTACGATGGCATCGTGTTCCATCGCGTGATCGAAGGCTTCATGGCCCAGACCGGCGACCCCACCGGCACCGGCCGCGGCGGCAGCAAGCTGGGCAACGTGAAGGCCGAATTCAGCCGCACCCGCCAGTTCCTGCGCGGCACCGTGGGCGCCGCCCGCGCGCAGGACCCGAACAGCGCCGATAGCCAGTTCTTCATCTGCTTCGCGCCAACACCGTTCCTGAACGGCCAGTACACCATCTGGGGCCAGGTGGTGGAAGGCATGGCCTTCGTGGACAAGATCGCCCGCGGCGAGCCGCCCCGCACGCCAGACAAGATCGTGCGCATGCGCGTGGCGGCGGACGTCAAGAGCTGAGCAAGGCTCTTCTTTTTCTGAAGAAA
>JAIXTK010000300.1 GCA_027483995.1 Acetobacteraceae bacterium
CACGCGTGCCAGCGGATAAAAGTTTTTTGGTTCTTTTTTTCAAAAAAGAACCGCTTAGCTTACCTCGGGCTTGCGCAGCTGCCACGCCAGCAGCCCCACCCCGCCCACGAGCCCGGCGAGATCGGTCCATGTCTCGGGGATCATCAGCAGCAGCCCCGCCGCCGCGGCGGCCAGGCGCAGCGGCAGGGGCAGCGGCGCGGGGCCCATCCAGCCTTCGGTGGAGCAGGCCAGCAGGTACACCCCGAAGGCGGCGGTGGCGAAGGCTTGCAGGATCTCCGGCAGCGGGCCCTGGGCCAGGAGCGCGGGCGAGAGCCAGAACATGAACGGCACGATGAAGGTGGCCAGCCCCAGCTTCACCGCGATCACGCTGGTGCGCCACATATCCGCCTGCGCCATGGAGGCGGCGGCGAAGGAGGCCAGCGCCACCGGCGGCGTGATGGCGGAGAGAATGGCGAAGGAGAAGATGAACATGTGCGCCACCAGCGGCATCACGCCCATGCGGATCAGCCCCGGCGCCACCACGGCGGCGGCGATGGCATAGGCGGCGGTGGTGGGCACGCCCATGCCCAGGATCACCGCCACCACCATGGCGAAGATCATGGCCAGCAGGGCGGAGGCGCCGGCGAGATCGAGCAGCATGGTGGCGAAGCGCCCGCCGATGCCGGTGACGCCGATCACGCCCGCCACGATGCCGGCGGCGGCGCAGACGGCGATGAGCTGCATCACCTCCTTCATGCTGCCGTGCAGCGCGTCGTAGGTGTCGGCCGCCGTTTCCGCCAGCGCGCCCATCGTGCCGGCCACCAGGCCCTCGCGCGCGACCATCAGCCGGTGGGCAAGCGCGGTGCCGACCATGATCAGCAGCGTGGCGGCGATGCCCCAGGCGGCGGCGCGGAACGGGGAGAAGCCCTGCACCAGCATCACCACCAGCATCACCAGCGGCACGGCCATGTAGGCGCGCCGGGCGATCACGGACCAGCGCGGCAGCTCATCCCGCGACAGGCCGCGAATGCCGAGCTTGCGGGCGTTGAGGTCGCAATGCGTGTAGTTGGCCCAGTAGAACAGCAGCGCCGGGATCAGGCCGGCGAGCGCGATCTCGGTGTAGGGAATGCCCAGCACCTCGGCCATGATGAAGGCGCCCGCACCCATGACCGGCGGCGTGATCTGCCCGCCGGTGGAGCTGGTGGCCTCGATCGCGCCGGCGGTGGCGCGGTCGTAGCCGACGCGGCGCATCATCGGGATGGTGAAGGTGCCGGAGGCGACGACGTTGGCCACGGCGGAGCCGGAGACGGCGCCGAACATGATGCCGGAGAGCACCGTGACCTTCGCCGGGCCGCCGCGCAGCCTTCCGACCAGGATCAGGGCGAGGTCGTTGAAATAGTCCCCGGCCTTGGATTTCTGCAGGAAGGTGGCGAAGACCACGAACATGATGATGAAGCTGGCACTGACCTGCACGATGGAGCCGAGCACGCCGTTATTGCCGATCAGCTCCACCAGCAGCAGGTCGAAGGCGATGCCGCGGTGGTAGAGGATGCCGGGCAGGAAGGGGCCGGCGAAGCAGTAGGCGATGAACACCACCACGATCATCGGCATCACCAGCCCCGCGGTGCGGCGGGCGAATTCCAGCACCAGCAGGATGCCGAGCCCGGCCACCACGAGATCTGTGGTGTTGGGGCCCATGAAGCTGCGCATCTCGATGCCGTCGGCATCCAGGATGTAGTGGAACGGCAGCGCCACGCTGGCGGCCACCAGCAGCCAGTCCAGCGGCGGGATGCGGGTGCCGGTGGTGGCGCTGCTGCGGGCGGCGAACAGGGCGAAGCCGAGGGCGGCGCCGAAGAACACATGGATGGCCCGGCCCACGGTGGGGTCGATCGGCGCCACCAGCAGGATCCAGAGGTGGAAGAACACGAAGGCGGCGGCCAGGGCGCGCCAGAGATGGCCCACCAGCCCGGCAAGGTCGCGCCGGGCGGAGGCGAACTCCATGTCGTCCACGTCACTGTTCACGACCGCCTGGGCGGTGTCCTGCTGCGTCACGGCGCTATGGCCTCCCGTTCGGCAGGGCATCGCGGCCGCGCCATGTGTCACGGGCGCGTGATAGCGCAATCGCGTGGCGGGGGAACAGTTTGTTGCACGGCGCCAGGCGGTGGCCGTGCCGGGCGGCTACTGCGCCAGGAAGCCGCCATCCACGGCCAGGGTGTGGCCGGTGACCATGCCGGCGGCGGGGCTGGCCAGGAACAGGATGGCGGTGGCCACGTCCTCCGGGTCCGCCAGGCGGCCCATCGGCGTCACGCGTTCCATTTCCGCCACCACGTCGGGCTGGCCCAGCAGGGGGGCGATGAAGCCGGTGCGCACCCAGGTGGGGGCCACGGCGTTCACGCGGATGCCCTGCTTGGCCCATTCCACCGCCAGCGCGCGGGTCATGTTCACGATGGCGCCCTTGGTCGTTTGGTAGGAGATGTTGGGATAGAGCCCGCCGCCGGAGAGCCCCATGATGGAGGCGGTGTTGACGATGGCGCCGCCATTGGCGAAGGCGAGCATGTGGCGGGCGGCGGCGCGGGCACACAGGAACGCGCCGGTCATGTTCACGTCCACCACCGTCTGCCAGTCGGCGCGGGAGAGCTCCACGGAGGGGCGGCGGATGGCGGTGCCGGCATTGTTCACCAGGATATCGAGCCGGCCGGCGGCTTCGGCGATGCGGGCGAAGCCGGCATCCACCTCGGCCTCGTCGGCCACGTTCATCGCCAGGGCATGGCCGCCGAGCCTGGCCGCTTCGCGCTGGGCGGCGGCTTCGTCGCGGTCCAGCAGCCACACGGTGGCACCGGCCTCGCGCAGGGCGGCGGCGGTGGCGAGGCCGATGCCGCTGGCGCCGCCGGTGATGGCGGCCACCTTTCCATCGAGGCGGAAACGGGCGAGCAGGCTGTCGGTCATGCTGGAGTCCTCCCGCGCCCATGATGCGGCATCGCGGCGTTCTTGACCAATGAGTGACGTGCCTGTGCGAGTGTGCCTTACGCTTGTCGGTAACGTTATGCCGCGTAAAACGCACGCCTGTGCTACATGGGCGCCGCAGAGTTCGCCGGGTGTGCCGGCGGTAACGGAGGCTGGATGACGGGTGGGTCGGCCTGATGTGCGGGATCACGGGGATCTTCCGGCCCGATGGCGGGTCGGCGGACATGGATGTGCTGCGCCGGATGACGGCGGCGCTGGCGCATCGCGGGCCGGACGGGGATGGCTTCCATGCGGAGCCGGGGGTCGGCTTCGGCCACCGGCGGCTGGCGATCATCGATCCGACCGGCGGCGAGCAGCCGATGTTCAACGAGGACGGGTCGGTGGCCATCGTCTTCAACGGCATGATCTACAATTACCGGGAGCTGATGGCGCTGCTGCAAGGGCGCGGCCATGTGTTCCGCACCAAATGCGATACCGAGACCATCGTGCATGCCTGGGAGGAGTGGGGGCCGGATTGCGTCCAGCACCTCAACGGCTTCTTCGCCTTCGCCATCTGGGACCGGCGGCGCGGGCAGCTGTTCCTGGCGCGCGACCGGCTGGGCAAGAAGCCGCTGCACTACGCCAGGCTGGCCGATGGCAGCCTGGCCTTCTCCAGCGAGCTGTCCTCCTTCGCCCAGGTGCCGGGCCTGGCGCGCAAGGTATCGGCGACGGCGGTCGATGACTTCTTCACCTACGGCTACATCCCCGATCCCGGCACGATCTACGAAGGCATCCTGAAACTGCCGGCGGCGCACAGCCTGCTGGTGGAGCGCGGCAGCCGCCGCATGGTGCCGCAGCGCTACTGGAGCGTGCCGACCGCGACGGCGAAGATGGATGCGCGCGAGGCGGCGCAGGCGCTGGTGGACCAGCTGCGCCACAGCGTCGGCCAGCGCATGATCGCCGATGTGCCGCTGGGCGCGTTCCTCTCGGGCGGCGTCGATTCCAGCGCCGTGGTGGCGCTGGCCGCCCCGCAGCGCAGCGGCACGCTGGATACCTTCACCATCGGCTTCGACGGTGCCGAGGACGAGACGCCCTATGCCGAGATGGTGGCCAAGCGCTACGGCACCGCCCAGCACAATGAGCGGGCGGCGGCGGTGGACATGATCGATGCGGCGCGCCTGCAGGGCCGCATCTTCGGCGAGCCGTTCGGCGACCAATCGAGCGTGCCCACGCACAGCGTGTGTGCGCTGGCGCGCAAATACGCGACCGTGGCGATCTCCGGCGATGGCGGGGATGAGGTGTTCGCCGGCTACCGCCGCTACCGCTGGCATGTGCTGACCGAGGGGGTGCGCCGGCTGGTGCCCGCCGGCATGCGCAAGGCGGTGTTCGGCACCCTGGCGCGCGCTTACCCCAAGCTCGATGGCGCGCCGCGCTGGCTGCGGGCGAAATACACGCTGACGGAGCTGAGCCTGGATTCCGCCGCCAGCTACCTGCGCACCGTCACCCGCGTGCACCAGGAGCAGCGGCGCGCTCTGTTCTCGCCCATGCTGGCGGGCCGCCTCGGCGGCTATGACCCCGGCGCGCGCATCCCGGCGCTGATGGAGGAGGCGGGCACCGACGACCCGCTGGTGCAGGCGCAATATGCCGACCTGCAGACCTGGCTCTCCGGCGGCATCCTCACCAAGGTGGACCGCGCCAGCATGGCCAACTCGCTGGAGGTGCGGGCGCCGATCCTGGATTACCGCTTCGTGGAATGGGGGCTTTCGCTGCCGCGGCGGCTGAAGCTGCGTGGCGGCGAGGGCAAATACATCTTCAAGAAGGCGATGGAGCCGCATTTGCCGCGCGAGGTGCTGTACCGGCCCAAGCAGGGCTTCGCCACGTCACTGGCGGGGCCCTTCCGCACGGGTATCGGGCGGCTGAGGGAAAGGTTGCTGGGCCCGGCGATGCTGGACAGCGGGTTGTTCGAACGCCCGGCGATCGCGCGCCTGCTGGACGAGCACGAGGCCGGTGCCTTCGACCATTCGATGGCGCTGTGGCAGCTGCTGGTGTTCGAGGGCTTCCTGTTCCACGAGCTGCCGGCGGCCGCGGGCAGCTCGGCCGACGCAACCCTCGCCTTGGCCTGACGCGATGAGCCGCATCTGCCTGGTCGGCGCCGGCTTCATCGCCCGTGTGCATGCCGACGCCCTGCGCACCCTGCCGGGGCATACCATCGCCGCCATCGTCGACCCGAACGCAGACGCCGCGGCCAGCCTGGCGCGTGCCACCGGGGCGGGGGCGACCTATGGCTCCGTCGCCGAGGCGATCGCCGCCGGCGGGTTCGACCGCGCGCATGTGCTGGTGCCGCCGGATCTGCATGCGAGCACGGCCGAGCCGCTGCTGCGCGCGGGCATCCCGGTGCTGCTGGAGAAGCCGCTGGCGGTGGACAGCGCGCAATGCGCGGCGCTGATCGAAGCGGCGGGGCAGGGCGGTGCCGCGCTGGGCGTGAACCAGAACTTCGTCCATCACCCCGCCTTCGCCAGGCTGCGCGCGGTGGTGGAAAGCGGGGCGATCGGGCGGCCGAATTTCGTTGGCGTGATCTACAACGTGGCGCTGCGGCAGATGGCGGCGCGGCAGTTCGGGCATTGGATGTTCCGCGCGCCGGGCAACATCCTGCTGGAGCAGGCGGTGCATCCGCTGTCCCAGCTGGTGGCGCTGGCGGGGCCGATCCGCACGATGCAGGCGCTGCCGGGCCCGGCGATCGAGATCGCGCCGGGGAAGGATTTCGTCGGCACGCTGAACCTGTCGCTGCAGGGCGCCCGCCTGCCGGCGCAGCTGCGCTTTGCCGTGGGCCAGGGATACCCGTTCTGGCAGGTGACGGTGGTGGGCGACGATGGCGTGGCGGTGGCCGATATCCTGGCCGATCGCTGCCACGTGCAGGGCCGCACCCGCTGGCTGGAGGCGGCGGATACGGCGATCTCCGGCCTGCGCAGCGCGGGCGCCATCGCGGCCGGGGCGGTGGGTGGATTGGCGAAATATTCGCTGGCGATGGCCAAGCTGCGGCCGCGCAGCGATGCGTTCTTTGTTTCGATGCGCGAGAGCCTCGCGGCGTTCCATGGCGCGCTGGATGCCAGCCAGGCGCCGGCGCTCGATGGCGCCTTCGGGGCGGCGCTGGTGCGTGCCTGCGAGGAGATCCGCGATATCGCCCTGCCGGCACCGCAGCCTGCGGCGGAGAAGGTGGCGCCAGAGACGTGGGATGTGGCGGTGCTGGGCGGCACCGGCTTCATCGGCACGCATGTGGTGCGCCAATTGCTGGCCGCCGGGCATCGGGTTTCCGTGATGGCGCGCAACCTGGTGAACCTGCCGGCGGAATTCGCCGATCCGCGCGTGGCGCTGCATCGCGGGGACATCCGCGACGCAGCGGCGGTGGCCCGCGCCATCGGCCCGGCGAAGATCGTGGTGAACCTGGCCCATGGTGGCGGCGGGGCGGATTTCGAGGCGGTGCGGCGCGCCATGGTGGGCGGCGCCGAGACGGTGGCGCGCGCCTGCCAGGCGGCCGGCGTGGCCCGGCTGGTGCATGTCGGCTCGATCGCCTCGCTCTACCTAGGCCCC
>JAIXTK010000498.1 GCA_027483995.1 Acetobacteraceae bacterium
GGCCGAGCGCGACCACGATGCTGCCGGTCAGGGTCGCCAGGTCGATCATGGCGCGCGGCTTGTGCTGGCGGGCGGTCCAGGCCAGCGCATCGGCCAGCACCAGCCGGCCCTCGGCATCGGTGTCCACCACTTCGATCGTCTTGCCGGAAAAGCTGCGCAGGATATCACCGGGCCGGTAGCTGGCCGCCCCCGTGGCATTCTCGGCGATCGGCAGCACGGCGAGTGCCGGGGCCGGGGAGTTGCGCAGCGCCAGCGCCAGGATCGCGCCGGCCGCCGCCGCGGCCCCGGCCATATCGCCGCGCATGTTCTCCATGCCCTCGGCGCCCTTGATGCAGATCCCGCCGGTATCGAAGGTGATGCCCTTGCCCACGAAGGCCACCGGCGGCGCCTTCAGCCGGCCTTTCCAGCGCAGCACCGCCATCAGCGGCGGATGCACCGAGCCCTGGCCGACGGCCAGCAGCGCGCCGAGCCCCTGCCGCTCCAATTCGGCGCGGCCCAGAATGCCCACGGCGATGCCATGCCGCGACAGCGCCTGCAGCCGGATGGCGAATTCCTGCGGCGTCAGCTCATTGCCGGGCTCGGCCACCAGGTCACGCGCGAACAGCGCCCCGCGCACCCCGGCCGAGGCATCGCGCCACGCCGTCGCCACCGCATCCGGCATGTCGGTCACCAGATCGACCGCGATCAGCTTCGCCGCATCCTCTGCCGCACGGCCGCGCAGCCGCTCGAACCGCCAGGCACGCAGGCAGGCCCCGGCGGCAAAGGCGGCGGCCAGCGGGGCAGGCAGCCCGCGCGCATCCAGCGCCACATGCGCCACGCCCATCAGCGCCGCGGCCGCCCGCGCCCCGGCCTGGCGCAGCGTCTCCTCGCCGGGGGCGCCAATGCCCAGCAACAGGGTCCGGCCGTCGCCGCCCAGCACATCGCATTGCATGCCGGCAGCAGCGGTGAACCCATCGGCCGCCGCCGCGGCGCGCAGCCCGTCAGGCAGCGCGTCGAGGCTGGCCACCGGCAGGGCGGTGGCCGTTGCGGCCGGGGCAGTGCGCCCGATGCGAACTTCCAGCATGGCGGCGCTCCGCCCCGCGGGCCCTCAGCCTTCGTAGTGCTCGGCCACCATCTGGTCGAGCAACCGCACACCGAACGCAGTCGCCCCCTTCGGCACGGTCGGCGAATCCTTGCCGCTCCACACCGTCCCGGCCACGTCCATGTGCACCCAGGGCTTGCCGTTCACGAAGCGCTGGATGAACTGCGCCGCGGTAATCGCCCCGCCCGGCCGGCCACCGACATTCTTCATGTCGGCAATGTCGCTCTTGATCTGCTTGTCGTACGCCTCGCCCAACGGCATGCGCCACACCTTCTCGCCGGTCGTCTCCCCGGCGGCATGAAGCTGCTGGGCCAGCGTGTCGTCATTGGCGAAGAAGCCGGCATATTCATGCCCCAGCGCCACGATCATCGCGCCGGTCAGCGTGGCGAGATCGATCATGAAGCGCGGATCATACTTCTGCTGGCAGTACCAAAGCACATCGGCCAGCACCAGCCGGCCCTCGGCATCGGTGTTGATCACCTCGATGGTCTGGCCGGAATAGCTCTTCACCACGTCCCCCGGCCGCTGCGCGGTGCCGCTGGGCATGTTCTCCACCAGCCCGACCAGCCCGATCACATCCACCTTCGCCTTGCGGCCAGCCAGGGCGGCCATGAGCCCGATCACCGTGCCGGCGCCGCCCATGTCCCACTTCATGTCCTCCATCCCGCCGGCCGGCTTGATGGAGATGCCGCCGGTATCGAAGGTCACGCCCTTGCCGATGAAGGCAAGCGGCTTGGCCGCCGGCTTCGCCTTGCCCTTGCCGCCGGCGCTGGCGCCATTCCACGTCATCACCACCATGCGCGGCTCATTGGCGCTGCCCATCGCAACACCCATCAGCGCACCGAAGCCCAGCTTGGTCATCTCCTTCGGCCCGAACACCTCCACCTTCAGCCCCAGCGCCGTCAGCTTGCGGCAGCGCTCGGCCATCTCGGCGGGATTGAGCACGTTGGCCGGCTCGCTCACCAGGTCGCGGCTGAGGAACACGCCCTCCGCCACCGCCTTCAGATCGGCCCAGGCATCGCGCGCCTTGGGCAGCTCGGCGGTCAGCACGGTGGCCTTCGCCAGCTTCGGCTTGTCCTCCGGCTTCTCCGTGGTGCGGTAGCGGTCGAAGCGGTAGCTGCGCAGCGCGAGGCCCATGGCCACGTGGCCGGCCTGCTGGCCCGAAAGCCCCACGGCCGAGATGCTCGCCGCCGCCTCCCGCGCCAGCGCCGCTGCCGCCTGCCCGCCGGCATCCTCCAGCTGGCGCGCGGCAATGCCGTCCAGCTTGCCCAGCCCCACCGCCACCACGCGCGACAGCCCCGCACCCGGCGCCAGGATGGTGGCGATCTGCCCGCGCTTGCCCTTGAACTCCGCCGCCGCCAGCGCCCGGCCGATCGCCCCGCCGGTGGCCTCATCCGCCGCTGCCAGCAATGCCCCGGTGGGGGCGGTGGCCGCGGCCCCTTCCTCCAGCAACAGCACGAGCGCGCCGGATTTCGGCAAAGCGGGCTTGGCGAAGGCGATGTCGAGCATGGGGAACGCTCCGGGCGGAAATGGATGGCGCGGACTGTAGCAGCGCGCACGCGTTAATCCAGCCGCTTCCGGCCGCACGATTGGCCTCGCCCGCCGCAGCCTGTATGGAATACCGCATGAACGACCGTACCCTGCTCGACCTCGCCTTCGATCTCGCCCGCCAGGCCGGGGAGGTGATCATGCAGGTCCGCGCCCGCGGCTTCGAAACCATGGAGAAGGCCGACGAATCCCCCGTCACGGAAGCGGACCACGCCTCCGAGGCCCTGATCCTGCGCGGCCTGCGCGCCGCCTATCCTGATATCCCCGTGGTCGCCGAGGAAGAGATGGCCGCCGGCCACATCCCCCGGGATGCCGAGACGCTCTGGGTGGTCGATCCGCTGGACGGCACGCGCGAATACGCCAAGCGGCGCGATGATTTCGCCGTCTGCATCGGCCTGGTCCGCCGCGGCGCCCCCGTGCTCGGCGTGGTCGGCCAGCCCGCCACCGGCGCGCTCTATGGCGGGATCGTGGGGCAGGGCGCCTGGAAGCGCGAAGGCGGCATCGAACGCCCGATCTCCGCCCGCCGTCCCCCGTCGCAGGGCCTCTCCGTGGTCGCCTCGCGCCACTACGCCGACGACCCGCGCCTCACGCCCTTCCTGGAAGGCCGCCGCGTGGCCGATGTGGTGCACATGGGCTCGGCGCTGAAATTCTGCCTGGTGGCCGAAGGCAAGGCGGATCTCTACCCCCGCTTCGGGCCCACCATGGAATGGGACACGGCGGCCCCGCAGGCCGTGGTGGAAGCCGCCGGCGGCAGCGTGCGCCTGCTGGAAGGCGGCGCCCCCCTGCGCTATGGCAAGCCCGAATGGCGCAATCCGCCCTTCGTCTGCATCGGGCTGGAGTGAGCCGAACCCGCCTGCTGCCGGCCGGTGCCGCCGGGATCGCCGAAGCCGCCCGCCTGCTGCGCGACGGCGAACTGGTCGGCTTCGGCACCGAGACGGTGTTCGGCCTGGGGGCCGATGCCACCAACGACCGCGCCGTGGCCGGCATCTTCGCCGCCAAGGGCCGGCCGCACTTCAACCCGCTGATCTGCCACTACCCCACCGCCGCAGCGGTATTCGCCCATGTCGAGGCCGATGAGCGCGCCCGCGCCCTGGCCGATGCCTTCTGGCCCGGCCCGCTCACCCTGGTGCTGCCGCGCCGGGTCACCTGCCCCGTGGCCCTGCTGGCGGGCGCGGGGCTGGAAACCCTGGCGGTGCGCGTGCCGGCGCACGACCAGGCGCTGGCCCTGCTGCGCGAAACCGGCCGCCCCGTCGCCGCCCCGTCGGCCAACCGCTCCGGCCAGGTGAGCCCCACCACGTCGGCCCATGTGCTGGAAGGCCTGGGCGGGCGCATCGCCGCGGTGCTCGATGGCGCGGCCTGCCCGGTGGGCGTGGAATCGAGCGTGCTGGACCTCACCAGCAGCGGCGCCGTGCTGTTGCGCCCCGGCGGCCTGCCGCGCGCGGCGATCGAGGCGGTGATCGGCCGCGTCGGCACCGGCATCACGCCCGCCCAGGCCGAGGCGGCACGCGGCCTGCGTTCACCGGGCCTGCTGGTCTCCCACTACGCCCCGGGCCTGCCGGTGCGGCTCGATGCCACGCATGTGGAGCCGGACGAGGCCCTGCTCGCCTTCGGCCCGCCTTTGCCCAGTGCCGCCGCGACCTTTCAGCTTTCGGAGACCCGCGACCTCACGGAAGCCGCGGCGCGGCTGTTCGCGGGATTGCGGGAACTGGATGCGCGCGGCCAAGGCCTGCGTGGCATCGCGGTGATGCCGATCCCCGCGGAGGGGCTTGGCGAGGCGATCAATGACCGCCTGCAGCGTGCCGCGGCCCCGCGTCCCTGAGGTCGTCCAGGGCGGAGCGCAGCTGGATCCGCCGCAGCATCAGCCCCACCCACAGCGTGCCCAGCACCAGGATCGCGAGGTTCACCGACAGCGTGGAACCGCGGCGCACGATGGCGGACGGCACCGCCTCCCGGCAATCGGTGCATTCCTCCACCAGCGGTGCCCCGATGCGCAGCCCGGCCACCCCCGTCGGCAGCCCCCCCGCCGGCAGCCCCCCCGCCGGCAGCACCGCAGCATGCGCCACCACCGCCGGCCAGGCCTGTTCGGGCAATCCCGCGCTGGTGCGCACCTGGCTCTGGCCCTGGATCACCACCGCAGCGGCTGGAGGCGTGAAGGCAACAAGAGCCGGGATCGCCAGCATCAGGGCCAGGGCAACGCTTCGGAGAATGTGCAACAGCGACATGATCTCATCCTCGCGGCGGGCAGTGCCAAAAGCCTGCTGAGGTCAAGTCTGCAATTGCCGTGCCAGCGTGACATTTCAAAGATTTGACCAAACCCGAATCACGCGACTGTAAAGAATGCCGACATCGCGTTCAGACATTCCATTTCAGGAACGGGACGCTCCCGGCGCGACGCACACTCGATTGTTCCCCGCCCGCGCACGGGATAGGCTGCCCGCGGAGGTCCCTGCATGCCCGACGCCATTCCCATTCCGCTGGCCGCCGCGCCGCCGGCCGCGCTGCTCGACCGGCTGCGCGCCATCCTCGGCCCCACCGGCCTGCTGACCGACCCCGGCGACACCGCGCCGCATGTGGAGGATTGGCGCCGACTCTACCGCGGCCAGACCGCCGCCGTGTTGCGCCCGGCCAGCACCGCGGAACTCGCCGCCTGCGTGGCCGCCTGCGCTGAAGCCGGGGTGGCGATCGTGCCGCAGGGCGGCAACACCTCCATGGTCGGCGGCGCCGTGCCGGCGGCGGATGGCAGCGAGTTGATCCTCACCCTGTCGCGCATGAACCGCATCCGCGCCATCGACCCGGTGGACCTCACCCTCACCATCGAGGCCGGGGCGACGCTGAAGGCCGCCCAGGGCGCGGCGGAAGGGGCCGGCTGCCTGCTGCCGCTCTCCATCGGCTCCGAGGGCACCGCCCAGGTGGGCGGCATCCTGTCCACCAATGCCGGCGGCAACAACACGGTGCGCTACGGCAATGCGCGCGACATGGTGCTGGGGCTGGAGGTGGTGCTGCCGGATGGGCAGGTGTGGAACGGCCTGCGCCGCCTGCGCAAGGACAACACCGGCTACTGCCTGCGCCAGCTCTTCGTGGGCGCCGAGGGAACACTCGGCATCATCACCGCCGCCGTGCTGAAGCTGGTGCCGCGCCCGCGCGAGACGGAAGTCGCCCTCTGCGCCGTCGCCTCCGCCGAAGCCGCACTCTCATTGTTCAACCGCGTGCAGACGCACGACCCCGCCAGCATCCAGGCCTTCGAATACATGTCCGGCCTGGGCCTGCGCTTCGTGCTGAAGCACATCCCCGGCGTTTCCCTGCCGCTCTCCACCCCGGCCGAGCACTATGCCCTGATCGAACTGGCCACGCCGCGCCCGAATGCCGGGCTGCGCGAGGCCCTCGAAGCGGTGCTCGAAGCCGCCATGGAGGCCGGCGAGGTGCTGGATGCCGTGGTGGCCGAAAGCGGCGCCCAGCGCGCGGCGCTGTGGAAGCTGCGCGAGGAGCATTCGGAGGCGCAGAAGCGCGAGGGCGCCAGCGTGAAGAACGACGTTTCGGTGCCCGTCTCCAAGGTGCCGGAACTGATCCGCCGGGCCACCGCGGCCTGCGAGCGCCTGATGCCCGGCATCCGCGCCGTGCCGTTCGGCCACATGGGCGACGGCAATATCCACTTCAACCTGGAACAGCCCGAGGGCATGGACCCGGCCGCCTTCCTCGCCCAGGACCACGCCATCATGGACACGGTGTGCGAGGTGGTGCGCGAGCTTGATGGCAGCTTCTCCGCCGAGCACGGAATCGGGCTGCTCAAGCCCTACATGATGCCGGAGTGGCGCGGCGGCGCGGAGCTGGACCTGATGCGGCGGATCAAGCAGGCGATCGATCCCAATGGGTTGATGAACCCGGGGAAGGTGTTGCCTTAAGGAAGAAAGCGCGTTCTTTTTTGAAAAAAAAGAACCAAAAAACTTCTATTCCCTTGCACGCGTGCCAGGGCGATCGGCACGCGTGCAAGGGAATGAAGTCTTTTTTGCTTCTTTTTTCTTCAGAAAAAAGAAGACCCTTGCTTCCCTCTCCCCCCCGCTAGGCCCCGCCCGCACCAGCGGCTAAAC
>JAIXTK010000379.1 GCA_027483995.1 Acetobacteraceae bacterium
CACCATCCTGCGCGGCGGGCTGGCGCGGCTGGAGCGGGCGCTGGGGCAGTTCATGCTGGACACCCACACCACGCAGCACGGCTATACCGAGCATACCGTGCCGTTCCTGGTGAACGACGCGACCATGTTCGGCACCAACCAGCTGCCGAAGTTCGCCGAGGATTCGTTCCGCACCACCGATGGGCGCTGGCTGATCGCCACCAGCGAGATTCCGCTGACCAACACGGTGGCGGGCGAGATCGTGCCCGAGGCGAAGCTGCCGATCCGGCTGACGGCGCTGAGCGACTGCTTCCGTAGCGAGGCCGGTGCCTCTGGCCGGGACACGCGCGGCATGCTGCGGCAGCACCAGTTCCGCAAGGTGGAGCTGGTGTCCATCGTCCACCCGGAGCAGAGCGTGGCCGAGCAGGAGCGGATGACCGCCTGTGCGGAGAAGGTGCTGGAACTGCTGGGGCTGCCGTATCGGCGCGTGGTGCTCTCCAGCGGCGATACCGGGTTCGGGGCGGTGCGGACCTTCGACCTGGAGGTGTGGCTGCCGGGGCAGCAGATGTGGCGCGAGATTTCCTCCTGCTCCAACACGCGCGATTTCCAGGCGCGGCGGATGAACGCGCGGTATCGCAATGCCGAGGGCAAGGTGGGCGGGTTCCTGCACACGCTGAACGGCTCCGGCGTGGCGGTGGGCCGTGCGCTGATCGCGGTGATGGAGAACTACCAGCAGGCGGATGGCTCCATCCGGGTGCCGGAGGTGCTGGTGCCGTGGATGGGTGGAGCGGAGTTCATCCGCAAGGTCTGAACCCCTGGGCGCCGTTTGCGTTGCCTCCGCAGGTGTTTGCGGAGATGTGCCATGGTGTCGCGGTTTTTCGGCTCGGGCGATCCTTTCAGCGTGTTGCAGCGCGAGGTGAACCGGGTGTTCGACGAGGTGTTCCGCACCGCGCCGGCGCGGGCGGGGTTGGGCGGGTTCGCGCCCGATCTGGACGTGCGCGAGACCGGCCAGGGGCTGGAGATGACGGCGGAGTTGCCGGGGATGGCCGAGGCGGACATCGACCTGCGGCTGGAGGGCGACCTGCTGACGCTGTCCGGCGAGAAGTGCGACGGGCGGGCGAAGGCCGAGGGTGGGCGGCACATGAGCGAGTGCCGCTTCGGGCGGTTCCAGCGCAGCTTCCGGCTGCCCTTCGCACCCGATGTGAGCCAGGTGCAGGCACGCTTCGAGCAGGGCGTGCTGCATGTGGCGCTGCCGCGGCCGGCGCAGATGCAGGCGGGCGGGCGGATTCCGATCGGGGCGCAGGCCGAGGCCGCGCCGGGGCAGGGCGGCTACCCCGGCGGCAGCCCGCATGGTGCCTCCGGCGGGTCGGCGCAGGGGGCGGTGCCGGAGCATAAATCCGACCAGGCGGAGAGCGCGTCGAACCGGCCGTTGAAGGACAAGGTGAGCGAGGCCGGGCGGGAAAGCTTTCCGGCCAGCGATCCGCCGGCGCATTCCGGGATTACCGGCGTGGTGGTGGTGCCGCCGCAGGCTTAGGTGTTGGGGCGCGGAAGGAAGAGTCTTCTTTTTCTGAAGAAAAAGAAGCAAAATGACTTTTATCTTTGGTGGCGGGTAACCTCGGCGGCGACACCGCAAACGGAAAAAAGTTTTTTGGTTCTTTTTTTCAAAAAAGAACGCGCTTCCTTCCCGGCCAACAGATCCTGGTGAGCCCGGTGGGGCTCGAACCCACGACCACCAGATTAAAAGTCCGGTGCTCTACCAACTGAGCTACAGGCTCGCCGGGAGCCTTGAACGACAGGTGGCGCCCGGGGTCAAGACGTGATGGTGGCTGTTGTGCCGTAGGGCACTTTTTCCGTGCGGCGCAGGCGAGCGCCTTCGCGTTCCACGGCGCGGAAGGTGCGGATGAAGTTGCCGCCGGCCAGGCCGACCACCTGATCCTCCGACCAGCCGCGGCGCAGCATTTCGGCCAGGAGATTGGGGAATCGGCGCACATCCTCCAGCCCCGTGGGGGTGGTGGCGACGCCGAAGAAGTCGCTGCCAATGCCGCAGTTCTCGGCGCCGACCTTGCCGGCGATGTATTCGATGTGGTCGGCCACATCCTCCAGCTTCGCCAGGGGGCGGGGGCCGTGTTTCTTCTCGTGGATGGCGATCTTGGACAGGCGCTCGGCTTCCGTGTGCAGCACGAAGCTGGCGCGCAGCGGGCCCATCCATTGGCGGACGGATTCGCTGAGGAAATCCGGGATGAAGGTGGCCATGACGAGGCCGCCCTTCTGGCGCACCAGATCCAGCACGTCATCCGGCACGTTGCGCGGGTGGTCGCACAGGGCGCGGGCGTTGGAATGGCTGAAGACGATGGGGGCGGTGCTGATCTCCAGCACCTGGCGCATGACGCTGGGGGCAACATGGGCGCAATCGACGATCATGCCCAGGCGGTTCAACTCCCGCACCACGGCGCGGCCGAATGCGGTGAGGCCGTTGTGGCGGGCCTCATCCGTGGCGCTGTCGCACCAGTCCAGCGTGCCGTTGTGGCAGAGGGTCATCAGCCGGGCGCCGGCGGCATGCCAGACGCGCAGCGGGGCCAGCGCGTTTTCGAGCCCCACGCCGCCTTCGACGGCCAGCATGGAGGCGATCTTGCCGGCCTTCTTGGCGCGGGCGAAATCGGACGCGCGCTTCACCGGCAGGAAGACATCGGGGTGGGCGGCGTTCATCTGCAGCACGATGTCGATCTGCTCCAGCACGGCGCGGCCGGGGTGCTCGATCTCGGTGGGGATGTAGGCGGCCCAGACCTGGCCGCTGACCCGGCCTTCGCGCAGGCGGGGGATGTCCGTGTCGCCATCGTTGCGCTGGCGGGCGAGGTTGTAGGCGGCCACATCCCCTTTGGCATGGCTGTCGTTGCGGATGACCCAGGGGAGGTCGTTGTGCCCATCGATGAAGGGGATGGTTTCCAGCAGGGCGAGAGCACGCGTGAGGTGGCGGTCTGGCTTGGCCATGGCATCCGGCTCCGGGTCGGTCAGGACGCAAGTATGTTCGTTTTCTCTAGAAAAAGAAGGCGCTTGCTCAGAACCGGCTGAGCGTATGCGCCATCAGGGCGGCTGCGGCCTGGACTTGCTTGTAGGCTTCGAACAGGCGCTGGGTGCGGGCGCTGACGGTATGGTCTGGCCGGAACTCGTCGGCAGTGGCGGTGAAGGCGGATTGCGCGGCGGGCAGGCTGGGGAATGCGCCGATTCCGGCCCAGCCGAGCATGGCGGCGCCAAGCAGGCCCGGCTGGTCGCCGGTGCGCAGGATCTGGCAGCCCAGCACGTCGGCGCGGATCTGGCACCACAGGTCGGAGCGGGCGCCGCCGCCGGCGAGGAACAGCCGGTCGAAGGGCAGGCCGCCCAGCAGGTCCCGGTCGGCGAAGGCCACGCCTTCCAGCACGGCGCGGGCGAGTTCGGAGGCGCCGTGGTCGCGGTCCAGCCCGGCGAAGCTGCCGCGGGTGGTCGCGGCCCAGCTGGGCGCGCGCTCGCCGGCGAGGGCGGGGAGGAAGATCAGCGGGGCGGCGGCAGGCGAGGCAGCTTCGGCCAGGGCGACGATGGCGGCGGGATCTGGCTGGCCCAGGAGGTCCGCCAGCCATTGCAGGCAATCGGCGCCCGCGCCGCTGGGGCCGCCGGTGTGGAACAGGCCGATGCCCCAGGGGAGGGTGACGAGGCCCTCGGCATCCGTCGGCGTGTCGCCGAGCACGCCGCCGGCATCGGTGGTGCCGGCGATGAGGTAGGCATCGCCGGGCCGGCCAGCGCCGGCGCCGAGGGCGGCGCACCAGGTATCCATGGCGCCGCAGAGCACGGGGATGCCTTCGTAGCCCGGCAGGGCGGCGGTGCAGCGGCCCACGATGTCCCAGGGGTCGTACAGGTCTGGCAGCAGGCCGGCATAGATATGGGCGGCGTTGAAGACGGAGAGCGAGCGGCGCCCGGTGCGGCGCTCCAGCGCCCAGGCGTTGCTGATTCGGTCTGTGGCGGCGCGGCCGGTGAGGCGCAGGGTGAGGTAGTCTTTCGGCTGCAGCAGGTGGCGGGCGCGGGCGAAGGCGAAGGGGTCGTCCGCGCGGGCCCAGGCGAGGCGGGCGAGGGGGTGGAAGGCGGTCATTTCCACCCAGGTGCCCTTTTCCGCGCCGGCCAGGGCGGCGGCTTCGGCGGTGGCGCGGGTGTCGGGGAAGCATTGCGCGGGGCGGACGGGGGTGCCGGAGACGTCCACCAGGACCTGGCTGCGGGTGAAGCCGGTGGGGACGATGGCGCGGACCTCGGCGGCGGGCAGCTCGGCCACGGCTTCCAGAAGCATGGTCCACCAGGTGGTGGCGTCGGCTTCCTCGGCGATGCGGTGGGTGCGCTGGGCGCTGGCCACGACGGTGCCATCGCGCGCCACGAGTGCCGCCCGCAGTGAACTCCCTCCCAGATCGATGGCGAGAACGGTTTCCACGTTACAGAGAATTTACCTTTGGGGGCTGCCAGAGGATAGCCGTTCCGCGCAGGAGGGCGATGCGCCGGGCGCGGTGCTTGCCGTGACTCGCGGGACGGGGCAGGAGAAGGGGATGCCGCTGTCCCGCCTGACCCGGGCGCTGAACCGCGCCGATGGCAAGCTCTACCGCCAGGTGGCGGCGCGGGTGCGCGCGGCCATTGCCGGTGGTCGGCTGGCGGTGGGGGCGGAATTGCCGACCGAGGCGGTGCTGGCCCGCGGATTCGGGGTGAGCCTGATCACGGTGCGGCACGCTTTGCGCGAGCTGGAGGCGGATGGGCTGATCGAGAAGCGGCCGGCCAAGCCCGCAGTGGTGGTGAGCACCGAGCCGCGCGGGCCGGCGGTGCGGCAGATGAACTCGCTGGACGACATCGCCGCCGCGACCGAGGGGGCGAGCCTGGAAATTGCCGAGTGGCAGGCGGTGCGCTCCGCCGTGGCGGAGGCCGTGTTCGGGCTGGAGCCAGGCACGAAGGTGCCGTGCCTGCGCGGGCGCGTGCTGCGCGAGGGCGCACCGCTGAGCGACGTGACGATCTTCTTTCCGCCGGCGATCGGAGCGCGGCTGACGCGGCGGGATTTCGACGATGTGGTGGTGTTCCGCAGCGTGCAGCGGCATCTGGGGTTACGGCTTTCGGGCGTGCGGGTGACGGTGCGGGCGGCGCTGGCGGACAGCGCGCTGGCGCGGCGGCTGGAGGTTGAGGTGGGCGCGGCGGTTCTGGTGAGCGAGATCGTGTATCTCGACGAGGCCGGGCAGCCGGCGGAGTTCACCGTTGCCCGGCATCGCGGAGATGCCTATTCGCTCAGCTATGCGTTTTCCGTCGGTTAACGCAGCCGACCATCCAGCGGGTCAGCGCAGACTTTAGCGGTTGCGCTTCAGCAGGTCGAGGTTGACGCAGTTGGTGAGGCGGTTGTCACGCAGAAAGACCAGCAGGCACTCGGCGGCCTTGCGGCGGATATCCAGATTGGCGGGCGGCGAGAAGAAGGCGGCGTGGGGCGTGACCAGGAGGCGGTCGGCCAGCCAGGCTTCGCGGTCGCGCCAGGCGGCCAGCAGCCGGGGGAGCGGCGTGGGCGGCTCGCTGGGGAAGACATCGAGCGCGGCGCCACCGATCTGGCCGGATTTCAGGGCGTCGTGCAGGGCATCGAGGTCGACCAGCGGGCCGCGGGCGGTGTTGATCAGGATGAGGTCCTGCTTGGCGGCGGCGAGGCTCTGGGCGTTGATGATGTGGCGGGTTTCATCGGTGCTGGGGGCGTGGAGGCTGACCGCATCCGACTGGGCCATCAGCTCGTTGACCGAATGCACGCGGCGGCAGCCGAAGCCGAGCTCGACGCCGTTGGGCAGATGCGGATCGTAGAACACGATGTCCATGCCGAAGCCGGCGGCGCGGCGGGCGGCGGCCATGCCGATGCGGCCGAAGCCGATGATCCCGAAGGTGTTGTCGCGCAGGCGGCGCATCAGCGGCGGCGCGGGGGACCAGCCCCAGTTGCCGATCGGGTCGGACCGCAGGCGCTCCTGGTAGTGGACGATGCCGCGGGCCAGCGAGACCATGAGGGTGACGGCGTGGTCCGCGACCTCACTGGTGCCGTAATCCGGCACGTTGCAGACCGGCACGCCACGGGCGGCCCAGGCGCGCAGGTCCAGATTGTCGTAGCCGACGCCGAGGCGGAGGATGATCTTGCAGTTCGGGTACTGGTCCACCGGCCCCACGTCGTGGTTGGCGGAGCCGGTGATGATGCCGTCGGCCTCCGCCATTTCCTGCGCGGTGGGCTGGCCGCCGATGGGATACATGGCGAGCGTGGCCGCACTCCCGAAGGTGGCCTGTTCCAGCCCGTCGGACGGGAGCGGGTAGTTGAGGTAGAGGATCTTCATTGAACGGCTCCGATCGTGCCGCCCATCTTTACGATGGTGCCGGGCTCGGTGACGAGTTGGGTGACGGTGCCGCTCGCGGGGGCTTCGATTTCGACCACGGCCTTGTCGGTTTCGATCTCGGCGACGGTTTCGCCCTTTTTCACCGAGGCACCTGGGGCGACGGTCCAGCGGACCAGCTTGCCGGAATCCACGGTGAGGTCGCCGAAGGGCATCTTGATCGGCTCGCCCGCGATAGTGGGTTCGGCGGCGGCCGGCGCGGCGGCTTTGGCGGCGGCGGGGGCGGCGATGCTGATGTCCGCCTGCATGCCGTCGGTGCGGCCCTTCCAGCGCCAGGGGGGCGTGGCCTTTCCGCCGATCACCTCTTTCGCGCGCTGGGCGACGAGGTCGGCGTTGACCAGCATGGCGCGTTCCAGCGCGGGGCCGAAGGGGTGGGTGACGGGGGCGGTGTGCAGGCGGCCCACGGGGGCGTCCAGCTGGTCCCAGCAGAGCTCGTTCATCGCCTGGCCGAGTTCGGCGCCCAGGCCCATCATCGGCCAGCCTTCATCCACCACCAGCAGGCGGTGGGTCTTGCGGACGCTGTCGGCAACCGTGTCCACATCCAGCGGCTGGATGGTCCGCAGATCGATCACCTCGGCCTCGATCCCCTCGGCGGCCAGCAGTTCGGCGGCTTCCAGCGAGCGCTGCACCATCTGGCCGGCAGCGGCGAGCGTGATGTGCTTGCCCTGGCGGGCGATGCGGGCGACGCCGAATGGCACGTAGTGGTCATCGCCCTCCGGCACCGGGCCGCGGCTGCTGAACAGGGCCTTGGTTTCCAGCATGATCACCGGGTCACCGGCGCGCAGGGCGGTCTTCATCAGGCCCTTGGCGTCGGCCGGCGTGGAGGGCATGGCGACGAGCAGGCCGGGGATGTGCGACCAGATGGAGTGGTAGGTGCCGCTATGGTGCGGCCCGGTGGAGCGCACGGTGCCGGCGCCGACGCGGATGACCATGGGCGCATTCATCTGGCCGTTGGACATGTAGCGCAGCTTGGCGGCCTGCAGCGCGATCTGCCCGGCGGCTTCGAACAGGAAGTCCGCGAACATCAGGTCGGCGATGCAGCGCACGCCGGTGGCCGAGGCGCCGAGGGAGGCGCCGGTGAAGCCGAGTTCGCTGATGGGGGTGTCCACCATGCGATGCGCGCCGAATTCCTGATAGAGCCCCTTGGTGTGGCCGAACGTGCCGCCGCGCTCGCCGGTGCCCTCGCCGTAATAGATGATGTTGGGGTTGGCGCGCATTTCCTCGGCCAGGCCGTCGCGCACCGCATCGAGCCAGCCGGTCTCGACGGTTTTGCGCGCCTTGGGGGCGGCCAGCGCCTCGGGCGGGTTGATCGGGTCGGCATAGGTGTGGCGGAAGACGGTTTTTGGGTCGGGCTCCGCGGAGTTGCGGGCGAATTCGACGGAGGCCGAGACCTCATCGTCGATGCGCTTGTCGATGGCACCCAGGGTCTTGTCTGTCGTGATGCCGAATTCCTCGATCAGGCGGGCGCGGAAGGTGGTGACGGGGTCGCGCTTGAGCCAGTCGTCCACTTCCGCCTGGGTGCGGTAGGTGCCGGTGACGGTATCGCCCTCATGGTGGCCGACGGTGCGGTAGGTCTTGGATTCGATGAGGGTGGGGCCCTCGCCGCGGCGGGCGCGCTCGGCGGCCTGCTTCATCGCGGTCCAGACGGCCACCACGTCGTTGCCGTCCACCGCCACGCCGGGGATGCCGTAGGCCGCGGCGCGGCTGGCGATCTCGGGGTTGAGGGTGACGGTGTTGAGCGGGGTGGCCGTGGCGTAGAGGTTGTTCTCGCACACCAGGATCACCGGCGCGCGCTGGATGCCGGCGAAGTTCAGCGCCTCATGGAAGGCGCCGTGGCTGGTGGCGCCGTCGCCGAAGAAGGCCACGGCCACGCCGTCGGTGCCCATGTGGCGGGCGGCCAACGCGGCGCCCACGGCCTGGGGCGCGCCGGAGGCGACCACGCCGTTGGTGCCGAACAGGCCGATGGCGCGTTCATACAGATGCATGGTGCCGCCGCGGCCGCCGACGCTGCCGCCGGATTTGCCATACAGCTCGGCCATGAGCACCTTGGGGTCCATGCCCTTGGCCAGCGCGTGGCCGTGGCCGCGATGGGTGGAGGTGATCCAGTCCGTCTTGCGCAGATGGGCGCAGACGCCCACGGCGGTGGCTTCCTCGCCGATGTAGAGATGGAGGAAGCCCGGGGTTTCGCCGGCGCGGCAGGCGACCTGGGCGGCGAGCTCGAACTTCCGCAGCATTTGCATCTGTTCGTAGAGATGCACCATGTCCTCGGCCGTCAGCCC
>JAIXTK010000194.1 GCA_027483995.1 Acetobacteraceae bacterium
ATGTCTTCGATGTAGTGCTCGCGCAGGTGCAGTTCGTCCGCCTCCATGTAGGCGCGGCCGTAGCCGGTGCTGCCGCGCATGTTGGGCAGCAGAACCGCGAAGCCCTGGTCCAGCAGCATCTGCGTGTCCGGCCGGAAATTGGCGCGGGTTTGGCTGGAGGGGCCGCCATGGATCCACATCACGGCGGGGTAGCCGCCCGGCGGGGCCGGCGTCTTCGGCAGGGCGTAGAAGGAGGGGATGCGGGTGCCGTCGAAGCTCACCCATTCCACCAACTGCATGGGCACGAGTGCCTCGGGCGAGAGGCTGGCGGGGGACAGCGTATCCGGCAGGTTCAGGCGCGTGGCGCGGCCGTCGGACACGGCGAACAGGGTGGGCGGGTTGGTGGGGCCCTGGGCGGTGACGAATAGCTGCGAGGAATCGGGCTTCCAGGCCATCTCGGCGACGATGCCCTCCGGCAGGCCGGTGATGGCCGGGCGGTTGGTGCCGATCGGGCCGACGCGCAGCGTGGCGTAGCCGCGGTCGTTCTCGATCGTGGCCAGCGTTTGCTTGTCTGGCGCCAGGGCCCAGGCTTCCACTTCGCGGAACAGCGGGGCAAACACCGGGGTGGCCGCCCCCGTGGCTTCATCGATGCGGCAGAGCTGCAGGAAATCGGCGTCCGGCGCATCGGTGATCGCCATCAGCTCGCCGGAGGGTGTCCAGCGCAGGGCCTGGTAACGGGTGGGGCGGGCGCGCGGCACCTCCTGCGCGGCGCCGGTGGCGACCGTGATCAGGATCAGCTTCTGGTCGATGCCGCCATGGTCCTCGATGATGGCGAGGCGCGCGCCATCGGGCGACCAGGCGGCCACCGAGATCACGCAGGGGCCGTGATGCAGGCGCACGGTGCCACCGGTGGTGAGATCCATCACCACCGCATCGAAATACTTCGGGTCGCGGTCGTTGGCGGAATAGGCGATGCGGGTGCCATCCGGCGACCAGCCGCCGAAATTATGCATCACGGCGCTGTTGGTGGTCAGCGCGCGCGGCGTGCCGCCGGGCTCCAGCAGCCAGAACTGGTGCAGCTCGTCGCCGCCGGCGTCGATGGCCCAGATCAGCCGGTCATCCGTGGGCGCGCGGCGCAGCGTGCCGACCTTCTCGTCGTGGAAGCTCAGCTGCTGGGCGTTGCCACCATCCAAATCCATCACCCACACCTGCGGCAGGCCGGCGCCACGCAAATGGAACAGCCGCGTGCCGTCCTTGGAGAACACTGGCGTACTGGCGGCGCCGATCTGGACCCAGGATTCGGTGGGGATGGGCATAAGCAGGGCTCCTCGACTTCGGGCACGGAGCATAGACCCGGGGCGGGGCGCGGCAAGAGAGGGGGCTGGGCATGGAAGGCCCGCGCGGCCTATCTAGGCATCCAGCGCGAGGGAGGCGGCGATGGCAGGGCGTTTCGCAGGACGGGTGGCGGTGGTAACGGGCGGGGTGTCTGGCATCGGCTTCGCCATCGCCCGGCGCCTGGCGGCCGAAGGGGCCACGTTGTCAATCTGGGACCGCGACCGCGCCGCGCTGGATGGCGCCGCGGCCAGGCTCGGCGTGCCCGTGCACACGGAATGCCTGGACCTGGTGGATGCCGCCGCAGTGATGCAGGCCGGCGTGACCACGGCACAGGCGCTGGGCCGGATCGACATGCTGGTGGCCTCGCCGGCATCGCCGGGCCGAACGCACCCACCTGGGAATACCCGATCGCCGACTGGCAGCGGATCATGGACGTCAACGTGAACGGCGTCTTCTACTGCAACCGCTCCGTGGTGCCGCACATGCTGGCCGGCGGCTGGGGCCGCATCGTCAACATCGCCTCCATCGCCGGCAAGGAAGGCAACCCCAACGCGGTGGCCTACTCCGCCAGTAAGGCCGCGGTGATCGGGCTCACCAAGTCCCTGGGCAAGGAACTGGCGAAGACCGATATCCGGGTGAACTGCGTCACCCCCGCCGCCGTTGCCACCCCGATCTTCGACCAGATGGCGCAATCGCAGATCGACTTCATGCTGTCCAAGATCCCGATGGGGCGCTTCGGCACGGTGGATGAGGTCGCGGCGATGGTGTGCTGGCTGTGCAGTGAGGAGGCCAGTTTCTCCACTGGGGCGGTGTTTGATTGCTCCGGTGGGCGGGCGACGTACTGAGAAAGCAAGCGCGTTCTTTTTTGAAAAAAAGAACCAAAAAACTTTTATGACTGGGCGCTGGGGATAATCCCGCACCTAATTCATAAAAGTCTTTTTGCTTCTTTTTCTTCAGAAAAAGAAGAATCCTTCCTAGGGAGATACCACCATGGCCACCAACATGCAGAACCGCCGCATCGTTCTCGCCAACCGCCCGAAAGACACGGCAAGCGTGGACAATTTCCGCATGGAGACCGTCCCGGCCGGCGAGCCCGCCGAGGGCGAGGTGCTGGTGCGCCACCGCTTCGTCTCCGTCGACCCCTACATGCGCATGCGCATGAACGACGTGAAAAGCTACGTGCCGCCCCAGGCGCTGGACCAGGTGATGGGCAGCGGCATGGCCGGCGAGGTGGTGGAATCCCGCCACCCCGGCTTCAAGCCCGGTGATACCGTCGTGGGCTCCGGCGGCTGGCAGGATTTCTCCGTTCTCAACGGCAAGCTGCTGCGCAAGGTCGATGCCACCAAGCTGCCGCTGGAAGCCTATCTCGGCCCGGCCGGCATGCCCGGCGTTACCGCCTGGTACGGCACCCTCAAGCTGATCGCCCCCAAGCCCGGCCAGACCTTCGTCGTCTCCGCCGCCGCCGGCGCCGTCGGCTCGGTCGTGGGCCAGCTCGCCAAGCAGGAAGGGGCCCGCGTCATCGGCGTTGCCGGTGGGCCGGACAAGTGCCGCCATGTGGTAGAGGAACTCGGCTTCGATGCCTGCATCGACTACAAGGCGAACAACCTCACCGCCGACTTCGCCGCCGCAGCACCCGACGGGATCGACGGCATCTTCGAGAATGTCGGCGGCGCCGTGCTCGATGCCGCCATGCGCCGCCTGAACCCCTTCGCCCGCATCGCGCTCTGCGGCCTGATCGGCAGCGGCTACAAGGCCGCCCTCCAGCCGATCGCCGATGCCACCGTGCTGCTCACCTGCAAGGTCACGCTCACCGGCTTCATCATCTCCGACCACCCGGAACACTTCCCGCCCGCCCTGGCCGACCTCTCCGACCGTATCGCCAGCGGAAAACTCGTCTGGAGCCGCACCATCACCGAAGGGCTGGAAAACACCCCGGCCGCCTTCGTCGGCATGCTCTCGGGCGCCAACACCGGTAAGGCATTGGTCAAGGTCAGCTAAGTCTTCACTGCCAAGGCGCCAAGGACGCCAAGACGTCGCCAAGGCACCCTTGGCGATCCCTTTGCGTCCTTGGCGTCTTGGCGGTTCCCTCTACTCTTTCCTCTTCCGCCCCGCCCCAGGAACCACCGCCCATGATCCGTATTCTCAAGCCCGGCCGTAGCCTGGACGCCAAGGCCGAAGACGCCGCGCGCGTGAAGGCCACGGTGGAAGGCATCCTGTCCGACATCCAGGCACGCGGCGACGCGGCCGTGCGCGAATACTCGCAGAAATTCGACAAATGGGCCCCGCCGAGCTTCCGCCTCACCCAGGCGGAGATCGAGTCCTGCTTCGCCCAGCTCACCCCGCGGCAGATCGAGGACATCAAGTTCGCCCAGGCCCAGGTGCGAAATTTCGCGGAGCACCAGAAGGCCGCCCTGCGCGATATCGAGGTCGAAACGCTCCCCGGCATCGTGCTGGGCCACAAGAACATCCCGATCGACACGGTGGGCGCCTATGTGCCCGGCGGGAAGTATCCGCTGGTCGCCTCCGCCCACATGGCGATCGTCACGGCCCGCACCGCCGGCGTGCGCCGCATCGTCGCCTGCACCCCGCCCTTCGAGGGCAAGCCGGCCCCGGCGGTGATCGTGGCGATGGCGCTGGCCGGCGCCGATGAGATCCACATCGTCGGCGGCATCCAGGCCATCGCCGCCATGGCGTACGGCACCGAGAGCATCCCCGCCGTCGATTTCCTCGTTGGCCCCGGCAACGCCTATGTCGCCGAAGCCAAGCGCCAGGTCTTCGGCCGCGTCGGCATCGATCTCCTCGCCGGCCCCACCGAAACCCTCGTCATCGCCGACGACTCGGTGGATGCCGAGATGTGCGCCACCGACCTGCTGGGCCAGGCCGAGCACGGCCCCACCTCCCCGGCCGTGCTGCTGACCGACAGCGAAAAGCTGGCGCGCGAGACGATGGCGGAGGTGGAGCGCCTGCTTACCATCCTTCCCACCGCGCCGATCGCCCGCCAGGCCTGGGCCGATTTCGGCCAGGTGATCCTGTGCGACACGACAGACGAGCTGATCGCCGAGGCCGACCGCATCGCCAGCGAGCACGTGCAGGTGATGACGCGCGATCCAGAGGTTTTCCTGTCCCGCATGACCAATTACGGCGCGCTGTTCCTCGGCCCGCGGACCAATGTGAGCTACGGGGACAAGGTGATCGGCACCAACCACACGCTGCCCACGCTGGGCGCCGCCCGCTATACCGGCGGCCTCTGGGTCGGCAAGTTCCTGAAAACCGTCACGTACCAGCGCGTGCTGACCGATGCGGCCAGCGCGATGATGGGCGAATACTGCTCGCGCCTGTGCATGCTGGAAGGCTTCGTCGGCCATGCGGAGCAGGCCAATGTGCGCGTGCGCCGCTACGGCGGGCGCAAC
>JAIXTK010000191.1 GCA_027483995.1 Acetobacteraceae bacterium
AGGGCGGCCAGGGAGCTGGCGAGGCCGATGGCGAAGACCATGTCGTGGCTTTCGCCGGTGGCTGCGAAGAGCGGGGCGAGGGCGAAGGCGACCGCCGTCTGCACCACGCCGAACACCGCCGTGGCCCGTACCCAGAGGGCGGCGGATTGGGCGGGCGAGATCTCCCGGCAGACGGAGAGCGTGACGGTGGTGACGCCCATGGCGGCGAAGCCGGCGGCGATGGCAGCCGCGATCACGGCGGCGGGCGAGGGCAGCAAGGCGAGGCCCAGGGCCAGGCCCTGCACGCCGAGCCAGAGCAGCAGCGCCGGGCGGCTGCCGATGCGGTCCACCAGCCGGCCGCTCATGACCCCGCCGATGATGCCGCCGAGGCCGAAGAGCAGCCAGGTCAGGGCGCCGGCGGCGATGCCCATGCCGCGGCCGCGGGCGGCGAGGTCGGCGAGATAGACCATCGGCGGCACCATGCCGGCGCTGTGCAGGCCGTAGGTGGCGAGCAGCAGCAGGGCGGGCGGCGGGCGTTGGGCGGCGGCGCCGTGCAGTTCCATGCTGGGCCAGTGGCGGCGAACGGCGGCCCAGAGCAGGGCGACGGCGGTGGCGATGCCGAGCCAGGTGGCGGGCAGGCCATGGGCGAGCAAAGGCGGGACCATCAGGGCACCGGCGACCACGCCGATGCCGACCCCGGCGATGACGAGGCCGCCGGCGGTGCCGCGGCGCTGCGGCGGCACGCTGGCCTGGGTGGCGGGGCCGGCCAGCGCCATCAGCAGGCCGCCGGCCACGCCGGCCAGGGCACGGCAGGCCATCAGCCAGGGGAAGCCGGCATTCCAGGCGCAGGCGGCGAGCGAGAGGACGACGAGGGCCATGCCGAGGTCGAGCGTGGCGGGAACGCCGAGGCGGCGGGCCGTTGTGCGGCCGGCGAGGATGCCAGCGAGGTAGCCGGCCAGGGCGGCGGCGCCGAGCAGGCCGGCCTGGCCGCCATCGACCCAGCCGGCCGTGACCATGGCCGGGAAGATCGGCACGTAGGCAAAGCGCGCGATGCCGTTCCCGGCGCATGCGGCAGCGGCACCGGCGAGGGCAGTCCGAACGAAATGGCGCGTTGCGCCGTTGGCCCCCGGGTCCATACTTGAGGGCTATCACCGGAGCCGTGGGGTTTGCCACGGTGCCAGCAGGGAGTCCGCCATGCCGCGACAGCTTTATGAACTTGTCGGCGAGGATCCGGCGCGGCGGTTCAGCCCGTATTGCTGGCGCAGCCGGATGGCGCTGGCGCACAAGGGGCTGGAGGCCGATGTGGTGCCGTGGCGCTTCACCGAGACCGAGCGGTTGGGCTTCGCGGGGACGGACAAGGTGCCGGTGCTGGTGGACGGCGAGCGGGTGGTGCACGATTCCACGGCAATCGCGACCTATCTGGACGAGGCGTATCCGAATGCGCCCTCGCTGTTCCAGGGCGATCCCGCCGCGCGGCGCTTTGTGATGGAATGGACCAATGCAGTGCTGCACCCGGCGGTGGTGCGGCTGATCGTTTCCGACATTCCGGCGATTTTGGATGCGAAGGGGCGGGCGTATTTCATCGAGAGCCGGGAGAAGCGGTTCGGGATGACGCTTGCGCAGGTGACCGCGGACCGGGAGACGCAGGTGGTGCATTTCCGTGCGCTGCTGGCGCCGCTGCGGCATGTGGTGGTGGCGCAGGAGTATCTGGGCGGGGTGGAGCCGGATTATGCCGACTACGCGGTGTTCGGGGCGTTCCAGTGGGCGCGGTGTTCGAGCCCGTTCCGGCTGCTGGAGGAGAGCGACCCGGTGTTCGCGTGGCGGGAGCGGATGCTGGATTTGTTCGGCGGGCTGGCGCGGGAGGTTCCGGCGCTGGGTTAGTTATTGCCGGAATGGGTTGATATCGGAATGAATAGGAGGCGGCTGGTCCTGGCGGGTCAGCCGCCTTTTCCGAATCTTCGGCGGTTGTAGCGGGCGAAGGCGAGGGCGTTCCTGGGGATCGGGTGGTCGGTGGGGAGGAGGCCGCCGGCTTGGGTGGTGCGGAGAGGAGAGCCCCCCTCCGGCTCCCCCCGGCTTTGCCGAGGGGAGAGAAGATTCTTCCGAGCGCGCGGCGGGCGTGGGGGGCCGGGGAGTTGGAGCTGGGAGGGGAGATCGAGCCCGAGCAGGCGGGTGGGGCCGCGCAGCGCGCGGATGAGGGCGGCGCGGGCGGTGGCGGGGGCGCGGGCGAGGATGGCCTGGGTGCCGGGGTCGGCCAGCAGGTGGGTGAGCTGACTGGCGTGGGCGCGGACGTGGTGGTCCGTCACGTGGCCGAGCCAGCCTTTGCGGCGGGGGAGATAGGGGGCCGGTGCGCGCTTGTGCGGGGTGGTGCGCGGGGCGCGCGTCGCTGCGCCTCGCGGGGCTGCGCCCCTGCCGGCGTTGGGGCGCGGGGCCTGCCAGGTGCCATCCACGACGGCGGTGAGGATGGCCGTGATGCGGGCGCGGGCGCGCATGAGGCGGGCGCAGGCGAGCGGGAGGAGGAGGGGGAGCAGCGCATGGCAGGCGGCGATGCGCTGGAACAGGGGGGCGAAGACGGAGTCCAGGCGTGCGATCAGGTCCAGCCCCGGGTGGGGTGGGTGGTCGTGTGCAACCGGTACGGGGTTGTGCCATGCCCATGTCATGGATGGGAATATACGCCCAGCGACGGCGCGATGCAAGGGATAGTTAGAAAGATTTTTTGACGTTCGATGGGGTGGGAGGTTGCCGGATGCGGCGCGGTGGGGTTGATAGCCCCCTTCGCGCGCGGGGTTTCGAGTCGGGCATGACGGTAGCGATCGAGATGGGACGGAGCGCGGGTGGCGCGGCGGCGGTGCTCGATCTGGAAGAGCTGCTGGCGACGCGGCTGCTGGTGCAGGGCAATTCCGGCTCCGGCAAATCCCACCTGCTGCGGCGGCTGCTGGAGCAGAGCGCCGGCTGGGTGCAGCAGGCGGTGATCGACCCCGAGGGGGATTTCGTGACCCTGGGCGAGCGGTTCGGCCATCTGGTGATCGATGCCGAGGGGGAATCGGAACAGCAACTGGTGCTGGCCGGCGAACGGGCGCGGATGCACCGGGTTTCCACCGTGCTGAACCTGGAGGGGCTGGACGCGGAGGGGCAGCTGCGGCGGGCGGCGGCGTTCCTGGACGGGTTGTTCGAGGTGGGGCGCGAGCATTGGTACCCGATGCTGGTGGTGGTGGACGAGGCGCAGTTGTTCGCGCCGGCGGTGGCGGGCGAGGTTTCCGACGATGCGCGGCGGGCTTCGCTGGGGGCGATGACCAATCTGATGTGCCGGGGGCGCAAGCGCGGGCTGGCCGGGGTGATCGCCACGCAGCGCCTGGCGAAGCTGGCCAAGAACGTGGCGGCCGAGGCCTCCAACTTCCTGATGGGGCGGACCTTCCTGGATATCGACATGGCGCGGGCGGCTGATCTGCTGGGGATGGAGCGGCGCCAGGCCGAGGCGTTCCGCGACCTGGAGCGCGGGCATTTCATGGCGCTGGGGCCGGCGCTGAGCCGGCGGCCGCTGAGCCTGCGGATCGGGCCGACGGAGACGCAGGCGCGGCATGCGCCCTCCCGCCTGATGCCGTTGCCGGAGGCGGGGCTGGAGGATCCCAGGGCGGTGATTCTGGCCGCTGCCCCGGCGACGCCACGGGCGCCGCGGCGGGTGCCGCCGCAGCCGGTGCCAGACCTGCTGGCGCAGCTGGTGGCCGCAGCGCCAGGGGCGCGGGAGCGGGCGGGGCGGGAGCGGCAGGGCGACCTGGTGCTGGACCCGCCCAGCCTGGAGGCGGTGGCGGCGCTGCGGGCGCGGGTGGAGGGGGTGCTGGGGGCGATCCTGGCGGACCCGGAGGCGGGGTTCCGCTCTGCCAGCGTGCTGTACCAGGATTTCCTGGTGCGCTGCCGGATCGAGAAGCTGGAGGCCGGCGTGCGCGACCTGGCGGCGTTCCGCCGGATGCTGACGCGGGCGCGGGCCGGGGTGGGCGGGGCGATGCTGGACGAGCCGGCCTGGCGGGACGTGGAGCTGCGCGCGGCGACGCTGCCGGAGGACATGCAGGGCATCTTCCTGATGATCGCGCGGGCGGCGAAGGAGGGGGCGCCGTGCCCGGGGGATGCGGCGTTCGCACGCGCCTATGGCACGCGATCGCTGGGCCGGGCGCGGCGGGTGCTGGCGTTCATCGAGGAGCAGGGGCTGATCGTGACCCAGGTGGACGGGGCCGGGCGGCGGGTGGTGACGCTGGTGGAACTGGCCTGGGCGACGGCGCCGGGGGAGGTGGGCGGGGAAGAGGTGGGGTGAGGCGGGGCAGGAGGTGGACCCGCGCCGCCGTACTGGCGGGGTTCGATGGCGTGTGTTTCGATGGCGTGTGTAGAGTGTTGGATGGTCGCCGACCTGATGGGCGGCGTATCCGAACCTGAACGAACCGGGCGGCGGCGCCGGGGAGAGGGACCGATTCGCATCCTGCTGGTGGAGGATGACCTGCAACTGGCCGGGCGCCTGCGCGACGCGCTGGCCGAGGCCGGGTTCGTGGTGGAGTGCGCGCCGGATGGCGATGCCGGGTGGTATCTCGGCGATACCCAGAGCTTCGATGCCGTGGTGCTGGATCTCGGCCTGCCGACGCTTTCGGGGCTGGAGGTGCTGAAGCGCTGGCGCACCGCCGGGCGCGGCATGCCGGTGCTGATCCTGACCGGCCGGGCCGGCTGGACGGAGCGGGTGGAGGGGCTGAACGCGGGGGCGGACGATTACCTGGGCAAGCCGTTCCAGGTGGCGGAGGTGGTGGCGCGGTTGCGGGCCCTGATCCGCCGCGCCGCCGGGGCCAGCGGGCCGGTGCTGCGCCATGGCGAGATTGCGCTGGATACGGTTTCCAACACCGCCAGCCTGGCCGGGCAGCCGCTCGACCTCACGGCGCGGGAATTCCAGATCCTGTCCTACCTGATGCTGCGCCAGGGCCGGATCGTGCCGCAGAGCGACATCGCCGACCATGTCTATGCGCTGGATGCCGAGGCGCAACCGAACACGATCGAGGTGCTGGTGGCACGGCTGCGCAAGAAGATCGGGCGCGAGGCGATCCGCACGGTGCGCGGGCTGGGCTACCGGCTTGGCTGACCCGGCCGCGCCCGCGCGCTGGCGGCGCAGTTTCCGGCTGCGGCTGGTGCTGGGGGCGCTGGTGTGGATCGGGCTGGGGCTCGCCCTGTGCGGCGGTGCGCTCTACGCGGTGATGCGCACCCATCTGCTGGCGGAGATCGAGGAGGAGCTGGGCCACCATGGCGGCGAACTGGCCGCGATGGTGGTGCAGGGGCCCGGTGGCGCGCTGGGGCTGCGCACGGAGATGAGCGACCACCGCTTCGGCGAGCCCGGCAGCGGCTATTACTGGCAAATGGAGGGGGCAGGGGTGCTGTTGCGCTCGCCGTCGCTGGGGGCGTTCCGGCTCTCGCCGGGCCCGGCCGAGGCGCTGCATGAGGGCGTGGGGCCGGAGGGAGCGGTGCGCCAGCTTGATCGCGCGGTGGTGCCCGCCGGCGGCAGCGCGCCGGTGCGGATCAGCGTGGCGATCGGCGAGGACCAGGTGGCGGTGCTGCTGCGCAGTTTCGCGCGCTCGCTGGCGTTCTCCCTGGCGCTGGTGGCGGCCGGGCTGATGGCCGCCGTGGTGGCGCAGGTGACCTATGGGCTGCGGCCGCTGACGCGCATTCGCGCCGGGCTTGCGGCCATTCGCCGCGGCGAGCAGGACCGGCTGCCGGATGACCTGCCGCTGGAGGTGCAGCCGCTGGCCACCAGCCTGAACGAGATGATCCGCGCCAATGACGAGGTGGTGCAGCGCGCCCGCACCCAGGCCGGCAATCTGGCCCATGCGCTGAAGACGCCGCTGGCCATCCTGATCGACGAGGCGCACCGGCTGCAGGCGGCGGGGCAGGATGGCAGCGTGGTGCTGCGCGAAGCGGAGCGGATGCGCCGGCAGATCGATTACCAGCTCGCCCAGGCACGCGCCGCAGCCTCCCGCGGGCGCCCGCGCACCGCGACCCCGGTGGTGCCGGCGGTGCGCGAGATCGTCGCCGCCGTGTCGCGCATGCATCGCGAGCGCGACCTGGATTTCGCGCTGGAGGCGGCCGGGGAGGACGCCGTGGCGGCGGTGGAGGCGGAGGATTTGGATGAGCTTTTGGGCAATGTGATCGAGAACGCGGCGAAGTTCGCGCGCCATCGGGTGGCGGTTTCGGTGGCGGCCCATGGCGGCCGGTTGCTGGTGCATGTGGATGATGACGGGCCGGGCCTGCCGGAGGCGGCGCGCGAGGCGGTGTTCCGGGTGGGACAGCGGCTGGATGAGGGGGTGCCCGGGCATGGGCTGGGCCTGGCGATCGTGCGCGATATCGCCGCGCTGTATGGCGGGCGGGTGGCGATCGGCACCTCGCCGCTGGGTGGGGCGCGGCTGATCCTGGAGCTGCCGCAGGCCGGATAGGTAACCGAACCCTCTGTCAGGTTCACGTCAGGTTGGGGGGTTAAGGGATGGGTCACTGATCCGCCCCGGAGACCCACCATGCCCATTCCGCAGACCAAGCTGTTCCTGTCCCAGGCCCTGGCCACGGGCGGCGCGGTGCGACTGACCCCGGTGGCCCCCGGCGATTTCGCGTTGACGGTGACGGGCGCGCCGGCCGCGCCGTGGATCGCGCGCATCGGCGACCTCAACGGCGATGGCCGGCAGGACATCGTGGTGGGCGCGCCGGGGGATGACGACAAGGCCATCGATGCCGGGCGCGTCTTCGTGCTGATGGACCCGCTGCCCGGCGGCGGCACGGCGACGGTGGCCGATGGGCTGGTGCACATGATCATCGACGGCGTGAACGCGGGTGATCGCGCCGGAGCCGCGGTGGGCTCGGTGAGCGACCTCAATGCCGATGGGCGCGGGGAGGTGCTGGTGGGCGCGCCGGGCATGGATGTGGGCGCCACTGCCGATGCCGGCGTGGGCTTCGTGGTGTGGGGTGCGGGTGGCGCCGCGAGCGTTGATCTCGGCGACCCGTTCAACGGCGATGGCAAGGGCTTCGCCATCAAGGGCCAGGCGGCCGGCGATGCGGCGGGCACCACCATGCTGGCGATCGGCGACCTGAACGGGGATGGCAAGGCGGAGATCCTGGTCGGCGCGCCCGGCAATGATGCCGGTGGGGCCGATGCCGGCGCGGCCTATGTGGTGTGGGGCCGCGCCGGCAGCAGTGCCGTGAGCCTTGCCAGCGTGGCCGCCGGCACGGGCGGGTTCCGCATCATCGGCGCGAGCGGTGGCGATGCGGTGGGGGCGGTGCTCGGCACGGTGGGCGACCTCAATGGCGACGGGCGGGCGGAGATCCTGGTGGGCGTGCCGGAGGCAGGCAGCCATGGCAGCCATGCCGGCGCCGTGTATGTCGTGTTCGGCAAGGCGACCGGCACGGGCGTGAACCTGGCCAATGTGGCCGCGGGCACGGGCGGCTTCGTCATCAACGGCGCGGCCGATGATGGCGCGGGTGCGGCGGTGGCCGGGCTGGGCGACGTGAACGGCGATGGGCTGGCCGATATCCTGCTGGGCGCGCCGCGTGGCGACGGGGCCTATGTGGTGTTCGGCAAGGCCGGCACCGCTGCTGTTGACCTGGCGGCGGTGCAGGCGGGCACCGGCGGGTTCCGCATCGTGGCCGAGGCGCCCGGCGACCTGAACGATCTTTCGGTGATGGGGGGTGCCGACCTCAACCGCGACGGCATCGCCGATATCGTCATCGGTGCCCCGCATTCAGGCGAGGGCGGCGAGGATGGCGGCGCGGTGTACGTGGTGTGGGGCGGCGGTGCCGGCACGGTGGATCTCGGCCTGATCGCGCAGGGCATGGGCGGGGCCAAGGTGGTGGGCGCGGCTGGGAGCCTCACCGGTTCCAGCGTGGCGGTCGGGCCGGACATGGACGCGGATGGCACGCCCGACCTGCTGATCGGTGCGCCGGGGCTGGGCGAGAGCGCCTATGCGCTCGCCGCGCCGGCAAGCTGGCAGCCCGATGTGAACGTGTACGGCACGGATGGGGACGATGTGATCGGCGCCGGCTATGGCGGCGCGCACAAGGTGGGCGCCACGGCGGACAACATCGTTGCCGCGGGCGGCAATGACAGCCTCGACGCCGGGGCGGGCAACGACGTGCTGGATGGCGGCACCGGCGACGACGCCATGGCGGGCGGCACGGGCGACGACACCTACTACGTGGACAGCGCCGGGGACACGATCACCGAACTGCCCGGCGAGGGTACCGATACCGTGATCGCTGAGGTGGACTACACCTTGCCGGAGGAGGTGGAGGCGCTGCAGCTCACCGGGTTCGCGCAGAGCGGCACCGGCAATGCGGCGGCCAATAC
>JAIXTK010000280.1 GCA_027483995.1 Acetobacteraceae bacterium
CGCGCCACCGAAATGACCGACGCCGAGTGGCAAGCGAGCCGGGCTGAGATGCTGCGGCGGTTGTAGGGAAGGGAAGGCCAGGGGCGTTGCCCCTGGACCCCACTGGGGCCTTAGGCCCCAGACCCCTTTACTTTTCCGCCTTCGGCGGGGAGGGGCCGCCCGGGTTTCTCCACCGCCTCGACGGCCCCTCCCCGCCGAAGGCGGAACTATTGTGGGTCCAGGGACCTCAGGTCCCTGGTGGGGTCCAGGGGCAAAGCCCCTGGCCTTGCTTCCCTACAACCGCCGCAGCATCTCAGCCCGGCTGGCTTGCCACTCGGCGTCGGTCATTTCGGTGGCGCGTTTGGCGCGGGGTGCTTGCGCGGGCGGGGCTGCGGCAGAGCTGGTGCTGGAGGTGCTGGCGCCGAACAGCCAGGGTTTGGCGCGGCGCAGGTTGTTCATCAGTTGTTCGCCGCCGTCCAGTTCGTCCTGGTCGTTCAGGGTCAGGCCGGTGGTATCCACCAGTTTCAGCCCGTCCAGGTCCACCATGCCGGCGCGGATGGCATGGGCTTTCAGTTCCGCGCGCACCAGGCGCAGCTGGAGTTTCGCCTCCAGCTCGGCCATGCGTTCGGCCAGTGCCGCGTCCAGCGCGTCGGTGGCCAGGGTTTCGGTGGAAGCGGGGGTTTCGTCAGTCATGCGGTCTCCTGGGTGGGGGAGGGGCGGTGGCCGATGCGCGCGAGTTCCGCGTGCACGTCTTCGATGTCGTAGACATCGGCGATCGTCTTTACCGCGGTTTCCTGGCTGATCAGCCCGGCCTCGGCCAATGTGCGCAGCGTTTGCGCATCGCGGGCGCGGTCTTCGCTGGTGGGCGCGTACCAGCGCGGCCAGATCAGGCCCAGCCGTGCCGCATGCGGAATGGGCTCGATCCCCTGGCCCAGGATGCGCAGGGGGTAGAGGTGGCTGGCCCGCACCACCATGCGCGCCAGTTTCAGCACCGCATCGCCATAGGAAACACGCAGGTTGTCGGCGAGCCACACCAGGCCCTGGTTCATCATTTCGATCGCGCGGCCGGATTGGGCCGCCGACAACCTGTCCGGGCTGGCCCGGTTCCCGTGCACGCCTTCCAGCGCGAATTCGCGCAGCGTGCGAACATAGTCGATCACCGCCGCACTGGCGGTGCCGTCGATCTCCAGCAGCCGCGCGTCACCCTTTTCGGAGACGATCAGCGCATTGCCGCCGCCGCGCACGATCTCGCCCTCGGTGCCGGCGGGCTCGCGGATCAGCAGCGTGGGGTCGGAGGAGTATTTCAGCCCGCGCCCGGCCTGGCTGAGCTGGTAGTCGATCTCGATCCCCGTCTCCACCGCGGCGCGAAAAGTGCAGGCTCCATCAACAGAATCCACGCCATCGGGCCCGCCGGGCAGGTTCTTCACCCATACCAGCGGCACGAAGCCCAGCCCGTGGCGCACGCTGCGCGCGGCATCGCGCACCGGCGGCCTGCTCTCGCCGGCCACCGGCTGCGGCAGGAACCAGGTTTCCTCCTCGCGGTCCCAGCTTCGTTCGAACCAGTATTCCGCCTGCGCATCGAGCCCGTCATAGCCGCGGGCCAGCAGCGCGCGGCCGGGCACCTTGTAGCGCTCCGTCACGCGCAGCAGCTCGTCCGGCGCGTCCGGGTCCCAGTCCGGCATCAGGTAGGGCGTTTCCAGCACGCGGAAGAACACCCGGCCCTTCAGCACCCGGAACAGGATGGCCACGGAGCCGATGGAGCCGCGCAGGGCGGCCTCCATCATCACCTGGTTCAGCGCCGTCTCCCGCGCCAGGTCGGCGAAGACGGCCCGCACACGCCGGTCGTCGCAGTCGATGGTGGGGAAATGCCCTTCGCTGAACACCAGCGAAATGGAATCGTCCACCACGATGCGCGCCAGCGGGTAGCGCACGGAAGGCCGGCGCAGGCGCAGCGGGATGTATTCCCCGCCGGCGCCGCGCTCCTCATGGAACTCGAAGGGCAGCACGTCGTACAACGTGCCATCCAGCACGCGCTTCAGGATCGCCAGGCGCCGCGTCCGCTCCGGATGGTGCGGATCCGCCGGCACCAGCCCGCATAGGGTGGTGAACATCGGGCCTCCCAAGGAAGAAAGCGGTTCTTTTTTGAAAAAAGAACCAAAAAACTTTTATAACCTGGCACGGGCGCAAAGTAGGAAAAGTCTTTTTGCTTCTTTTTCTTCAGAAAAAGAAGACTCTTACCTTCCAAACAACCCCACCCGAACCTGCCGCGCCGGCCGTCCAGCCGCCCCCAGCATCGCATGGGCGCGGGACAGCGCATCCACCTGGTCGTCCTTGCGCCCGTGCGGAAAGTCCCGCAGCTCATCCATCAGCGCCTGGTTCCAGGCCCCGCGCAGCAACGAAAGTCTCCCAGCTTCCACCTGTGCCGCCACCGGCATCGCCCGCACCAGCTTGGCACCGGTTTCCGGCGAGGCCAGCACGGTATGCCCGGCCAGCTTGCCGGTGAGGAACGCCACCTGCTGCTTGCCGGCCTGGCCGGGATCCTGCGGCAACCCGATCGGCACCGCGCGCCCATCGCGGGATGCGGTGGCGATCAGGCACTGCGTCACGTCGTTCGGCCCGCCGCGCAGGCGCACCACATCCACCACCACCAGCCGCCCATCTGGGCAGTGGGCCAGCTTGAGGCCCACCGTCCAGTCGGGGTCACGGCCATCGCCGGCCTCGGTGGCGGCGAGGTCCCAGGCCCGCACCATGCGCGCGCCTTCGGGCAGCGAATCCGCCACGCCGATGCGTGCCACCGGAAACAGCGTGCCCTCGCCGCTGGTGGGCGATTGTTGATACAGCGCCTGCCAGGCGCGGCTGCCCAG
>JAIXTK010000488.1 GCA_027483995.1 Acetobacteraceae bacterium
CCAACCGCGCCCCCGGCCGGTTCGAGCAGGCCACCGGCGGCACGCTGTTCCTGGACGAGATCGGCGACATGCCGTCCGAAGCGCAGACGCGGCTGTTGCGCGTGCTGCAGGAAGGCGAGTTCACCTCCGTGGGGGGGCGCACGCCGATCCGCGCCAATGTGCGCATCATCGCCGCCACCCATCGCGACCTGCGCTCGGCGATCCGCCAGGGCCAGTTCCGCGAGGATCTGTATTACCGCCTGAACGTGGTGCCGATCCGCCTGCCGCCGCTGCGCGAGCGCACGGAGGATATCCCCGATCTCGCCCGGCATTTCCTGGAACGCGCGCGCGAGGGTGGGCTGCCGGGCAAGATGCTGGACCAGGGCGCCATCGAGGCGCTGCAGGGCCATCGCTGGCCCGGCAATGTGCGCGAGCTGGAAAACCTGATGCACCGCCTCGCCGCGCTGTGCCCGGACGAAGTGGTGGGCGGCACCGCGGTGCAGGGCGAGCTGCGCGAGATCGACTATGGCGGCGCGCCGGAACGCCCCGGCGAGGTGGATGTGGTGCAGGAGCCGCTGGCACGCGCGGTGGAGCGGCATATCCGCCAGTTCCTGGCCGCCCATGGCGACGCGATGGGGCCTTCGGACATCTACGACCGCGTGCTGGCCGAGGTGGAGCGCCCGCTGATCCGCATGACGCTGGCGGCCACGCGCGGCAACCAGATCAAGGCCGCGGCGATGCTCGGCCTCAACCGCAACACGCTGCGCAAGAAGATCCGCGACCTCGACATCCCGGTCATCCGCGGCGTGGCCTGATCGTCGATGGACGCCGCGCCCATCTTGCAGCCGGTGCCGGAGGCGGAGCAGGTGTCGTCGCGGCGGGATGGGCTGCGGGCCCGGCTGTCGCGGCTGGTGGACCTGCTGATCGGGCGGGTTTCCACCCTGGTGCTGGCCGCGGTGGCGCTGGCGCTGGGGGTGGCGACCTTCGTGTTCCTGGCCACCGGGGTGCAACGGCCGAACCAGTTGTTCGCGCTGATCCTGGTCAATCTGGTGGTGGTGCTGCTGCTGGTGGCCCTGCTGTCGGTGCGGCTGACGCGGGTGTGGATGGAGCGCAGGCGCGCGGCGGCCGGGGCGCGGCTGCATGTGCGCCTGGTGCTGTTGTTCAGCGTGGTGGCCGTAACACCCGCGATCGTGGTGGCGGTGTTCTCCACCATCTTCTTCAACTACGGCATCCAGGCCTGGTTCGCCGACCCGGTGCGCACGGCGCTGCAACAGAGTCTGTCGGCGGCGCGTGGCTATGCCGAGGAGCACCGCAACAACATCCGCGCCGATGCGCTGAGCATGTCCGCCGACCTCGTGCGCGGCGGGCTGCGGCTGATGAGCACCGACCCGAACGGGTTCCTCAACTTCCTGGCGACGCAAACCGGGCTGCGCGGCCTCACGGAATCCGCGATCTATGAGCCCGTCACGGGGCAGGTGATCGCCTCTGCCGGCAGCATGACGGGGTTCGAGAGCGTGGTGCCGCCGGAATGGGCCACCGAGATGGCGCGCACCGGCGACGTGGCCGTGCTGGGCAGCGAGGACCAGACCAAGGTGCGCGGCGTGGTGCTGCTGGAGACCACGCCGAACCTGATGCTGGTGATCGGCCGGCTGGTGGACCCCTCCATCCTCGATCACATCGTTCGCACCGAGCAGGCGGTGGCGCTGTACGACCGGCTGGACCAGAACCGCACCGGGTTGCAGGTGACCTTCGCGGTGGTGTTCGCGCTGGTGGCCCTCGCCGTGCTGGCGGCGGCCGTGCTGATCGGGCTGGTGCTGGCCAACCAGATCGCGCGCCCGGTGGGCGGGCTGATCACGGCAGCGGAGCGGGTGCGCGCGGGCGATCTTTCGGTGCGGGTGGCGGAGGTGGATACCGGGGACGACATCGCCGGCCTGTCCCGTGCCTTCAACCGCATGACCGGGCAGCTCGCGGCCCAGCGCAGCGAACTGATGGAAGCCTACAGCCAGATCGACGAGCGGCGGCGCTTTACCGAGACGGTGCTCTCCGGCGTGTCCGCCGGCGTGATCGGGCTGGATCCCGAGGGCCGCGTGGAACTGCCGAACCGCGCGGCCGGCGCGCTGCTGGGGCGCGATCTGTGGCGCGATGTGGGCCGCCCGCTGGAGGAGGTGGTGCCGGAATTCGCACCATTGCTGCAGGCGGCTGTCGCGGCACCGTCGCAGGTGCATACGGCGGAGGTGCATCTGGACTCGCCGCGCGAAGGCGGGGGCGCGCAGCGCCGCACGCTGCTGGCACGCATCGGCGCCGACCTCACCGCGCAGCCACCGGATCCCGAGGGCAACGAGCAGCCGGACCGGATCGCCAACCTGGTGGTGACCTTCGACGACATCACGGAGCTGCAATCGGCCCAGCGCAAGGCGGCCTGGGCCGATGTGGCGCGCCGCATCGCGCACGAGATCAAGAACCCGCTGACGCCGATCCAGCTTTCCGCCGAACGCCTCAAGCGCCGCTTCGCCCGCGAGATCACCTCGGACCCCGAGACGTTCATCCAATGCGCTGACACCATCGTGCGCCATGTGGGCGATATCGGCCGGATGGTGGACGAGTTCAGCCGCTTCGCCCGCATGCCGCAGCCGGTGATCAAGCCGGAGGATATCGGCCGCGTGGTGCGCGAGGCGATGGTGCTGCAGCGCCAGGCGCGGCCAGACGTGGTGTTCACCACCGACATCCCGGATCGCGGGCCGGAGGCGCTCTGCGACCGGCGGCTGCTGGGCCAGGCGGTGACCAACCTGCTGCAGAACGCCGCCGATGCGCTGGCGATGCGGCCGGAGGGCTCCGGCCCCAATGGAACGAACAAGGGCCATATCGCCGTCGGGGTGGCGCTGCATGGCGACGAGGTGGTGATCGTGGTGGCCGATGACGGAATCGGGCTGCCGGGGCAGGATCGGGATCGGCTCACCGAACCCTATGTCACCCACAAGCCGAAAGGCACCGGACTTGGCCTGGCGATCGTCAAGAAGATCATGGAGGACCACGGCGGGCGGGTTACGCTCGACGACCGCGTGCCGGAGCCGGACTGGCCCGGAACCGGCGCGGTGGTGTGCCTGTTCCTGCCGCCCAAGCCAGCGGCCTGATCGGGTTCGGGGGGACCACCATGGCGCATGACATCCTGATCGTGGACGACGAGCCCGATATCCGGCTGCTGGTGCAGGGGCTGCTGGAGGACGAGGGCTATGCCACGCGGCTGGCCGGCGACTCCGATGCGGCGGTGGCGGCGTTCCGGGCGCGGCGGCCCTCGCTGGTGATCCTGGACGTGTGGCTGCAGGGCTCGGCGCTGGACGGGCTGGGCATCCTGGAGGCGTTGCAGGCCGAGGAACCCACGGTGCCCGTGGTGATGATGTCCGGCCATGGCAATATCGAGACGGCGGTGACCGCGATCCAGCACGGCGCCTATGATTTCATCGAGAAGCCATTCCAGACCGACCGGCTGCTGCTGGTATGCCGGCGCGCGATCGAGGCAGCGCGGCTGGCGCGCGAGAACGCGGAGCTCCGGCTGCGCGCCGGTGGCGAAACCGAACTGACCGGCGAGAGCGCCGCCATCGCGGCGATCCGCGGCGCGGTGGAGAAAGTGGCACCCACCGGCTCGCGCGTGCTGATCACCGGGCCCGCCGGCTCGGGCAAGGAGGTGGTGGCGCGCATGATCCACGCCCGCTCCCGCCGCGCGGACGGGCCGTTCATCGCGCTGAACTGCGCCACCCTCGCCCCCGCGCGATTCGAGGAAGAATTGTTCGGCGTGGAAGGCGGCAGTGATCCGCAGGCCCAATCGCGCCGGGCCGGCGTGCTGGAGCGGGCACATGGCGGCACGCTGCTGCTGGACGAGGTCAGCGACATGCCGCTGGAAACCCAGGGCAAGATCGTGCGCGCGCTGCAGGACCAGAGCTTCGAACGGCTCGGCGGCTCCCAGCGCGTGAAGGTGGATATCCGCGTGCTGGCGATCACCAACCGGGACCTGCAGGCTGAAATCGGCGCCGGGCGGTTCCGCGAGGATCTGTTCTACCGCCTGGCCGTGGTGCCGCTGCGCATGCCGGCGCTGCGCGAACGGCGGGAGGATATCCCGGTGCTGGCGCGGCATTTCCTGGCGCGCTCGGCGGAGAATTCCGGCATGGCGCCGCGCGAGCTTTCCACCGATGCGCTGACGGCGCTGCAGGCCTACGACTGGCCGGGCAATGTGCGCCAGCTGCGCAACCTGATGGACTGGCTGCTGATCATGGCCCCGGGCGGGGCAGGGGAGCCAATCCGCGCCGAGATGCTGCCGCCGGAAATCGGCTCCGCCGCGCCGGCGCTGTTCAACAGCGATCCCTCGGCCGACATCATGGCCCTGCCGCTGCGCGAGGCGCGCGACCTGTTCGAGACGCAATACCTCCAGGCGCAGCTGCTGCGCTTCGGCGGCAATATCAGCCGCACGGCAAGCTTCGTCGGCATGGAACGCAGCGCGCTGCACCGCAAGCTGAAGCAGCTGGGCGTGGGCGGCGACGAAAAATCAGTCTGAGCAGGCCGGCATCAGGATGCGGGCTACGGGGGGTGTGATGGCGACTTTTCTGATCTGCCACGGCGCCTGGAGCGCGGGCTGGGCGTGGAAGAAGGTGCGGCCGCTGCTGCGCGCCGCGGGGCATGAGGTGTTCACACCCAGCTACACCGGCCTCGGCGAGCGCGCGCACCTGGCGCATGCCATGGTGGACCTGGAAACCCACATCATCGACATGCTGGCCGTGATCCGCTGCGAGGGCCTGAAGGACTTCGTGCTGGTCGGCCATTCCTATGGCGGCATGGTCGCCACCGGCGTGGCAGACCGCGCGCCAGAGCTGGTGCGCCGGCTGGTGTATCTCGATGCCTTCGTGCCGCAGCACGGCCAATCCCTGTCCGACCTCGTGCAGCGCGCGCCCACGGCCGCCCCGCTGGAGGGCTGGCTGGTGCCGCCCAACCCGCCGGCGCCGGATACCTCGCCCGAGGATCTCGCCTGGGTCACGCCGCTGCGCATGCACCACCCGGCGCGCTGCTTCTCGCAGAAGATCGCGCTCAAACACGCCACCCCGCCCTTCCCGCGCACCTACATCCATTGCTCCAGGAAAGTGGGGCCAGACGTGTTCGCGCAGTTCGCGGAGAAATACCGCGCGGCACCGGGCTGGGATTTCGTGGACATGCCGGAAAGCCACAGCCCCAACATCACCGCCCCCGCGGCGCTGGCGGAGGTTCTGCTGAAGGCTGTGTAACCGGCCTTCAGTGGGCGTCGTATTCCGACATCAACCCCGGCCGCACGCCCAGCCCCATGGAGGCATCCAGCACCGCCCCATGCAGCGGGGCGGAATAGGCCGAGGCGAGGAACACCACCAGGTTGGCGATCTCCTCCGGCGCGATCAGCCGCTGCTTGGGCAGCGCGGCGGTGAAGTGTCTGCGCTGCTCCGCCGTCATGCCCGCAAGGGTGGAGGCCTGGAACATCGGCGTATCCGTGGCGCCGGGGCACAGGGCGAACACGTCCACCGCCGCGCCGGTCAACTCGGCGGCGAGCTGGCGCGTCATGAACGCCACCGCCGCCTTGCTCATCCCGTCGGACAGGCGAAAGCCGGGGAACACCGCGATACCGCCGCCGACCGAGCTGAAGTTGATCAGCTTCAGCGGTGCCGCGGCCTCCGCACGGGGGCGCATGCGGGCCAGGAAGCCCTGGGCCATCTTCAGCGCGCCATCGGCGTTGATCGCCAGCATCGCGCTGTCCTGCGCCGGTTTCTCATCGGCATAGGCAGCCACGGTGGCGCTGCCGACGGCGGCATTGTTCACCAGGATGTCGATCCGCCCCCAGCGCGCCAGCACCTCATCCAGGCACGCCTCGATCGAGCCGGCATCGCGCAGATCCAGCGCATGGGCGGAGGCGCGGCCCGGGGTTTCCGCGGTCAGGGCCTCGGCGCGGGCGGCATCCTCCCGCCCCGCGGCCCAGGTGAAGGCGACATGGGCGCCGTGATCCAGCAGGGCGCGCACAGCGGCGCGGCCAATGCCGCCCATGCCGCCGGTCACCAGGGCAATACGGCCGCCCACCGAGGCGGCGAGATCGAGCGCCATCTCAGTCGATGCGCTTCAGCGTGGTCTTGAAGCGCTGCCAGTTGGCCACGTAGCCGGCCGCACCGCGCACCATGCGGGCCTGGTTTTCCGGGCCGATCTGGCGGGCCGCCTTGGCGGGGCTGCCGAGGATCATCCATCCGGCCTCGAACGCCTTGCCCTCCGTCACCAGCGCATTGGCGCCCACCAGGCACCCATCGCCGATCACGGCGCCGTTCAGCACCGTGCTGCCCATGCCGATCAGCACGCCGTTGCCGATGGTGCAGCCGTGCAGGATCACCTTGTGGCCGATCGTGCAGTCCGTGCCGATGGTCAGCGGCGAGCCGTTGTCGGAATGCAGCACCGAATTGTCCTGGATGTTGCTGCGCGCGCCGATCCGGATCGGATCATTGTCGCCGCGGATGACCGCGCCGAAC
>JAIXTK010000090.1 GCA_027483995.1 Acetobacteraceae bacterium
CCTCGCCCGCGTCGTCTTCCCCGAGAAGGTGACGCAATTCGCCGTCACGGTGGACCTGGTGGCCGACATGGCCACCATCAACCCGTTCGATTTCTTCCTGGAACCCCAGGCGGAGGAATTCCCCTTCGCCTATGACCCCGTGCTGGTGCACGAACTCGCCCCCTTCCGCCGCCTGGACGATCCCGGCCCCGAACTCGCCGCCATGATCGCCGCGGTGCCCCGCACCCCCCGCCGCACCATCGACCTGCTGATCGACCTCAACCGCGCGGTGCAGGCGCGCATTGCCTATATCGTACGCATGGAACCGGGCGTCTGGTCCCCGCAGCGCACGCTGGAGGAGGGCCGCGGCTCCTGCCGCGATTCCGCCTGGCTGCTGGTACAGCTCCTGCGCCATCTCGGCTTCGCCGCCCGCTTCGTCAGCGGCTACCTGATCCAACTGGTGGGCGACGTGAAGCCGCTGGAAGGCCCGGAAGGCCCCGAGGCGGATTTCACCGATCTGCACGCCTGGGCCGAGGTGTACCTCCCCGGCGCCGGCTGGATCGGCTTCGATGCCACCTCGGGCCTGATGGCCGGCGAGGGCCACATCCCGCTCGCCGCCACGCCCGATCCGCAATCCGCCGCGCCGATCTCCGGCGGGGTGGAAAAGGCCGAGGTCACCTTCGGCTTCGACATGCAGGTGAAGCGCGTGCTGGAAACGCCGCGCACCACCAAGCCGTACACGGAAGCCCAGTGGCAGGCCATCCTGGCCATGGGCGCCGAGGTCGACCGCGCGCTCGATCGCGGCAAGGTGCGCCTGACCATGGGCGGCGAGCCCACCTTCGTCGCCAACACCGATTTCGAGGCGCCGGAGTGGAACACCGCCGCCCTCGGCCCCACCAAGCGCCGCTACGCCGGCACGCTGCTGCGCCGCCTCGCCCCGCTCTGGGCGCCAGGTGCGGCGCTGCACACCGGCATGGGCAAGCAGTATCCCGGCGAGCCCCTGCCGCGCTGGGCCCTCTCCGCCCATTGGCGCACCGATGGCGACCCGGTCTGGACCGACCCCAGCCTGCTGGCCGACCCCGACCGGGATCGCGGCACCGCCACCGCGGAGGATGCCGCCCGCTTCACCCAGGCGCTCGCCGAACGCCTGCAGGTCAACCCCGCCATGGCCATCCCGGCGCATGAGGACGTGCACTACTACCTCTGGCGCGAGCACCGCCTGCCCGCCAATGTGGTGATGGAAGACAGCAAGCTGCGCGACCCGCTGGAACGCGCCCGCATGCAGCGCCTGTTCGCCCAGGGCCTCGCCTCCCCGGTCGGCACCGTGCTGCCGCTGCGCCGCGTGCTGGAACGCGGCAGCCGCCGCTGGCAAACCGGCAAATGGCACTTCCGAAGCGACACCCTCTTCCTCCTGCCCGGCGACTCCCCCATCGGCCTGCGCCTGCCCCTCGATAGCCTGCCCTGGGCCGACCCGAACGAGATCGAACCGCAATTCGAGCGCGATCCCTTTGAATCCGCGGCAAAACTCCCACCCCAATCCCTCCTGCGCGCCGCCCGCGCCGAGCCATCAGGCTCCGGCGTCGAAGACTGGCGCCCCCAGCCCGAACCGCTGCCCGAAGCCGGCCGCGGCGAGCCCGACCTCGTCCGCACCGCGCTCGCCGTCGAACCGCGCGGCGGCCTGATCCACGTCTTCTTCCCGCCCCTGATGGCCGCCGAAGACTGGCTCGATCTCGTCGCCGCCGTCGAAGCCACCGCCAAGGAATTCGGCACCCCGGTCATCCTGGAAGGCTACCTGCCGCCGTCCGACCCCGGCCTGCAGCACTTCTCCGTCACGCCCGACCCCGGCGTGATCGAGGTGAACATCCACCCCGGCACCTCCTGGGCCGAGCACATCGCCCGCACCGAAACCCTCTACGAGGAAGCCCGCCAGGTCGGCCTGGCCACCGAGAAATTCATGATCGACGGCCGCCACGTCGGCACCGGCGGCGGCAACCACGTGGTGATGGGCGGTGCCACGCCGGAGGAAAGCCCGTTCCTGCGCCGGCCGGACCTGCTGAAATCCGTCCTCGGCTTCTGGCACAACCACCCCAGCCTCTCCTTCCTGTTCAGCGGCCTCTTCATCGGCCCCACCAGCCAGCACCCCCGCATCGACGAAGCCCGCGACGACGCCGTGGCCGAACTCGAAACCGCCTTCGCCCAGATCAAGCGCGACGCCCCCACCCCGCCCTGGATGACCGACCGCATCTTCCGCAACATCCTGGTCGACATGTCCGGCAACACCCACCGGACCGAATTCTGCATCGACAAGATGTACGACCCCTCCGGCCCCGGCGGCCGGCGCGGCCTGGTGGAATTCCGCGCCTTCGAAATGCCGCCCCACGCCCGCATGTCCGCCGCCCAGATGCTGCTGATGCGCGCCGCCGTCGCCGCCTTCTGGGACCGCCCCTACGAACGCCGCCTCATCCGCTGGGGCACCCGCCTGCACGACCGCTTCCTGCTGCCCGACCCCTGCTGGGACGACCTGCAGGACGCGCTGGAGGAACTCGGCGCCCACGGCTTCACCCTCGACCCCGCCTGGTTCCGCCCCCACGCCGAATTCCGCTTCCCCAAGATCGGCGACATCACCATCCGCGACATGGGCATCGAACTCCGCCACGCGCTCGAGCCCTGGCACGTGCTGGGCGAGGAAAACACCCCGCAAGGCATGGTCGGCTACGTCGACAGCTACGCC
>JAIXTK010000349.1 GCA_027483995.1 Acetobacteraceae bacterium
ACCGGGCGGGCGCTGCTGGATTACGACGACCTGATCCTGTCGGCCAACCGGCTGCTGCACGGCGACAACGGCGTGCGGGCGACGCCCTGGGTGCTCTACAAGCTCGACGGCGGCATCGACCACCTCCTGCTCGATGAGGTGCAGGACACCGCGCCCGAGCAATGGGAAATCGCCGGCAAGCTCAGCGACGAGTTCTTCGCGGGGCAGGGCGCCCAGGAAACCCAATCCGCCCCCCGCACCGTCTTCGCCGTCGGCGACCGCAAGCAATCCATCTACGGCTTCCAGGGCGCCGACCCGCAGGGCTTCCAGACCTGGCGCGAGATCTGGAAACGCCGCGCCGAAGCCGCCCACCACACCTGGCGCGACGTCCCCCTCGACGTCTCCTTCCGCTCCACCGAACCCGTGCTGAAACTGGTCGACGCCGTCTTCGCCGCCGCCCCCGCCTGCGAAGGCCTGGCCGACCCCGGCACATTGCGTCACCTCGCCGACCGCGCCGGCCACGCCGGCACCGTGGAACTCTGGCCCCTCGCGCCCGATCCCCCGCGCCCCGAAGCCACCCCCTGGACCGTCCCGGAGCGCAACCAGCAAGGCGGCAGCGCCCGCCAGCGCCTGGCCGACACGCTCGCCACCTGGATCGCCCAGCAAACCAGCGGCACCACCCTGCTGGAATCGAAGGGCCGCCCGCTGGCCCCCGGCGACGTCCTCATCCTCGTCCGCCGCCGCGATGCCTTCGCCCGCGCCCTGGTCGGCGCCCTCAAGGCCAACGGCGTCCCCGTCGCCGGGCTCGACCGCCTCGTCCTCACCGAACAACCCGCCGTGGCCGACCTCCTGGCCCTCTGCGACACCCTCCTCCTGCCCGAAGACGACCTCTCGCTCGCCTGCGTCCTCACCTCGCCCCTCGGCGGCCTCACCGACCCCAGCCTGATGGACCTCGCCGCCACCCGCACCGGCTCGCTCTGGTCCGCCCTGCGCGACCGCCACGAGGAACGCCCGGAATGGGCCGCCGCCCATGAGTTCCTGCGCACCCTCCTGTCCCGCGTGGACTACGCCACCCCCCACGCCTTGCTCACCGAAGCCCTCGGCCGCCTCGGCGCCCGCGCCCGCCTGCTCGCCCGCCTCGGCCCCGAAGCCGCCGAACCGATCGACGAACTCCTCAACGCCGCCCTCACCCACGCCCGCACCCACCCGCCCGCCCTCCAGGGCTTCCTCCACTGGCTCCGCCAATCCGGCGCCGAGGTGAAGCGCGAAGCCGAAGGTGCGGGCAACATGGTCCGGCTGATGACGGTCCACGGCGCCAAGGGCCTCCAGGCCCCGCTCGTCATCCTGCCCGACACCACCGGCCTGCCCCCGGATGACGGCACCATCTGCTGGTCCGATACCCTGCCGGTCTGGTCCCCCCGCAAGGAACTGCGCTGCCGCGTCGCCGACGCCCTGCGCCAGGCCAAGCGCGCCGCCGAAATGGAGGAACAGAACCGCCTGCTCTACGTCGCCCTCACCCGCGCCGAAGACCGCCTCGTCGTCGCCGGCTGGTCCCCCCGCCGCGCCCCGCCCGACACATGCTGGTACCGCCTCGTCCAGCAGGGCTTCGCCACCCTCGCCCCCACCGCCCGCGCCTTCGATGTCGGCCCAGACCCCTGGGAAGGCGAGATCCTCACCTACGCCACCGCCCAGACAATCGCCCCACTTAAGCCCTCTCCCCTTGGGGGAGAGGGTGGGGTGAGGGGTGACACCACCCCCCCCGCCTGGGCCGGCACCGCCCCCCTCTGGCAGCCCAGCCCCGTGCCGCCCGAGCCCGCCCTGCCATCCCCGCTCGCCCCCAGCCGCCCCGAAGGCGTGCAACACGGCCCGACTCCCGCCGCCGACTCCCCGCTGCTCCAGCGCGACGCCACCGGCCAGCGCTTCCGCCGCGGCCACCTCGCCCACGCCCTGCTGCAACATTTGCCGGGTCTCCCCCCGGCCGAGCACGAACAGGCCGCCCAGCGCTTCCTGCGCCGCCCCGGCACCGGCCTCGATGCCACCGAAGCCGCTTCGCTCTGCGCCGAGGTCCTGGCCATCCTCGCCCAGCCCGACCTCGCGCCCCTCTTCGCCCCCGGCAGCCGCGCCGAAGTCCCCCTCACCGGCGTTGTCGGGGAAAGCATCATCGGCGGCCTCGTCGATCGCCTGGCCATCCTGCCAGACCGCATCCTGGTCGCGGACTACAAGACCAACCGCGCCGCCCCCACCACGCCGGAAGCAGCCCCCGTGGCCTATCTGCGCCAGATGTCCGCCTACCGCGCCGTGCTCCGCGGCATCTTCCCCGGCCGCGCCATCGCCTGCGCCCTGGTCTGGACCGCCGGCCCCCGCGTCATGCCGCTTCCCGACTCGCTGCTGGACCTCCATGCTCCGCCGGCAGCCGGGGCAGGGCAGGGGGGCGCCGCTTGATTGCGGGGCACAGGCCACCCACCTCCCTGCCAACCATCGAGAACAAAGGCATCCCTGAGATGAGCGAGAACACCAAGCCCGTCACCGACGAAAGCTTCGCCGCCGACGTCCTGAACGCCGACGGCGTCGTGCTGGTCGATTTCTGGGCCGAATGGTGCGGCCCCTGCAAGGCGATCGGCCCGGCCCTGGAAGAACTCGGCGCCGAGTACAAGGGCAAGCTGACTATCGCCAAGGTCAACATCGACGACAACCCGATGACCCCGAACAACTTCAACGTCCGCGGCATCCCCACCCTGATCCTGTTCAAGGACGGCAAGCCCGTGAACACCCTGGTCGGCGCCCGCCCCAAGAGCGCCCTCAAGCAGTGGATCGACGCCGCCCTCTAACCGTCGCCCACTCGACGGGCCGGCCCCAGCGCCGGCCCGTTTTCATGCCGGAACCAAGAAACAAGAAAGCCTTCTTTTTCTGAAGAAAAAGAAGCAAAAAGACTTCAAAACACCGCACCCAGAGTAGGGCGGAACGCGAAGCGGTTCCGCCATCTTCATCGCTTCCTTCTCCCTTGCCTTGCTTCTCCGTGCCTCTGTGTCTCTGTGGCCACTTTCTTCCTTGCTTCCGTCCCCCAAACGCAGCCGACGAAAGCAAGCCCCGCCTAAGACGAATAATCGTACCGAATGAACCCCCGGTTCTGCGCCAGCCGGTCATACAGCCGCCGCGCCACCACGTTGCTGTCCTGCGTCTGCCAATACAGCCGCCCGGCGCCATAGGCCTTCGCCGCCCCGGCCACCGCCTCGATCAGCAGCCGCCCCGCGCCGGTCCCCCGCACGCTCTCGTCCACGAACAGATCCTGCAGATAGCACACCGGCGCCGCCGACCAGGCCGTCTCCTGGTACATGTAATGGGTCATCCCGATCAGCCGGCCAGCCTCATCCCGCGCCCCAAACCCATGAATGCGCCCGTCGAACAGCTTCCGCCACGTCAGGTCATAAATCTCCGGCGGCAGCACCGTGTGGTAGAACGTCAGATACCCGGTCCAAAGCTCCGCCCAGCGGGCGCGGTCTTCCTGGGTCAGCCGTGTGATGGTGGTCATGCGCGAACTCCGTTTGCGCCACCCTAGCGCCCGCCAGCCTCCGCCACCCAGACCACCTTCCACCGCCAACCCCGGTCCACCCCGCTTAGCCCTCTGGCGCACGCAGCCCCGCCAGCCTCTGCCACCCAGCCGCCAGCCGTCCCGCCGCAGCCTTCAACCAGGCCCCACCAACCCGCGCTACGAAATCACCGCATGACCCCCGGCGAAGATCAGGTGGTTGGCAATGAGGTCACTCGCCGTCATCCCCGGGCCAACACCGGTCAGCACCACGCCATGGGTGGGATCGGCGCTGCTGTAGAGGCTGATGGCGCTCGCCCCATTCACCGAGACACTGCTCGCCCGCAACACGCTCTCCGCCGCGCCCAGCAGGTCGATGTCCAGGTGATCCAAGCCATACCGGAAGCTGCCCACGGTCAAGATCCCGCTGCTGGGCTGCAGCGAGTACTGAACCGTGGCCGGTCCGCTGCCCAGGATGAGCGTATCTGTCGCGCCGATGAAAACCGGTTCCGGGTCCGAAAGCCCGGCGCTGACGAAGGCGGTATTCCCCCCCATGTCGATCGTGATCGGGTCCGGATGGGACGTGAGATCAACATGATCGGCGCCAGCCGTCCCGGATGCCACGCCTCCGCTGGCAGTGCTGGCAGGAGGGGGCGCACCCGGCGAGGGCTCCTGCAAAGCCGCCGGCGAAGTCGCTTTTGCCGCAGGGGCCGTCTTGCTGCCGGGGAGCGGCACGGAACTCGCCTGGGCGGGCCCGGCCACGGAGGCATTTTGCAACCCGGCTTGCACCACCAGCGTGGCACCCGTGGCCAGCGAGAAATTCGTCAACCCAGCCAACGCGGCCGCCTGGGCGGCAGTAACGGTATTGGCGCCCGTAAGCTGCACCGAGGTCGCCTTGGCGAGACCAGCTGCGTAGCTACTGTTCAGCAGGTCACTTGCACTGCCTTGCACCACCAAGGTGGCGCCTGTGGCCAACGAGAAGTTCGGCAACGCAGCCAACGATGTCGCCTGAGAGGCAGTGACCGTGTTGCCGCTGGTGAGCTGCACCGAGGTCGCCTTCGCGAGACCAGCTGCGTAGCTACTGTTCAGCAGGTCACTTGCACTGCCTTTCACCACCAAGGTGGCGCCTGTGGCCAGCGAGAAGTTCCGCAACCTAGCCAACGAAGAGGCCTGACTGAGAGTAGCCGTGTTGCTGTTACCGGTAAGCTGCACCGATGTCGCCTTGGCAAGACCTGCGATATTGCCAGGATACAGCAAATTAAGCGCCGTCCCAGTCACAACCAAGGTGGCGCCTGTGGCCAACGAGAAGTTCGGCAACGCAGCCAACGATTTCGCCTGAGAGGCAGTGACCGTGTTGC
>JAIXTK010000073.1 GCA_027483995.1 Acetobacteraceae bacterium
AGCAGGGCGAGGAGCGAGGCGAGGATGGCATCCAGCGTGTGGGCGAGCTCTTCCACCGTGAGGACGGAGTCCTCCCGGGCGGTCGGCTCGGCCTGGGTTGCGGGGGGTGCGGTGCTCATGGGTGGGAATATAACTAACGACAGTTAGTATTGCAAGGGGTGTGGGCAAAAAATCTTGCGGCGTGCCGGGCGGGTTGAAGCCTGGGCGGTTGGGGCGCATCTGGGAAGAGTGTTCAGGGAGAACGGCGATGGAGATCAGGCGGGCGGGGAGCCAGGCTTCGGGCAAGGGGCCGGCGGACTGGTTCACGGGGGCGGTGCGGATGGACCCGTTGTTCAGCCATGACGATCCCGCGCGGGTGGCCGGGGCGCTGGTGACCTTCGAGCCCGGGGCGCGGACGGCGTGGCACACGCATCCGCTGGGGCAGACGCTGATCGTGACAGCGGGGCGCGGCTGGGTGCAGCGCGTGGGCGGGGCGGTGGAGGAGATCTTCCCGGGCGACGTGGTGTGGTTTCCGCCCGGCGAGAAGCACTGGCACGGGGCGACGGCGACGACGGGGATGAGCCATATCGCCATCCAGGAGAAGCTGGACGGCAAGAGCGTGGACTGGATGGAGCAGGTGGACGACGCCCAGTACCGGCAGGGCTAGGCGCAGCGCGGTGCAGGACGCATCGTCGCATCCGGTTCTGGCGACGGCACGGCTGGTTCTGCGGCGGTTCCGGATCGACGACGTGGACGCGATCCACGGCTGCTACGGCGATGCGGAGGCGATGCGGTTCTGGGACCGGCCGGCGAATGCCACGCGGGACGAGACGGAGCGGGCGGTGCGCTGGGCGATGGAGCCCGCGCCGGCCGCGTTGCGGGTGTGGGCGGTGGCGGACCGCGCGACGGATGGCTGCGTGGGGATGGTGAACTACCACAATGCCAGCGAGCGGCACCGGAGTGCTGATATCGGCTACATCATCCGGCGCGACAGGCAGGGCCAGGGCGTGGGGCGCGAGGCGGTTTCGGCGCTGATCGGGCATTGCATCGGGACGATGGGGCTGCATCGGTTGCAGGCGTTGATCCACCCGGAGAATGCCGCCTCCCGCCGGCTGGTGGAGCGGTTGGGATTCCGCGCCGAAGGGGTGCTGCGGGAGGTTCAGCTGGTGAGCGGAACGCGGCGGGATGCGGTGCTCTATGGGCTGTTGGCGCCGGAATGGGGTGCCGGGTTGGACACGGCGTAGAAGGGACTGCCAGCACCATGCCGCAAACGCCCGCGCCCCAGACTTCCGTGCCGCATCCGATCCTGGCCACGCCGCGGTTGCGCCTGCGGCCGTTTCGGCTGGAGGACGTGGAGGCCATGCATGAATGCTATGGCGATGCCGAGGCCATGCGGTTCTGGAACCGGCCGGCGCATCGGCGGCGGAGCGAGACGGAGCGGGTGGTGCGGCGGAACATGGCGTTCACGCCCGCGCGGCGCCTGGCGTGGGCGGTGGCCGAGGCCGGCTGCGACCGGTGCCTGGGCATGGTGAACTACCACAATGCCGACCTGACGCAGCGCCATGCCGAGATCGGCTACATGCTGGCGCCTGCCTGGTGGGGACGCGGCTATGCCGCCGAGGCGGTGGGGGCGCTGCTGGGGCATTGCTTCGGGGCGGCGCGGTTCCATCGGGTGCAGGCGGTGATTGATCCGGAGAACGCGGCCTCCCGCCGGTTGGTGGAGCGGTTCGGGTTCCGGCTGGAGGGGGTGCTGCGGGAGACGCTGTTCCTGGGCGGGGCGTGGCGGGATGATTGCGTGTACGGGCTGCTGGCGCGCGAGTGGACGGGGATGTAGGGCTGCCCGGCGCGCCCATCGGATTACTTCGGTGCGGCGAAGACGCGCTGCACCAGGGTTTGCAGCAGGGAGAAGACGGCCTCCGCGCCGAAGCCGGCCAGGAAGGCGATGAGGCTGGCCGAGAGGGTGAGGGAGCCGACCAGCGAGCTTGGCGCGGCGGAGCCCGATGGCAGGCCCTGGACCGGGACGGCGGGGCCGACCGCGCCGGTGATCAGCAGGCTGATGCAGACGGCGACGACGATGCCCAGGATGACGCGCAGATGCGACAGTGCGAGGTCGCGCGGGACGAGCTGGTTGGCGCGCATGCGCGTGTAGTGATCGAGCACGACGAAGAGCAGCGAGCCGACAATGCCCAGGGTGAAGGGCAGGATGTAGCTGACGATCACCTGGATGATCGGGGCGATGCGGAATTCGATGTCTTCGGAGCGGATCGGGTCGTTGCAGCTGGGGCAGGCGGGGGGCTCGGTGAAGCGGGAGGCCGGCAGCACCTGTTCCAGGCCGATATCCACCAGGGCCACGACGTGGCCGGCCCAGCGCGACACCGGCTTGAACAGGCCGCCCACCAGATCGGGCCAGGATTCGTTGAAGCGGCGCAGCTCGTCCTGGGCGAGCCTGAAGTTGAGCGCCAGCAGGCGGTCGCGCTCGCAGACATCGCGGATCTCGGCCGTGGCGTGCGGGCGGAGATCCGGCTTGGTGCTGGGCATGGTGGCGTCGGCGAACAGCATGTGGCGGTCGCAGAGCGGGAGATGCAGGGCGGCGCGGGCCAGGGGATCCGGCGTGGTGCCGGGGGGTGCGACGGCGTTATCGATCCGCATTTCGAGCTTCAGCTTCTCGGCGGTGATGGCGGCCTGCTGGGTGCGCAGCGGCTCCAGCGTTTGCAGCAGGCTTTTGCCGAGCGAGGCTTTCGTTGCCTCCCACGAGGCGAAGAAGGCGAGCAGGATGGCCAGGATGCTGAGCAGCTTGATGGAGACGCGATGGCGCTGGGCGGGGCCTTCGAGGCCGGCGAAGGCTTCCTGCGCCAGGCCATAGGCGGATTGGGTGCCGGTGCGGCGCTGGTCGCCGGCGACGAGGGCGGTGTAGGCGATGCTGAGGCCGGTGGCGGGCTTGACCGCGGTGGTGAGCTCGTCGCGGATGATCTGGAGCTTGCCGATGAGGGTGAGCAGCTCCGGCTCGGTTGCCGGGGGGATTTGCGAGATGAGCTGGACGATGGCGGCGTAGTCCAGGCGGATGGGGCCGCTGGCCTCCTGCCAGTCGATGGCGATCGTGGAGAGCGACTTGTCGGGATCGCCGGCGATGGTGCGGATGAGGAGGCGGACCTCTGCCTTCAGCGACAGGAGGTAGCCGGTATCCGGCTTGAGGTGGTCCATGGCGCGCTCTTTCGGTTTCGAGAAATTTTATTCTGAAACGATCACTGGCACGGCGCGGCACGGCATGGGCGAGGGGGCCGGCCCGGCCCCGCGCGGTGGCGCGGGGCGGGCGCGGCGGCGGTGCGGCTATTCGGCGGCCTTGACCACGTCGAAGAACCGGTTCTTCAGGCCCTTCTGGTTTTCGTAGATGCTGCCTTGCTTGTCGGCGCCGGGCAGGGGCATGCGGACGGGGACCGGGGTGAGGCGCGGCGTGATGCCGGGGGTGCCGCAGGCCATCAGGCTGTCGAACTCGGCGAGATCCTTCACCGGGTTGACGATGGGCCAGGCGTCTGCCGCGCGGAATTGGAACAGCAGCAGGCGGCGGTCCTTGTTGGAGGTGTTCACGGCGCTGCCGTGGATGGCGCGGACGTGGTGGATGGTGATGCTGCCGGCGGGGCCGGTGAGGGGGATGGCCTTGGTGTAGTCCACGCCGCCCTTGGTGGGGTCCATGGCGCCGCAGAAGCGGCCTTCGAAATGGTGGTCGTGGACCGGGCCCTTGTGGCTGCCGGGGATGATCATGAGGGGGCCGTTGGCCAGCTCCATGTCGTCCATCATGATGCCGACGGCGGCGAGGTCGTCATTCGTGTGGGGGTAGAAGGCCCAGTCCTGATGCCATTCGACGGCCGCACCGTAGCCGGCTGACTTGAGGTTCAGCTTGGCGGTGTCGAAGCGGATGTCGGGGCCCCAGAGGTCGCGCAGGGCGGCGAGGATGCGGGGGTGGCGGACGAGGTCGCCATAGGCGGGATCGACGATGTGCGGCTGCTTGATGCGGCGCACGCGCGGCTGGGCGGCGCTGTGGGTATCCTCGAGGTCGTAGATATCGGTGTGGGTGGAGATGGCGCGGGATTTCTCCACCATCTCATCGGTGACGCGGCGCAGGCGCTGGACTTCCTGCGGCGAGAGGACGTTGTGGACGACGATGGCGCCGACTTCGTTGTACTCGTCGATCTGCGCCTGGGTGAGGATCTCGGGCATGGCCGTGTTGCTCCCGCGTTTTGCGGGAGTTTAGCGGGGGGGCGCGGAGGAGGGAAGCAAGCGGTTCTTTTTTGAAAAAAAGAACCAAAAAACTTTTGATCGCTTGCACGCGTGCCGGGTGGCCGGCGCGCGTGCAAGGTCAGGAAGTCTTTTTGTTTCTTTTTCTTCAGAAAAAGAAGAGTGCTTGCTTGGGGTTCAGATGTAATGCCACGGCTTGCGATTGGCTTCGAACTGCGCCTGGGCGCGGCTGACGCCGATGTCGCTGAGCATGTGGTCGTCCATCCGGCGCAGGTTGCGGCGGGAGACTTCGTCGCGCAGGGCCAGGGCGTAGGCGCGGCGGAAGCGGCGCCAGGCGAGGCGGGCGACCAGGACGAGATGCGGGCCGGAGAGCACGAGGCCGCGGGCGATCGGGGCGGGGGAGAGATGGGCCGACATGGCAGGGGTCCTTCCATGGGTGGTGTCGACGGCCGGAGTATCTTCGCATGTGCGGCATGAAGGAAACGAATTGCATTGATGGATGGTATCAGGAATTATGATGCCATGAGCATGCCCTCCCCCACCCTGACCAATGGCCCCCTGCCGCAGGGGCTGGACCCCGATTTGCTGCGCAGCTTCGTGCTGATCGCCGAGGAGGGGAGTTTCTCGCGCGCCGGGGAGCGGGTGGGGCGGACGCAGTCGGCGGTGTCGATGCAGATGCAGCGGCTGGAGGCGATGCTGGGGCGGCGGTTGCTGGATCGCGGGCGCGGCGGACAGGTGGGGCTGACGCAGCACGGGGCGATGCTGCTGGACCGGGCGCGCGAGCTGCTGGCGCTGAACGACCAGATCTGGGCGAGTTTCCGCACGCCGGTGGTGCAGGGGCGGGTGCGGCTGGGCTCGCCGGACGATTACGCGCTGCGGTATCTGCCGCCGGTGCTGAAGAGCTTCGCCGATACGCATCCGGGGATTGAGGTGGCGGTGGAGTGCCTGCCTTCGGTGGAGCTGCTGCCGAAGCTGCGGGCGGGGGAGCTGGATCTTTCCTTGCTGTCGGAGGGCGAGGAGATCGGGGCCTGGCCGTCGATCGAGCTGTGGCGGGGGAAGCTGCGCTGGATCACCTCGGAGCGGTATTCGCCGCATCGGCTGGACCCGCTGCCGCTGGCGCTGTCGCGGACCAGCTGTTCCTGGGGCAAGGCGGCGGTGGAGGCGCTGGAGGCGGCGGGGCGGCGGTATCGGGTGGCGTATACCTCTGCCTCCCAGATGGGCACGCATGCGCCGGTGATGGCGGGGTTGGCGGTGACGGTTTCCACCATCTCCTGGGTGCCGGAAGGGCTGCGGGTGGTGCGGCGGGAGGAAGGGCTGCCGGATTTGCCGGATTTCGGCATCCGGATGGCGCGCGGGCGGGATGCGCAGCAGCCGGTGACGGATGTGCTGGCGCGGCACATCACGGATACGTTCCGCGGCGAGATGCGGCGGATGGACCGGGCGGCCTGAGCTACAGGCTCTCCCGCCCGTCGAAGCCGGCCACGGCGCTGGCGACGCAGCGTCCGATCGTGTCCACGTTGTAGCCGCCTTCCTGGACCAGGACGGTGGGCAGGCCGAGGGCGCGCAGGCGGGCGCCGATGCGGCGGAAGCCTTCGTAGGTGATGCTGAGGCCGTCTGTCGGGTCGTCCTCATGGCCGTCGACGCCGAGGGAGACGACGAGGGCATCCGGGCCGTAGGCGGCGATGCGGGTGCAGGCTTCCTCCAGCGCATCGAGCACCACGGGATCCTCGGCGTGGGCGGGGAGCGGGAGGTTGAGGTTGTAGCCGAGGCCGGCGCCCTCGCCGCGTTCGTTGGCGTAGCCGGTGAAGAAGGGGTGGTAATCCGTCGGGTCGCGGTGGAGGGAGACGAAAAGCACGTCGTTGCGGGCGTAGAAGATGCCCTGGGTGCCGTTGCCGTGGTGCACGTCGAAATCCACAACCGCGATGCGGCCGAGCCTGCGGCGCAGATGCTGGGCGGCGATGGCGGCGTTGTTGAGGAAGCACTGGCCGCCGCCCATGTCGGTGTAGGCGTGGTGGCCGGAGGGGCGGCACAAGGCATAGGCCATGGGTTCGCCGGCCAGGACGCGCTCGGCGGCTTCCACGGCGAGGTGGGCGGAGGCGACGGCGACCTGGAAGCTGTGTTCGCCGAGCGGCACCCAGAGGTCGTGCATGTGGTAGCCGGCCTGGCCGATGACGGATTTGGGGTAGCCGTGCTGCATGCCGCGGACGGGGAAGACGTAGGGGTACACTTCCTCGCCGGCGTTGGGGATCTTGCGCCACTCGGCCCAGGCGACCTCCAGAAAGCGGAGGTATTCCGGGGTGTGGATGGCGGCGATGGGGGCCATGCCGTGCCAGGGGGCTTCGCTGGCGACGTGGCCGTCGGCGAGCAGGGCGGCCAGGACATTGTCGGCGCGGCGCGGGGTGTCGCGGCCTTCGACGAAGCGGCCGTGGCGCATGAAGTTGCGGACGTGGTGGCGGCGCTGGAGCGGGGAGTGGAGGACCTGCATGCCTGGCATTAGGCCAGGAATGCGGGCGCCAGGTCCACCAGGGCGGGGGTGACGCCGTGATGGGCGAGGAAGCGGAGCAGGTCGGCCGGGGGCATTTGCAGCGTGGCGGTGTTGACCAGCGGGTGGACCAGGAGGGTCTCGGCCTGCATCAGCGGGGCGTGCAGGACGAGGCGGACCTGGTGCTGTGTGTCGTTCATCATGGCGAGCGGGGTGACGGAGCCGGGCTCGACGCCGAGGATGCTGCGCAGGTCGTCGGCGGAGGCGAAGGAGATGCGCTTGCTGCCGATCAGCGGGGCCATCGCCTTGGTGTCCATGCGCGGGTCGCCGGGGACGACGACGAGCCAGTGCTGCTTTCCGGCATCCTTGATGAAGAGGTTCTTCACCTGGGCGCCGGGCAGCTTGTCCCAGATGGCGTGGGCGTCTTCCACCGTGGCGAGCGGAGGGTGCTCGTGGCAGGCGGGGGTGAGGGCGAGGGTGGCGAGGGCTTCGGCGAGGGCGGCGGGGATGGGCATGGCGGGTCCGGTCAGGCGGCGGTAGCGGCTTCGAGGGCTTCCTCGGCGGCGAGCCATTCGGCCTCGGCGGCCTGGAGCTGGCGCTTGAGGGCGGCCAGGGTGGACTGGGCGGCGGCGACCTCGCCCTTGCGGGCAGGGGTGTAGAGATCGGGGCTGGCGAGCTTGGCCTCGATCTTCTTGATCTCGGTGGTGAGGCGGGTGGTGCGGGCCTCGGCGTCTTTGGCGGCGCGGCGCAGCGGGGCGGTGGCGGCGCGGGCATCGGCGCGGGCGCGGCGTTCGTCGCGCTGGTTGCCGGCATCCTGCTTCGGCGCGGGGCGGGCGCGTTCGGTGAGCAGGGCGCGGTAATCGTCCAGGTCGCCGTCGAAGGGTTTTACCGTGCCGTCGGCGACGAGCCAGAGCGTGTCGGCCACGAGATCCACCAGATGGGGGTCGTGGGTGATGAGCATGACGGCGCCCTCGAAATCGGCCAGTGCGCGGACCAGGGCCGCGCGCGCGTCGATGTCGAGGTGGTTGGTGGGTTCGTCCAGCAGCAGGAGCTGGGGGGCGTCGCGGGTGGCCAGGGCCAGCAGGAGGCGGGCTTTTTCGCCGCCGGAGCAGTTCTTCACCGGGGTGGTGGCGCG
>JAIXTK010000159.1 GCA_027483995.1 Acetobacteraceae bacterium
ACAGGCCGGTGGTGTCGCCGAGGCCCACGGTGTTCGCGGTGGCGAATAGGCGGAAGCTGCGGTGCGGGCGGATCACCTTGTTCTGGTCGAGCAGGGTGAGCTTGCCCTCAACCTCCAGCACGCGCTGGATCACGAACATCACGTCCGGGCGGCCGGCGTCGTACTCGTCGAACACCAGGGCGCAGGCATGCTGCAGCGCCCAGGGAAGGATGCCCTCGCGGAACTCCGTCACCTGCTTGCCGTCCTTGAGGACGATGGCGTCCTTGCCGATCAGGTCGATACGGCTGATGTGGCTGTCGAGGTTGACGCGGATGCAGGGCCAGTTGAGGCGGGCTGCAACCTGCTCGATATGCGTCGACTTGCCCGTGCCGTGGTAGCCCTGGATCATCACGCGGCGGTTGAAGGCGAAGCCGGCCACGATGGCCAGCGTGGTCTCCTTGTCGAACCGGTAGGTCGGGTCGAGCTCGGGCACGTGCTCGGTGCGGGTGGAGAAGGCCGGCACCTGGAGATCGCTGTCGATCCCGAACACCTCGCGGGCGTTCACGGTGGTGTCCGGCATGTCAATCGCGGACGTCGGCGCGGGGCGGTCGGAGGCGGCAACCTGGTTCATAGGCCAGCAATCCTGATGTTTCCGGGGACGATACTCCCGGGTTACGGCGATGTGTAGCCATGGGCGGCACGGCCAGGCAGATGCCTGCGCACCGTATCGGGGCAGACTAGCAGTGTTCAGCCCGCCGCCGCCATCCGGGGCTCGGAGGCGAGCTTCCCGCGCAGCGTGGCATAGGCAAGGTTGATGATCTTCAGGCGTTCCTCGGCACCACGGTCGCCATTGTTGGCATCGGGATGATGGCGCTTGGCCAGCTCGTGATAGCGGGACTTGAGTTCTTCCATGGTGACGGGCCAACCCAGGCCAAGCGTCGCCAGCGGCTCGCGCAGTTCCTGCGGCGCCTTGTCCGTCTTGGCGCGCTGCGGCTTGGCGTGCAGGGCATCCAGGATGGACATCGGGTCGCGCATCGCCTCTTCCGGCAGGCCACCGGCGCCCAGGCGGCCCAGCGGCCAGCTCGGCCGCTGCCAGGAGGTGTCGGCCCGCAGCTGTGCCTCGATCTGCGCCGGGGACATGCCTTTGTAGAAATCCCAGGAGGCGTTGTAGGCGCGCACGTGCTCCAGGCAGAACCACCAGTATTCGTTCAAGGTCTGGCGCGAGCGCGGCGCGCGGTAGCCGCCGGCTGCGGTGCAGTCCGGCATGTCGCACGCGCGGCCCGGCGCACCCGGATCGGGCGCATAGGCCCGGGATCTCTGGGAACGACGGGTCATCCGATGGTTTGTGGGCAAAGATGGCGCCTTTGGGAAGGGGCTTTCGCGAATCGGCCCGCATGCCCGCCCCGACCAGGCGCCGGCTTGCCGTGGCGGAACGCCGCGCCCATCTCATCGGCATCATGACGACACGCGCCGCCCGCATCGAAACCCTGATCCGCCAGCACTTCGCCCCCGTGCAGCTGCGCGTGGCCGATGACAGCGCCCTGCATGCGGGCCACGCCGGCGCCCAGCCCGGCGGCGAGACACATTATTCCGTGCTCGTCGTCTCGCCGGCCTTCCAGGGCCAGACCCGCATCGCGCGCTCGCGCGCCGTGCATGCGCTGCTGGATGCCGAGTTCCAAACCGGCCTGCACGCCCTGGCGCTGACCCTGCGCACCCCCGACGAACAGGCCCGCGCCACCGGCGCATAGCGCTGCCGGGGCCGCCGCAACGGGTGCAACGCGCCAATTCGCGCGGTAAGTCTCCACAAGTAGACGTTCAGGGCCACAGCGCGGTTTTTCTGGCCGCGCTGAGTCTCCATCTGTTCACAACCGCGTGGATGGCGGGATCTTGGGTGGAATTGGCCCGTGAACGGATCGCTAATATCCATGCCAGTCGCGATCACGACTTCGGGATGTGCCGGAACCAATCGTACATGGCCTGCATCTAGTGGCAGGCAGCCAGAATGGGAGGGCAACATGAGTACCAGCAGGCTTGTCAATCGGAACGTCACTTCAACCAATGGCCGCACCAGCATGCGCCTTGAGCCCGAGCTCTGGGCCGCGCTGGAGGAGATCTGCCACCGCGAATCCATGACCCTGGCCGATCTCGTGAAATCCATCGAGCGCCGGGGCCATCCTGGCGGGCGCACCAGCGCGGTGCGCGTGTTCGTGCTGACCTATTTCCGCAATGCCGCGGGCGAGGAAGGCCACCGCGCCGCCGGGCACGGGCTGCTGGAACAGCTGGCCGACGCGCCGGAATCCGAATGGCGCGCCGCACAGCGCACGGCGGACCAGCAGGCGCCGCTCAGCTGAACCGTATTCAGTCGGCGGAGGCACCCTCCTTGGCGGGGGCACCTTCGGCCGGTTGGGTGCCGCTGTAGAGCTGCGGCCAGCGCTTGCGCACCACGGCGCCGGCGCTGGAATAGGCGAAGCAGGTGTTCAGCAGGCGGATCGAGCCGTCATCCTCCCCGGGATCCGCCCGCACCACCTTGGTCGGGTCCGCGCGCTGCTCCTCGGCGAGGCGGCGCGCACGCTGGCGTTCACGCACCGGCCACATGGTCTGGTGCGCCACGGTGGCGATCTGCTGCAGCATCTCGCGGATATGGGTGCAGCCGAGCGGGCCGCGCAGCCGCTCATTGGCCGCCTTCAGGAACCCGGCCTTGAGCGCCAGCCCCGCCAGCACGCCCATGTTCGTGGCGCCGCCGCCGCATTCCGCATACGGGCTGTGCAGCGTCACGGCCTCGCACGCCACGATCACCAGGCGCTCATCCACCGTCATGCGCACCAGCATCTCATGCAGCGGCTGGCCGGCGGCGATCTCCCCGCTTTCGTCATTGGCGAAGGTGTACGGCTTGGTGTCCACCAGCCGCGCATCCACGTCCAGCAGCCCATCCTCGCGCAGGAAGCCCTGCACCTCGATGCGCCGCGTGTGCATCGGCTCGCGCTTCACCGGCTCGCTCAGTGCCATTTGACCACCCAATTCTGGCTTTGCTGCAATGCGGCATAACCAGAGCCGGGGTTTGCCGCAAGCCTGGGCGCCGCACGGCGGCACTGCGCGGCCGGGTTGGGCTACACCCCGCCGTTGACGTCGATCGTGGTGCACGTCACGAAGCTGGCGTCATCACTCGCCAGGAAAGCCACCACCGAGGCGATCTCCTCCGGCTCGCCGATCCGCCCCAGCGCACCACCAAGCGCGCGGCGCCGCGCGCCCGCCGGCACCTGGTCGCCCATCGCCGTGTCGATCAGCCCCGGCGCGATCGCGTTCACCCGGATGCCGTGCTTGCCGAGCTGGCGGCCGATGCTCTTGGTCATGTTGATCACCGCGGCCTTGGAAGCACCGTATTCCACCGAGGTACTGCCCATCTGCCCGGCGAGCGAGGCGGTGGTGATGATGCTGCCGCCCTGCCCTTCCGCGATCAGCCGCTTGGCCACCCACTGCGCGGCGAAATAGGGCACCTTCAGGTTCACCGAGAGCACGTCGTCGAACTGCGCCGGCGGTACGTCGAGGAAACTGTCAGAGGCGCGGTAGATGCCGGCATTGTTGAACAGCACCTGGATCAGCCCCTGCTCCGCCTCGATCCGCGCCAGCGTCTCGGCCATGCGGGCCAAATCCGTCATGTCGCAGGCATAGTAGGGCCAGTTGCCAACGCTCTCGGCGCCGATATCGATGCCCACCGCCCGATACCCGTCCTGCGCCAGCCGGCGGCAGGTGGCCGCCCCGATGCGGCCGTTGGAGCCGGTGATGACCGCGACCTTCGCCATGGCGTGTTCCCCTCTCTTTTCGTTGGGGCAACCTCAGCCGATCCGCAGCAGCACCACAAGGGCCGAGACGGTAAACACCGAGGCCACGGTGGAAACCAGGATGGTGGCCGAGGCCCCTGCCACGAAGCGGCCATACTCGCGCGCCAGCACGAAGCAGTTGGCGGCACTGGGCATTGCCGCCAGCAGCAGGGCGGATTTCATCCACATATCGTCCATCGCCGGCACCACGGCGAGCAGGCCGAGCGCCAGGACCGGCTGCAGCAGCACCTTGCCGGCGCTGGCCCAGGCGACCTCCTTCCATTCCTCGCCCACCCCCTGCTCGCTGAGGAAATGGCCGATGGCGAACAGCGCGCAGGGTCCGGCCGCACTCGCCAGCAGGTCCAGGAAGCGCCCGATGGGTGCGGGAATGGGCAGCGCAAGCGCGGAAACCAGCATGCCCAGCACCACCGCCTGCATGATCGGGCTGCGCAGCACCGCGCCCACCACCCGCGAAACCGCGGCGGCACGCGAGGGTGGCGGGTTGTCGCCGCCGAATTCCGCCACCACCAGCGCCAGCGTCAGCAACCCAGCCGCCCCCAGAACGACGGCCAGCGTGGCCGGCAATGCCCCCTCCGGGCCGAAGGCGGCAACGCAGAGCGGAATGCCCATGTAGCCCACATTGCCGAAGGCGGCGGCCAGGCCATGCAGGCTCATATGCGCCAGCCCCGCCCGCGCCACCAACCGGGCCGCGACCATGCCGATGACGTAGGTGGCCAGCATGCTGCCGCCGAACACGGCCACGAAGGGCCAGTTCAGGATCTCCTCCAGATGCACCTTGGCCAGCGCGCCGAACAGCATCGCCGGCAGCGCGAACCAGGTGACGAAGCCGTTCAGCGCCGTGGTGCCGTGCGCGCCCAGCAGCCGCAGCCGGCCACCGAGCCAGCCTATGCCCACCAGCGCAAAGACCGGGAAGGCGACGGTCAGGATCGCGTGCAACTGGGGCTCAGCCCTTCTTGGGCGCGGCGGGCATGATCAGCTGAGTCTGCGTCACCACCGCCACCAGCCGCCCATCGGCGCGGGTGATGCGCGTCTGCCAGATCATCGTGGTGCGGCCCTTGTGCATCGGCGTCGCCTCGCCGGTCAGCACCATGCCGATCAGCGCCGGGGCGATGAAGTTGGTCTTGCTCTCCAGCGTGGTGGTCTGCATCCCATCCGGCAGGTTGATGATGGTGCCGATGGCGCCCAGCGTATCGGCAAACGCCATCAGCGCCCCGCCATGGATGGCGCCGGTGCCGTTCGTCACGTCCTCCCGCACTTCCAGCGTGGCCGCCACGCGGTCCAGCTCCGTGGCGGTCAGCTCCATACCCAGCAGGCGCGGGAAGGCCGGCAGGCGGTTCTTGAGGCGAACGGCGGTCATGCTTCTCTCCACGGCACGGACCAGCTAGGCTTCGCGCAGATGCAGGTGGCCCGCAAGGGCTGAAACGGGAACGCGACCGGCGGGGCAACCTGCCGCAGCGCGGCTGCCCTCGCAACTGTCGGCGGCGAGCCGGGCCCAACGTGCCATTGCTCCCAAGAGCTATGCTCACTGGGGGCGAGAAGGCGGGCCAGGCGCAGGAGGCACCCCCTCCGAAAACCGCGAGCCAGGAGACCGGCCGGCATCGAGACTGTTCGCACGTGCCGGGCGAGGTGCACCGGCGCAGCGGGAGAAAGACCCGTATGCGGCAGCCGCCCCTGACCCGGGTGCACCCCTTGGTGCGCCCAGCCTGGAGGCTTGCATGCCCCGACTCCGCCTCGCGACGGCCCTGGCCGCCGCGTCCGTCCTGTTGCCCCCACCCCAAGCCATCGCCCAAGGCACCGTCCTGCCCGAAAGCGTCGTCACCGCCACTCGCGTGCCCACGCTGGTGCAACGCATCCCCGCCGGCGTCACCGTGATCGACCGCGCCACCATCGAGGCGCGCGGCTACACCACCCTGGCCGAGGCGCTCTCCGCCGTGCCCGGCCTGCGCCTGGTCTCCTCCGGCGGGCTGGGCGGCAATGCCAGCGCCTTCACACGCGGCACCAACTCCAACCACACGCTGGTCCTGCGCGACGGCGTGCCCCTGAACGACCCCTCGGATGCCGGAGGCCTGTTCAACTTCGGCGTGGACACGCTGGGGGACGTGGAGCGCATCGAGGTGGTGCGCGGCCCGATGTCCGGCCTCTACGGCTCCGGCGCCATCGGCGGCGTGGTGAACCTGATCAGCCGCAAGCCGCGCGGCCCGGCCCAAGCCTATGCCAGCCTCTCCGCCGGCCTGCCCGCCGCGGCGCAAGGCTCCGCCGGCGTCTCCGGCCGCACCGGGCGCTTCGACTACAACCTGCAAGCCGAGGCCCGCGCCGATCGCGGCTTCGACAACACGCCCCGCCGCATGAAGGTCCACACCGGCGAACGCGACGGCTACGAAGGCGCCCTCGGCGCGCTGGAACTCGGCGTCTCGCCCACCGAAATCACCCGCGTCTTCCTCGGCCTGCGCGCCCGCACCGCCCGCTTCGGCCTGGATGACACCGGCTTCCCCGCCTACGACAGCCGGCGCTATTTCGGCCGCGACCAGAACGTGCAAACCCGCGCCGGTGCCACCGGCCTGTTCCTGGACGGCGCCTGGGAAACCTCCGCCACCATCGCCCACACCCGCTCCTTCCGCCACTACACCCAGCAGCTGGAAGCGCAGGACCCGAACCAGGCCAGCTCCAACAACCGCTTCCGCGGCGAGCGCACCGTGCTGCAATGGAGCAACACCGTCCGCCTGCCGGAATGGGGCCCCGCCACCGACAACGCACTGCGCTTCGGCGCCGAGCACATGCAGGATTCCGCCCGCACCTCGCTGGACATCACCTCCTTCGGAACCCCGTTCCTGTCCTCCGTCCGCGCCGCGGCCACCAGCAACGCGGGCCATGCCGGCGGCCAGACCACCCTGTTCGGCCGCCTGACCCTCACCGCCGACTTCCGCCAGCAGGAAGCCCGCTACGGCGGCAGCGCCTCCACCTGGCGCACCGGCGCCGTGCTGGCCGTGCCCGAAGCATGGTCGCGCCTGAAATTCGCCTATGGCACCGGCTTCAAGGCGCCCTCGCTGTTCGACCTCTTCGGCATCGACAATTTCGGCTACCGCGGCAACCCCGGCCTGCGCCCGGAACGCAGCCAGGGCTGGGAAGCCGGCTTCGCCATCGACATCCCCGGCGCCGGCCGCAAGGACATGGCCACGATCGACGTGACCTACTTCGACAACCACATCCGAGACCTGATCAACACGGTCTTCAACCCAAGCTTCACCGCCTCCACCACACAGAACGTGAACCGCGCCCGCAGCCACGGCGTGGAGGCCAGCCTCACCCTGCGCCCCGCCCCCTGGGCCGAGGCAATACTCGCCTACACCTACACCGAGGCCCGCGACCAAAGCACCCGCGCCCGCCTGCTGCGCCGCCCCCAAAACCAGGGCAGCGCCAGCCTGCGCCTCACCCCCCTGCCCGGCCTGGTGATCGCGCCCGAAATCACCTGGTCCGGCCCGTTCCGGGATTTCCTGATCGACGATTCCGGCTTCCCGGTGGGGCTGGGCCGGGCCAAGCCCGGGGCGGTGGCAAACCTCGCCGTCAGCTACGCCCTGACGGAGAAAACCACGCTGTTCCTGGATGGCCGCAACCTCGGCGGCTCGCGCTTCGAGGCAGCAAACGGGTTCCAGATGCCCGGCGCTCGGGTGATGGCGGGGGTCAGGAGCAAGTTCTGAACGAAGAATTCTTCTTTTTGTGAACAAAAAGAAGCAAAAAAACTTCCTGAATTTGGTGCGGGGAGATCCATTCTTCCCGCATCATTTAACAGAAAGATTTATCTTCCCCAATCACCAACCCCACACTCTCCCGTCATTGCGGGCGAAGCGAAGCAATCCAGGCCTTTCTCCACCCATGCCATTGGCAATTGGTCAATCTACCCATCAATACGTCGGTCGATTGCTGGT
>JAIXTK010000273.1 GCA_027483995.1 Acetobacteraceae bacterium
CCATGCTGCTGGTGGTGGGCGCGTTGCTGGTCTCGCTCGTGGTCGGCGTGCCCCTGGGCATCCTGGCGGCGACCAATGCGGGTTCGCGGCTGGATGTGGCGGTGACGTCGCTGTCTTCGTTCGGCGTGGCACTGCCGAATTTCTGGCTGGCGATGATCCTGGTGGCGACATTTTCGCTGTCCTGGGGGTGGTTCCCCGCCACCGGCGCGGTGCGCTTCGGCGCCGATCCCGCCGGGGCGATCTGGCATGCCGTGCTGCCGTCGATCGCACTGGCCGCGGGCGGGATCGCGGAGGTGGTGCGGCAGCTGCGCTCGGCGCTGATCGAGATCCTGTCCTCGCAATACGTGCGCACGCTCTATGCCAAGGGGCTGTCGCCTTCGGCCATTCTCTGGAAGCACGGGTTGAAGAACGTGGCCGTCACGTTGCTGACGGTGATCGGCCTGCTGGCGAGCCGGCTGCTGGGCGGGGCGGTGGTGATCGAGGCGGTGTTCGCCATCCCCGGCATGGGCAGCATGGTGGTGCGCGCGGCGATCGTGAAGGATTTCCCGGTGGTGCAGGGGGTGGTGTTCACGATGGTGATCCTGGTGATCGCCATCAACCTGGTGATCGACCTGCTCTACACCATCGTCGATCCGCGGGTGGCGCTGAAATGAGGGCTCTTCGCGCGTGGCTGGGCGGGAACAGTGCCGCGGTGCTGGCGCTGTTCTTCCTGGTGGCCCTGTTCACCCTGGCGCTGATGGCGCCGCTGATCGCGCCCTATGCGCCCACGGCGCAGAACCTGGGCAACACGCTGGCCGAGCCGAGCTGGCAGCACTGGATGGGCACCGACGATCTGGGCCGCGACGTGCTGAGCCGGCTGATCCATGGCGCGCCGGCCTCGCTGTTCGCCAGCCTGCTGGCGGTGGGGGTGGCCACCGCGATCGGGGTGCCGGTGGGGCTGCTGGCCGGGTTCCTGGGCGGCTGGGTGGATGATGCGATCAGCCGGGTGATCGATACGCTGCTCTCCTTCCCCGGGATCGTGCTGGCGATCGGGGTGACCGGGGCGCTGGGCATTGGCCTCACCAACGCCATGCTGGCGGTGGGCATCGTGTTCGCGCCAGGTCTCGCGCGGCTGATGCGGGCGCAGACGCTGGTGGTGAAGCAGGAGCTGTATGTGGATGCCTCGCGCTGCTTCGGGGCGAGCCTGTCGCGCATCCTGCTGAAGCACGTGATGCCCAACGCGGTGCAGCCGGTGATCGTGCAGGTGACGCTGCTGCTGGCGGTGGCGCTGCTGGCGGAAGCCAGCCTGTCCTTCCTGGGCCTGGGCGTGCAGCCGCCGCAGCCGAGTTGGGGCGGGATGCTCGCGCGGGCCTATAACTACATGGAGCTGGCGCCGGAGCAGATGTATGCGCCGGGCATCGCCATCCTGCTGACCGCGCTGGCCTTCAACACGCTGGGCGAAGCCCTGCGCCAGGCGCTGGACCCGACGCGCCGGCGGCGCTGACGCCTCCCAAGGGGCGGGCTGGCACGGATGTTGCCTGGGGTGGCGTCATGCCACTCTTCCTTTCCGACCATCCGCCCGTTCTCCCCTCGCCGCGTGAGGTGCCCGCATGAGCGAGACACCGCTTGCGCGGGCGCGCCGGGCGCTGGCGCGCGATGCCGCCGTGGCGGACCCGGCGCTGTGGATCACCCGCCTGCCGGATGAGGCGGTGCTGGCGCGGGCGGCGGCGCTGGAGGCCAGGGAGGCGCTGCCGCTGCAGGGGCTGACCGTGGCGGTGAAGGACAATATCGACGTGGCCGGGCTGCCCACCACGGCGGCCTGCCCTGGCTATGCCTACGCGCCCGAAACCTCCGCGGTGGCGGTGCAGCGGCTGCTGGCGGCGGGTGCCAACGTGATCGGCAAGACCAATCTGGACCAGTTCGCCACCGGGCTGGTGGGCGTGCGCAGCCCGCATGGCGTGCCGCGCAACGTGTTCAGCGCGGCGCATGTGCCGGGCGGCTCCTCCTCCGGCTCCGCGGTGGCGGTGGCGGCGGGGATCGTGGACGTGGCGCTGGGAACGGATACCGCGGGCTCCGGCCGGGTGCCGGCAGCGTTCGGCAATATCGTCGGGCTGAAGCCGACCATCGACAGCGTGCCGGCGACGGGAATGGTGCCGGCGTGCCGGTCGGTGGACACGATCTCGGTGTTCGCGCGCACGGTGGATGCGGCACTGGCGGTGCAGCGTGTGATCGCGGGGTATCACGCGCCCGATCCGTATTCGCGCGCGGCCCCGGCGGGGTATCTGCGCCGCGCGGCGCTGGCGCCGGGGGTGCGGGTGGCGGTGGCCGATGTCGGCCATCTCTGCACGCCGGATTGGGCGGCGGGCTACCGCGCGGCCGGGGCGCTGTTTGCCAGCGAGACGGTGGAGATCGGGCCGTTCCTGGAGATCGCGCGGCTGCTGTACGACGGGCCGTGGGTGGCGGAGCGGACCTCCGCCCTGCGCGAAGTGGTGGAGGGGCGGCCGGAGATCATGCATCCCGTCACGCGGGCGATCGTGGCCGGCGGCTTGTCGCGCCGCACGGTGGATGCCTTCGATGCCTTCCACGCGCTGGCGCAGGTGCGCCGGCAGGCGGAGGCGCTGTTCGGGCAATACGACGCGCTGCTGGTGCCGACCGCGCCGTTCTGCCCGACCCTGGCGGAGCTGGAGGCCGATCCGATCGGGCCGAATTCCCGGCTCGGCACCTTCACCAATTTCGTCAATTTGTGCGACCTCGCGGCCATCGCGGTCCCGGCCGGGTTCGGGGCGGACGGGATGCCTGTGGGGGTGACGGTGCTGGGGCCGGCGTGGTCCGAAGGGCGGCTGGCGGCGATCGCGGACCATATCCATCGCAGCCTGGGGACGGACGTGGCCCCCGCGGCGGCGGCCGATCCGTTGGCGGCGGACGAAACGGCACTGTTCTGCATCGGGGCGCACATGTCCGGCCTGCCGCTGAACGGGCAGGTGACCGGGCTGGGCGGGCGGTTCCTGCGCGAGGCGCGAACGCTGCCCGAGTATCGGCTGCACGCGCTGGGCAACCGGCCCGGCATGGCGCGCGCGGCGGTGGGGGCGGCGATCGCGGGTGAGGTCTGGGCGCTGCCGACCGCGGCGATCGGGACGCTGCTGGCGCATGTGCCGGCGCCGCTGGGGTTCGGAACGGTGGCGCTGGAGGACGGCCCGTGCCTGGGCTTCCTGGCGGAGGCGCATGCGCTGGGCGGCGCGCCGGATATCACCGCGCATGGCGGATGGCGGGCCTGGATCGCGGCAGGGAGGCCGGCATGACGGAGGCGGAACTGGAAGCCTACATGGATGCCTCGGCCGCCGTGCTGGAGATTGCGATTGCGCCGGAATGGCGCGATGCGGTGCGGGCCAACCTGGCGCTGAGCCTGCGCATGGCAGCGGCGGTGGCGGCGTTCCCGCTGGAGGATGAGGCGGAACCCGCGCCGGTGTTCACGCCATGAGCGATACCGCATGGATGACCGCCAGCGAGATCGCCGCTGCGGTCGCGGCGAAGAAGGTCTCGGCGCGCGCGGTGGTGGAGGCGGCGCTGGCGCGCATCACCGAGCGCAACCCGGTGCTGAATGCCTTCACCGACATCACCGCCGCGCGGGCGCTGGCACGGGCGGATGACGTGGATGCGGGCCGGGCGGGCGGCGTGCTGGCGGGCGTGCCCTTCGCGGTGAAGAACCTGTTCGACGTGGCTGGCCTGCCGACGCGGGCGGGCAGTGCGATCAACCGGGAACGGGCGCCGGCCGCGCGGGATGCGGCGCTGGTGCGGCGGCTGGAGGATGCGGGCGCGATCCTGGTGGGCGCGCTCAACATGGGCGAATACGCCTACGACTTCACCGGCGAGAACCGGCATGACGGGCCCTCGCGCAATCCGCACGACACCACGCGGATGTCAGGCGGCTCCTCCGGCGGCTCCGGCAGCGCGGTGGCCGGCGGGCTGGTGCCGCTGGCGCTGGGGTCTGACACCAATGGCTCGATCCGCGTGCCGGCCTCGCTGTGCGGGTTGTTCGGGCTGAAGCCGACCTTCGGGCGACTGCCGCGGACCGGGAGCTTTCCGTTCGTCTCCAGCCTGGACCATCTCGGCCCGCTGGCGCGCAGCGTGGGCGACCTGGCGTTGAGCTACGATGCGATGCAGGGTCCGGACGCCGAAGACCCGATGTGCGCGGGCCGGCCGGCGGTGCCGGTGCTGCCAGGGCTGGAGCAGGGGATCGCCGGGCTGCGGATCGCCCGGGCCGGCGGGTATTTCCGCACCAACCTGATGCCGGACGCAGCCGCGGCGGTGGAGAAAGTGGCCTCGGCGCTGGGCGTGGCGCGCGAGGTGGAGCTGCCGGAAGCCGCGCGGGCCCGGGCGGCGGCCTTCCTGATCACCACCACGGAAGCAGCGGGGTTGCACCTGGAACGGCTGCGGGCGCGGGCCGGGGATTTCGACCCGGATGTGCGCGACCGGCTGATCGCCGGTGCCATGGTGCCGGCGGCGATGGTGGGGCGGGCGCAGAAATTCCGCCGCTGGTATCGCGATGCCGTGCTGCGGCTGTTCGGCGAGGTGGATGCCATCCTGGCGCCGGCCACGCCGTGCAGCGCCCCGCTGCTGGGGCAGAAGACCTTCGTGCTGGATGGGGTGGAACTGCCGGTTCGGGCGAATCTGGGCATTTTCACCCAGCCCATCTCCTTCATCGGGTTGCCCGTTGTGGCCGTTCCGGTGACCGGCGCGCTGCCGGTGGCGGTGCAGGTGATCGCGGCCCCGTGGCGCGAGGACGTGGCCCTGCGCATCGCCCGCCACCTGGAAGCCACCGGCGTGGCTGTCGCGCAGAGGCCGGCGTGATGGAGGTGAACATCCCCGAGGTGGTGGCGGAAGTGGAAGCCGCCTTCGCGCGCTACGAGGCCGCCCTGGTGGGCAACGACGTGGCGGTGCTGGACGAGCTGTTCTGGGACGGGCCGCACACCATCCGCTACGGCATCGGCGAGAACCTGTACGGGCCCGCGGAGATCGCCGCCTTCCGCGCCTCCCGCTCCCCAGCCGGGCTGGCGCGGCGGCTGAGCCGTACGGTGATCACCAGCTATGGGTGCGACATGGCCGTGGCGGCCACGCTGTTCCACCGCGATGGCGCGCCAGGCCGGGTGGGGCGGCAGATGCAGACCTGGGCGCGCATGCCCGAAGGCTGGCGGGTGGTTGCCGCACATGTGAGCATCATCGAGGAGTAGGCCGACCATGCCTGCAGATTGGGCGATCGCTTTTGCTACGGCCCGGATGAATGTGCATTCGCCCCTGAATTGGTCAGTCGATGGCTAAATTATCATCCGATCCCGGGCCGCTGACGATCGAGGCCGAGCCCTATGCCTTCGCGCTGCGGCCTGCCGAGGCGGCGCTGCTGATCATCGACATGCAGCGCGACTTCCTGGAGCCCGGCGGCTTCGGCGCCGCGCTGGGCAACGATGTCGGCCCGTTGCGCCGTGCCATCGCGCCGCTGCGGCACCTCCTGGCGGCGTGGCGCGCGGCCGGGCTGATGGTGATCCACACGCGCGAGGGGCACCGGCCGGACCTGTCCGACCTGCCGGAAAGCAAGCGGGTGCGCGGGCGCGGGGCGATGACCATCGGTGATCGCGGGCCGATGGGGCGCATCCTGGTGCGCGGCGAGCCCGGCCACGCGATCATCCCCGAACTGGCGCCGCTGGGGGGCGAGCCCGTGGTGGACAAGCCCGGCAAGGGCGCCTTCTACGCCACCGACCTGGGCGCGATCCTGGCGCATCGCGGCATCCGCCAGCTTGTGGTCGCCGGCGTGACCACGGAGGTATGCGTTCACACCACGGTGCGCGAGGCGAATGATCGCGGGCTTGATTGCCTGGTGCTTGCGGATGGCTGCGCCAGCTACGTCCCGGAGTTCCACGAGGTGGCACTGCGAATGATCAAGGCGCAGGGCGGACTCTTCGGGTGGGTGGCGCAGAGCCAGGCCGTGATCGGCGCCATCCCAGGCATGAGGGAGCGCGGCGGCGCATAGGCGGATCGCCCGGTTTGCAGCCTGCTGCAATGCGGCATGGTTCTTGCTGAACCCCAGGGGCAGATCCCTGGGGGTTCCATGAAGCGCCGTTCGTTCCTGAAGACCGCTGCCGGGGCCGCCGCCCTCGCCACACCTTCCGTTCGCCGCGCCGAGGCGCAGGGCGCGCCGACGCGCAACGAGACGCTGCTGCTGGTGCAGGAATACGGCCCGAACAGCCTGGACATGCAGGGCATCGGCTCTGCCCAGCCGGTGAACGGCGTGTCGCTGAACTGCTACGACACGCTGATCCGCTTCAAGCGCAAGGAATTCGCCGAGGGCATCACCGTTTTCGACCGCGACAATTACGAGCCCGGCCTGGCCGAAAGCTGGCAGGTGGCCAGCGACGGGATGAGCGCCACCTTCAAGCTGCGCGAGGCGAAGTTCCACAGCGGCCGGCCGGTGCGCGCGGCGGATGTGAAATGGTCGATGGACCGCGCGGTCACCATCGGCGGCTTCGCCACCACCCAGATGGCCGCCGGCAGCCTGGAGAAGCCCGAGCAGTTCGTGGCGCTGGACGACCGGACCTTCCGCATCGACTACCTGCGCCGCGACAAGCTGACGATCCCCAACCTCTGCGTCACCATCCCGTTCGTGATCGACAGCGAAACGGCCAAGGCGAATGCCGGCGGCGATCCGCTGGCCAAGGACTACCTCAAGAACAACATCGCCGGCTCCGGCGCGTTCAAGGTGGAAAGCTGGAAGCCGGGAACGGAGACGATCTACGTCCGCAATGAGGAGTGGGCCAGCGGCGAGCGGCCGAAGCTGCGCCGGATCATCGCGCGCGACATCCCCTCCCCCTCCACTCGCCGGGCGCTGATCGAGCGTGGCGATGCCGACATCTCCTACGGCCTGCCGCCGAAAGACTTCAAGGACCTCGCCGATGGCGGCAAGGTGCGCGTGGCCGCGGTGCCGGTGCCGAACGCGATCTGGTACGTGGCGCTGAACTCCGCGCTGGCACCGTTCAAGGATGTGCGCCTGCGCCAGGCGGTGGCCTGGGCCATACCGTATGAGAAGATCATGCAGGCCGCCCTGTTCGGCCGCGGCACGCCGATGTGGGGCGGGCCGCAGAAGATCGATACCGTCGGCTGGCCGGTGCCGTCGCACTATTCCTACAACCTGGAGAAGGCAAAGGCCCTGGTGGCCGCGGCCACCGGCGGTGCCGGCTTCAGCACCAGCCTGGTGTTCGATGCCGGAAGTGCGACCATCGCCGAGCCGATGGCCGTGCTGGTGCAGGAGGCGCTGGGCGCCATCGGCATCAAGGTGGAGCTGAACAAGGTGCCCGGCGCCAATTTCCGCGGCGAGCTGAACAAGAAGACCGCGCCGATGGTGATCAACCGCTTCGGCGGCTGGCTGGACTATGCAGACTACTTCTTCTTCTGGAACTACCACGGCAACAACTCGATCTTCAACGTGGCCAGCTACCAGGACAAGGAGCTGGACGTGCTGATCGATGCCGCCCGCTTCACCCAGGACCCGGCCGAATACGCCACCAAGGTGAAGGCGATGCTGGAGCGCGGCATGGACCAGATCCCGATGGTGCCGATCTGCCAGCCCTACCACGACGTTGCGATGCAGAAATACATCGGCGGCTACCACTACGCCCCACCGCGCGAGCCGGATTTCCGCTACCTGACCAAGGGGGCCTGATGCGGCAGGTTCTGCTGCGCCTGGCCGCCGCGCTGCCCACACTGTGCGGCGTGGTGGTGGTGACTTTCCTGCTGACCCGCGTGCTGCCCGGCGATACCGCAACCTATTTCGCCGGGCCGACCGCGAGTGCGGAGGCGATCGAGCAGATAAGGCGCGAACTCGGGCTGGACCTGCCGCTGCCGGAGCAGTTCTGGCGCTACGTGGTGGCACTGTCCAAGGGCGACCTCGGCATGTCGCTCACCACCGGCCAGCCGGTGCGCGCGGAGATCGCCACGCGGCTGCCGGCCTCGGCGGAACTCACGCTGTGCGCGCTGGTGCTGGCAATTGCGATCGCCATGCCGCTGGGGGTGCTGGCGGCGGTGCGGCAGGGCTCGCTGATCGACCATGCCTGCCGGGTGCTGACCACGGCCGGCGTTTCGCTGCCGGTGTTCTTCACCGGGTTGCTGCTGGTGTACGTGTTCTACTTCGTGCTGGGCTGGATGCCGGCACCGTTGGGGCGGCTGGATGCCTTCGCCAGCGCGCCGCCGCAGGTGAGCGGGTTCTACCTGATCGACACGCTGCTGGCCGGTGATACCGAGACATTCCGCGCCGCGGCGGCGCAGATCGTGCTGCCAGCCACCACTTTGGCCCTGTTCGCCCTGGCGCCGATCGCGCGCATCACCCGCGCCTCCATGCTGGCGGTGCTGGGCTCCGAATTCATCCGCACCGCGCGCGCCTGCGGGCTCTCGGGCCCCACCGTGGTGATCACCTACGCGCTGCGCAACGCGCTGCTGCCGGTGGTCACGGTGCTGGGCATGGTGTTCTCCTTCCTGCTCGGCGCCAACGTGCTGGTGGAG
>JAIXTK010000035.1 GCA_027483995.1 Acetobacteraceae bacterium
CGAACTGGCGCCGAACAGGCAGGCATAGATCATGCCGAAACGCACGCCGGCCTGGCTGAAGAAGCCGCCGGCCCCGCCATCCCGGTGCGGCGCCGGCCGCCAGGCCTCCGCCTGCCGTTCGCCGGGTGCGTCGGTCATCGTCCTGCCCGCCGTCTCAGGGCGCCTCCACCCGCAGCATGTAGCCGGCGTTGCGCACGGTATGGATCAACGGGGTGGCGAAGGGCTTGTCCACCTTCTGCCGCAGGCGAGACACATGCACGTCGATCACGTTGGTCTGCGGGTCGAAATGGTAGTCCCACACGCCCTCCAGCAGCATGGTGCGCGTCACCACCTGGCCGGCATGGCGCATCAGGTATTCCAGCAGCCGGAACTCGCGCGGCTGCAGGTCCACCTTCTGCCCCGCCCGCTTCACGCTGCGCGACAGCAGGTCCATCTCCAGGTCACCCACCGCCAGCTTGGTCGCCGGTCCCTCGCTCTTGCCCCGCCGCGTCAGCGCCTCCACCCGCGCCAGCAGCTCGGCGAAGGCAAAGGGCTTGGTCATGTAGTCGTCGCCGCCCGCCTTCAGCCCGCGCACCCGGTCGTCCACCTGCGCCAGCGCCGAGAGGAACATCACCGGCGTGGCGTTGCCCTGGCTGCGCAGCGTCTCCAGCAGCCGCAGCCCGTCCACTCCGCCCGGCAGCATCCGGTCCAGCACGATCGCGTCGAACTGCTCGCTGGCCGCCAGGAACAGCCCGTCGCGCCCATTCGCGGTATGCTCCACCACATGCCCGGCCTCGCGCAGCCCCTTCACCACGAAGCCGGCCACGTCCTTGTCGTCTTCCACCACCAGGATGCGCATGGGTCAGTTCTCCTGAACGTTGGGCCGTCGGCCAACCGCCACGGTCAGCTCCACGGTCTGTCCCTGGCGCCGCACCGCCAGCTTCACCGAATCACCCGGCGGCGTTCCCGCCACCGCGCGGATCAACGCGCGGGCGGTCAGAACCTGCTCGCCGTTGATTCCGGTCACGATATCGCCCTGCCGCAACCCGCCGCGCGCCGCCGGCCCACGCGGCTCCACCGCCGCGATGCCCACGCCGGCCGGCGTGGCGCCCGCCGGCCCGGTTGCGGCCTGCACATCCTGCAGCGAAACCCCCAGCCAGCCGCGCTCCACCCGCCCCTTGCTGCGCAACTCGCCCACGATCCGCCGCACCAGCTCGCTCGGAATGGCGAATCCGATGCCCACGGAGCTGCCGGTGGGCGAGAAGATCGCCGTGTTCACCCCCACCACCTCGCCCTCGGTGTTGAACAGCGGCCCGCCGGAATTGCCCGGGTTGATCGGCGCGTCGATCTGCAAGAAGTCGTCGAACGGGCTGGTGCCGATATCGCGCCCGCGCGCCGATATGATCCCGGCGGAAACCGAGCCGCCCAGCCCGAACGGATTGCCCGCCGCCAGCACCCAGTCGCCCACCTCCGCCTCGCGGCTGTCGCCCCAGACGGCCACCGGCAGCGGGTTCGGCGCGTTCACCTTGATCAATGCCACGTCGGTCAGCTCATCGCTGCCCACCAGGCTCGCCGCCAGCCGCGTGCCATCGTGCAGGCTCACCATGATCCGCGTCGCCGTGCCCGCCACGTGATGGTTGGTCACGATGTAGCCGGCCGGATCGACGATGAAGCCGGAACCCGCCGCCGTGGTCTCCTGCTGGCGCTGGCGCTGGCGGAAGCGCTCGCGCAACTGGCGCTGCACCTCCGGCGGCAGCATCGAAAGCGGGTCATTGGCCGCCGCCACCGTCTCGGTCACCGCGATATTCACCACCGTCGGCATCACCCGCTTCACCAGCGGCGCGAAGCTTTGCAGCGCCGTGCGCGCCCCGGCGCGCCCGGGCAGCGCGGCCAGGCCGGCAGCCGAGGCAGCGGCCGCCAGGATACGGCGCCGCGGCAGGGCTGGCCCGTGGGGGGTGGGCCCGTGGGTGGCGGGGCAGGGGGTCATGGCAGTCTCAGGCATGGCATTCGTCTCTCCTGGCCCTGGTCACACTGAAGGACTGGTCCGGTGCGCGTGGGTTCCATTCCAACGGCCGCACCTTCCCGGGCATTTCATCGGCAACGGAAAGGTGGTGCCGCCGAAGGCCCACAACAAGTTACGGTCACGACACTTGCCCGGATGCGGGGGCGGAGGGATCCTCCGGCCAGTCATGCCTGGGATAGCGCCCGCGCATATCCTTGCGCGCATCCGCCCAGGCCCCGCGCCAGAATGCCGCGAGGTCGCCGGTAATCGCCACCGGCCGCCCCGCCGGCGAAAGCAGCGCCAGCCGCAGCCCCACCCGCCCGCCGGCCAGTTTCGGCGTCTCGCGCAGCCCGTAGAAATGCTGCGCCCGCGCTTCGGCCAGCGGCACCGGCTGGGTGTAGTCCACCGCCGCTCGCCCCTTCGGCAGCGGCAGGTGCGTCGGCAACTCCCGGTCCAGACGCTGCAACCGCGCCCAGCCATCCTCCAGCCCCGCCAGCACCGCCCGCAGCGCCTCGGCCATGTCGAGCCGCGCCAGATCGGCCACCCGAGAGAACCCGCCGAGCTGCGCCGCCAGCCACCCCCGCTCCGCCGCCAGTGCCGCATCCGACAGATCGGGCCATCCCCCCTCCGGCTCCAGCCCGCGCATCAGCGCCACCCGCGCCTGGAACTGCCGCGCCGCATCGCTCCACGGCAGCTGCGCCAGCGTCGCCACGGAAGCCAAAGCCGCCGCCGTCTCGGCGGGATCGGCCACCTCGGTGCGATCCTCCAGCACCAGCGCCCCCAACCGCCGCCGCCGCCGCGCCAGCACGGACCCGGTGGCGGGATCGAGCCCCGATTCCACCGCCTCCGTCACCCGCGCCGCCACCGCATCCGGCAGGTTCGCCACATCCAGCACGGCGGCCAGCTTGATTCGCGCGCCCGTCTTCACCTCCAGGCTTGCCACCGCCAGCAGGTTCGCCCGCGCCAACGGGTCCGACACCGCCAGCCGCGCCCCCCCACCGCCCGCCATCCGGAAACTCCCGGGCTCGCCACGCCGCTGCGCGATCCGGTCCGGAAACCCCGCCGCGATCAACCGCGCCGGATCCCCCTCCGGCGCCTCCCGCACCCGCAACCGACGCTTGTATTGCGAAGCCGCCCGGTTGATCCGCGAAACCGCCCCCCGATCCGCCGCCTCATGCCCCGCCAACGCCGCCAACCGCAGCCCGATATCCGCCGGCGCATCGAATGGTTTTCCCGGGGGCGCCCGCAGCGGATCGCGCTCCTCCAGAATCGCCGCCAACTCCGCCGCCATCGCCGCCTCGCCCGGGGACCGCGCCGCCAGCATCATCGCCGCCAGCCGCGGATGCGCCCCCAGCCGCGCCATCTCCCGCCCCAGCCCGGTGATCCGGCCCGCCCCATCCAGCGCGCCCAACTCCCCCAGCAATGCCTGCGCCGCCGCCAGCGCCCCCGCCGGCGGCGCATCCGGAAACGGCAAATCCCCCGGCGCCGCCCCCCAGGAGGCACAATCCAGCGCCAGCCCCGAAAGCTCCGCCTGCAAGATCTCCGGCCGGTCGAACGCCGGCAGCCCGCGATGCAACGCCGTCGTCCACAGCCGCACCGCCACGCCCGGCCCCTCGCGCCCCGCGCGCCCGGCCCGCTGCTCCGCCGCCGCCCGGCTGATCCGCACCGTCACCAGCCGCGTCAGCCCCGTCGCGGGATCCAGCTGCGGCGCCCGCCGATACCCCCCATCTACCACAATCCGCACCCCGGGCACGGTCAATGACGTCTCGGCGATCGACGTCGCCAGCACCACCCGCCGACCTTCCGCCACCCGCAACGCCCGATCCTGCTCCGCCGGCGGCAACTCCCCATGCAGCGGCAGCACCAGCGCCCCGCACCCAGCCAACGCCGCCTCGGTCTTCCGGATTTCCCCCATCCCCGGCAGGAACGCGAGCACATCACCCTGATGCTGCGCCAGAGCCCCGCGGATCGCCTTCGCCATCGCATCCGCCAGATCGCGAATATGCGGGATATCCCGCCCCGCATGCCCCACCGCCACCGGATAGGCCCGCCCGGCGCTCTCGATCACCTCCGCATCCAGCAACGGCCCCAGCCGCGCCCCATCCGCCGTCGCACTCATCGCCAGCAGCCGCAATTCCGGACGCAACCCGCGCTGCAGATCCAGGCAGAACGCCAGCGCCAGATCCGCATCCAGCGCCCGCTCATGCACCTCATCCAGGATCACGGCCGCCACCCCCTCCAACCCGGGGTCGGACTGCAACCGCCGCACCAGCAGCCCCTCGGTCACCACCTCGATCCGTGTGGCCGCCGAAACCGCGCTGTCCAGCCGCGTGCGATACCCCACCGTCTGGCCCACGGGCTCACCCAGCAGGAACGCCATCCGCGTCGCCGCCGCCCGCGCCGCCAGCCGCCGCGGCTCCAGCATCACGCTACGCCGCTCGCCCACCCACGCCTCGCCCAGCAGCGCCAGCGGCACCAGCGTCGTCTTGCCTGCCCCCGGCGGCGCGATCAGCACCGCATTCGGCCGCGCCAGCAGCGCAGCCCGCAACGCCGGCAGGCACTCCGCCACCGGCAAACCGATCACGGCATCGTCTGGGAATGAATAGGTCACCGCCGGCCCATAGCACCCCACGCCGGTCACGACACAGGAGGGAAATTCTGTTATCCCCCGCGCCGATGACCGCGCGCCTCCTCGCCCTCCTCCTCCTCCTGCTCGCTGGCCTCGCGCCCCTCCCGGCGCGCGCGCTGGAAAGCAACGTCGCCACCAGCCCGCGCGCCCAGGTCAGCCTCGTCTCCGAATCCGACGCCTTCCAGCCCGGCCAGCCGCTCCGCATCGGCCTGCGCCTGCGCATGGCCCCGGGCTGGTACACCTACTGGCGCAACCCCGGCGACGCCGGCGCCCCCGCCGAGTTCGATTTCCAGCTCCCCCCGGGCACCACCGCCGGCCCCATCGCCTGGCCCACCCCCACCCGCCACGCCACCGGCCCGGTGATGAGCTACGGCTACGAAGGCGACATCCTCCTCCCTGTTACTCTCAGCCTGCCAACCACCCTCCCGGCCGAGCCCCTCACCCTCCAGCTCCACGCCTCCTGGCTGGTCTGCGAGCGCATCTGCGTCCCCGAGGAAGCCGACTTCACCCTCACCCTCCCGGCCGGCACCCCCCCCCCCTCCCCCCCCGCCCCCCCCTTCCCCCCCCCCGGCCCCCCCCCCCCCCCCCCCCCCCCCCCACCCCCCCCCGCCCCGGC
>JAIXTK010000041.1 GCA_027483995.1 Acetobacteraceae bacterium
AGGGGGCGGATACCGAAAGCCGCGTTGCCCATAACTTCGGCATGGCCAAGCCGGAGGGCTACCGCAAGGCCCGCCGCCTGATGGAACTCGCCGGCCGCTTCGGCCTGCCGATCCTGAGCTTCGTCGATACCTCCGGCGCCTTCCCGGGCATCGAGGCGGAAGCCCGCGGCCAGGCGGAAGCCATCGCCCGCTCGATCGAGGCGGGGCTGGAGGCGCCGGTGCCCTTCATCGCCACCATCATCGGCGAGGGCGGCTCCGGCGGCGCCATCGCGCTGGCCACCGGCGACACCATCCTGATGCTGGAGCACGCGATCTACTCCGTGATCTCCCCGGAAGGCTGCGCCGCCATCCTGTGGAAAGACAGCGCCCAGGCCGCCACGGCCGCGGAAGCGCTGCGCCTCACCGCCGAGGACCTCAAGCGCCTCGCCCTGATCGATACCGTGGTGGCGGAGCCGATGGGCGGCGCCCACCGCGCGCCAGAGGATGCGATGGCCGCCGTGCGCGCCGCGATCGCCACCGCGCTGGCCCCGCTCGCCGCACTGGATGGCGCCACGCTGCGCAGCCGGCGGCGCCAGAAGTTCCTCGACATGGGCCGCGAGGCACTGGCCTGAATGCCTCGCCGCCGATGACGGAAGCGGCCCCGCCGCCCAGCCGCGCGCTGTCGCTGCTGCTCGGCGTCTGCGGCGCGGTGGCCGCCATGCTCGCCTGGCAGGCCCTGGTGCCGATGCTGCGCCCGGACCCCTCCGGCTCCAGCATGGCGGTGCGGCTGGGCCTTGCCTGCGCCGCGCTGCTGCCGGCCTGCGCCGCGCTGGCGCTGATGCTGCTGGCGCAGATGGCGCTGCGCTTCACCGCCGCCGCGATCGACCCGCTGGCCGGGCGCGAGACCCGGGCGCTGCTGCGCAACCAGCGCGTGATCGCCAACACGCTGGAGCAGTTCGCCGTCTTCGCCCCCTCCCTGCTGGCCCTGGCCGCCGGCACCACGGCGGCGCGCATGGCAGAGGTCACCGCCGCGGGCGCGGTGTTCGCCGGCGCGCGGCTGCTGTTCTGGCTCGGCTACCTCGTGGCCCCCGTGGGCCGCGCCTTCGGCATGGCCGGCACGCTGGTGGTCACGCTCGGCACGCTGGCCGCCGCGATCTGGGTCTGGCTGCAGTGACCACGCAAGCGGACACCCCCGCAGAGGCACCCGGCGGGCGGCTGTTCCTGCGCGTGTTCCCGTCCATCATGCTGCCGATGTTCCTGGCCTCGGTCGATGCCACCATCGTCGCCGCCGCCCTGCCGGCCATCGCGGCCGAGATGGGCGAGGTGGAGCGGGTCTCCTGGGTCGTGGTCGCCTTCCTGGTGGCCGCCACCATCGCCGCCCCGGTGTACGGCAAGCTGGGCGATGCGATCGGGCGGCGGCGCATGCTGCTGGTGGCGCTGGGGATGAACCTCACCGCCTATCTGGTCTGCGCCTCGGCCACCAGCGTCACGATGCTGGTCTTCGCCCGCATCCTGCACGGCCTCGGCGCCGGCGGGTTGATGACGCTGGCGCATGCGCTGATCGGCGAAAGCGTGCCGCCGCGCGAGCGTGGGCGCTACCAGGGCTACAACGCCTCCGTCTATGTCAGCGCCTCCATGTTCGGCCCCGTGGCCGGCGGGTGGCTCACGCAGCATTGGGGCTGGCAGTCGGTGTTCCTGGTGAACATCCCGCTGTGCCTGCTGGCGATCGCACTCGCCTTCCGCCTGAAGCCTGCGCCTCCCACGGGCGGCAAGCTGCATTTCGATTTCCTCGGCGCCTTCCTGTTCGCGCTGTTCATCGCCCCGGCCCTGCTGGCGCTGGAACAGGCGCGCCGCTTCGAGCTGGCGGCCCTGCCGCTGACGGCCTTCCTGCTGGCCATCGCCGCGCTCGCGCTGATGCTGCTGCTGCGCCAGGAACGCCGGGCCACCTCCCCGCTGCTGCCGGTGCAACTGCTGAAGCAGAGCGCGGTGTGGCGCACGGATGCACTGGCCGGCGCCTCCGGGGCGGCGATCGTCGCGCTGATCACCTTCCTGCCGATCTACCTCTCCGTGGTGCGCGGCGTGGCGCCGGGCGAGATCGGGCTGCTGATGCTGCCGCTGACGGCACTCACCGCCGTGGGTTCCCTGCTCACCGGCCAGACCATCGCGCGCACCGGCTACACCGCCATCGTGCCCTCCATCGGCCAGGGCATCTGCGCCTGCCTGGTGGTGGTGCTGGCAATCACCGGCCATGCGCTGACCAACACGCAGCTCTCCTTCCTGCTCGGCGGCATCGCGCTCTCCTCCGGCACCGCCATGCCGGTGGTGCAGGTGACCTTGCAGCTGCTCGCCGGGCCGAAGCAGCTCGGCGCCGCCTCGGCCAGCGTGCAGTTCTCCCGCTCCATCGGGGCTGCGATGGGCACGGCGATCGTCAGCGCGGTGCTCTTCGCCACCCTCGCGGCGATGGATGGCGAGGTGGCCGCCCTGTTCGGCCGCATCGTGCAGGAGGGCCGGACCGCCCTGGCCGGCTTCACCCCCGCCCGCGCCGCCGAGGCGGAGGCGGAGATCCGCGAGGCATTCCGCGCCGCCTTCCTCACCGTGGCCGCGCTCTCCGCCCTGGCCTCGGCACTCGCCTGGTCGATCCCGCTGCGGCGGATCTGAGGCGCGCTCCGTCCGGCCTTGGGGCTGGCCCAGCCGCGATCACGCGTGCGCTTTACATGGATTCTCCGCGGCTCTGGCGCAAACACTCGCGCGGGTGCGACGTTCCGGCGGAGGATACGGAAAAGGGGGAACCGATGGGCCTGGGCTGGCGCAGCCGGCTGTGCAGGGGGGTGATGCTGGCGCTGTGCGCCGCCGGCCTGCCGGCGCGCGCGGCCGATCCGGTGGCCTACGACCTCACGCTGGCGCCCACGGGGATGGCGGAGCTGGACCGCGCGGCGGCGGATGCCTCCCTGCTGGCCACGCTGCGGAATGGCGCGCCGGTGGGCCCGGCCGCACTGGTGGCGCGGGCGCGCGCGGATGCCGATCGGCTGCAGGCGGCCCTGCACAGCCTGGGCCATTATGGCGGCCGGGCCGAGGTGCGGATCGACGGCCAGCAAGCGGAGGCACCAGGCCAGATCGAACGGTTGGAAGCGCTGCCCGAGGGCACACGGGCGGCGGTGGAGGTGGCCTTGCTGCCCGGCACGGTCTTCCCGCTGCGCCAGGTCGTGTTGCGCGGCACGGTGCCGGAGGCGGCGCGGGCAGCCTTTCCGCTGGCACCGGGGCAGCCGGCCCGGGCCGAGGCGATCCTGGCAGCGCGCGAAACACTCCGCACGGCGCTGCGGCGCGAGGGCTTCGCCCTGGCCCAGGTGAGCGAGCCCGACGCGGTGCTGGACCCGGCGGCACAGGCGCTGGACGTGGCGTTCGATGTGCAGCCAGGCCCGCGGCTCGATCTCGGCGCGATCGCGGTGGCAGGCACAGAGCGGCTGGACCCGGATTTCCTGCGCCGCCGTCTGAAGCTGCGCGACGGCGAACGGTTCGATCCCGCACGGCTGGCAGCGGCACGACGCGACCTGATGGCGCTTCCGGCGCTGGCCGGGGTGCGCATCGAGGAAGGCACCACGCCGGATGCCGAAGGGCGGTTGCCGCTGGTGGTCCACGTGGCGGAACGCAAGCGCCAGGTGCTGGACCTCGCCGCTTCCTGGTCCACCGACGAGGGCGGCCGGCTTTCGGCGGCCTGGACGCATCGCAACCTGCTCGGCCGGGCGGAGCAGCTGACGCTCTCCGCCGCCGCCACCCAGCTGGGCGGCACGGCGGTGCGGGCGCCGGGCTACCATCTGGAGGCGCAGCTGGTGCTGCCGGAGGTGCCGGGGCCCACGCGCACCCTCACGCTGGGGGCCTCGGCGCAGCGAACCTATCTGCGCGCCTACAACCGCAGCGCGGTCAGGGCCTCGGCGGTGGTGAAGCAGCCTTTGGCCGAGCGCTGGACCGCCACGGCGGGTGCGGCTGTGGAGCAGGCACGCATCACCCAGGAGGGGCAGGCCTACGACTTCCTGCTGCTGCAGGCCCCGCTGGGGGTGGCCTATGATTCCACCACCGACCTGCTGGACCCCGTGAGCGGCGCGCGCGCCGGGCTGTCGCTGACGCCGACAATGAGCCTGGGCCGGCAGGGGCGCGGCTTCGCGGTGGCGCAGGCCACGGCCTCCACCTATCTCGACCTCGGCGGGCTGGCCGGTGCGGAGGCGGGGCGCACGGTGCTGGCCCTGCGCGCGCTGGTCGGCGCGATCCTGGGCGGGGATGTGGCGGACCTGCCGCCGGACCAGCGCTTCTATGCCGGTGGCAGCGGCACGATCCGTGGCTACCGGTTCCAGTCCGTCGGCCCGCAATTCGCCAGCGGCCGGCCCCGCGGCGGCACCGCGATCGACGCGGCCTCGGTGGAACTGCGCCAGCGCATCGGCGAAAGCTGGGGCATGGCCGCCTTCGTGGATGCCGGCCAGATCGCCTCTGGCGGCGTGCCGTTCACCGGCGAACTGCGCGTCGGCGCCGGGGTGGGCGTGCGCTACCACACCGGCATCGGCCCGATCCGGGCCGACGTGGCCGTGCCGCTGGTGCGCCAGCGCAAGACGGATGCGGTGCAGTTCTACATCGGCATAGGGCAGGCCTTCTGATGCGCGCGATTTTTCTGGTGCTGGCGTGCCTGTTGCTGGCCCGGCCCGCCGCCGCGCAGGACGAGCGCAACACCGTCACCCGGCTGATCGAATGGGCCAGCGGCGGGCAGGTGAAGCTGGTGGGCCTGGAAGGCTGGATCCCCGGCTCCCCCCGCGCCGCCCGCGTGGAGGTGCACGACGCCGAGGGCCCCTGGCTGGTGCTGGAGGAGGTGGCGGCAAGCTGGTCCTCGCTGGCGCTGCTGCGCGGGCGGGCCCAGGTGAGCACGCTCACGGCGGCCCGCGCGGTGGTGAGCCGCAGGCCGGCTTCCGGCGGCGGCGGCGGCGATCTGCCGATGCAGGTGTCGGTGGAGTCGCTGCGCATCGCGCGGCTGGAGCTGGCCCCGGCGGTGACCGGGCTGGACCAGCCCCTGGTGCTGGCGGTCTCCGGCGCGCTCGATCTCGCCGCACTCGACCAGGGCTCGGTGCGGCTGGCGGCGGAAGGGGTGGAACGGCCCGGCCGCGTGGCGGTGGAAGCGCGGCTGGCCCAGGCAACGCTGGCGGTCACGGCTTCCGTGGAGGAGCCGGCGGGCGGGCTGGTCGGAACGGTGGCAGGGCTGCCGGCGCTTGGCCCGCTCTCGGCGCGCCTGTCGCTTTCGGGCACCCGGGCCGCCCCCACGCTGCGGCTGAACCTGCGGGCGGGAGACCTGGTGGCATCGGTCAATGGCGCGCTGGGCACGGAACGGATCGCGCTGGAGGTCTCGGCCCGCGCTCCGGCAATGGCCCCGGGGCCCGGCCTCTCCTGGGGCGGGATCACGCTGGAAGCGCATGTCTCCGGCCCGCCGGCATCGCCCGAGGCGCGCGGGCAGGCGGTGGTGGACCGCCTGGTGGCCGGCGAGGTCCAACTGGCGCGGTTCATCGCGACGCTGGCCGGCAATGCCGGCGTGGTGCGGCTGGACGGGCGCGGCGAGGGCCTCGTGCTGCCGGCCCCGTTCGGCACCGTGCTGCGGGACGCCCCCCTGGTGGTGTCAGGCGAGGCCCGGCTGCAGGCGGATGGGCGGCCGGTCACGCTGCGCCTGCTGCATCCGCTGCTGTCGCTGGACGCCACCGCACAAACGGCGGGCGTGCCGGAGTTGCGCGTGGCGATGGTGCTGCCGCGGCTGGATCCGCTCTCCGATGCGGTCGCCGGCACTGGCGAGGTGCGGATGGCGCTGCGCCTGCCCGAGGATGGCGCCGAGATGCAAGCCGAGGGCTGGGTCCGGCTGCAGCGCGCACCGCTGGCGGCGCTGGCCGGGGAAGAGACCCGCTTCACCCTGGCGGCCACAAGGCGCGGCGACGTGGTGGCGCTGGAACGGCTGGAGGTCGACACCCCGGCGCTGCGCCTGTCCGGCACCGGGCGCTGGGACGGGGCGCGCGGGGAATCGGCGCTGGAAGCCAGCCTGCCGGACCTCGCCTTGCTCGCAGCCCCCCTGCGTGGCGCGGCGCGGCTGGTGCTGCGGGCCGAAGGAACGCCGCAGGACGTGGCGCTGACGCTCAGCGGCACCGGGATCGCGGGAACGGAGGGGTTCGTGCCGCTGCCGCTGGTGCTGGAGGGTCGCGCCAGCGGGCTGCCAGGCGCGCCGAAACTGTCACTCTCGGCGCGCGCGACCTTGGAGGATGCGCCGCTTGTGCTGGAACTGGAGGGCACGCGCACGGCGGATGGCACGCTGCGGCTGGAGGTGCCGGCGGCAAGCTGGAAATCCCTCCAGGCGCACGCAGCGCTGCGTCTGGCGCCCGGCGAGATGTTGCCTCACGGCACCGCGCGGCTGGAGGTGGCGCGGCTGGAGGATCTGCGGGCCTTCGTGCCCGGCATCCCCGCAGGGCGCATGCTGGCAGTGGCGACACGGGCCACGGATGGGGTGCTGCGCGCCAAGCTGGAGGGCCAGGCGGCCCCGTTCAGCCGCTTCGCCCTGGCGGCCGAGGGTCCGGCGGAGGCGCTGGCCCTGACCCTCTCGGCCCGCGGCCCGGCCGAGATCGAGGCAGCCGCACAGCTCGATCTCCCCGGGCAGGTCCTCACCCTGGCCGCGCTCCGCGCCGTGGCCGAGGGACAAACTGCGGTGTTGCAGGCCCCGGCGCGGGTGGATCTGCGCCAGGGCGTGCGGGTGGACCGGCTGCGGCTGGGCATCGGCGGCGGCGTGCTGGAAGCCGGGGGGCAGCTGGGCCCGGCGCTCGATATCTCGGCCACCCTGCGCGGGCTGCCCGCCGCCATCGCCATTTCGGGCCTGGCCGGCGTGGTGCAGGGCGAGGCGAAGCTGGCGGGCACGCCCGGCGCGCCCACCGGAACGGTGCGGCTGTCGGCCACCGGGTTGCAACTGTCCGAGGGGTTCCCCCCGGCCTCGGTGACCGCGACAGCGACGCTGGGCGGGGGGGCCGCGCAGATCGAGGCACGCGCCGTGGCCGGTGCCGCGCAGGCCACCGCCAAAGGGCGGGTGCCACTGGGGCCCGGTGCGCTGGACCTCGCACTGGCGGGGCGCGCACCGCTGGCGCTGCTGGACCCGATCCTGGCGGCACAGGGCCGCCGCGCCCGCGGCGATCTGGTGTTCGACGGGCGCATCGGCGGCACGCTGGCCGCACCGGCGCCAGCCGGCACGCTGCGCCTGGCCCGCGGCGAGTTCCGCGACGACACCGTGGGCTTCCGCCTGCACGACTTCTCCGGCACCGCGCGGCTCGACGGCACAAGGATGGTGCTGGACCTCGCCGGCCGCGCCGTCAGCGGCAGCGTGTCCCTCGCCGGCACCGTGCAGCTGGCCGAGGCCCCGGTGCTGGACCTGCGGTTGCTGGCCCGCAACGCCCGGCCGGTGGTCTCCGACCTCGTCACCGCCACCTCCGACGCCGAGCTGCGCCTGCGCGGCACCTATGGCGGCGACCTTCTGGCCAGCGGGCGGATCGTGCTGGGCCGGGTGGAAATCCGCATCCCCGAGCGCATGCCGGCGCGCCTGCCGGTGCTGAAGGTGCGGGTGCGCGGCGCGCAGCCCCCACCCGCCCCGCCGCCCCCGCCGCCGATCGCGCTCGATGTGCTGGTGGAAGCACCGGGCGGCGTGTTCGTGCGCGGCCGTGGGCTGGAGGCGGAGCTGGCCGGCCGTGTCGCGATCCGCGGCACGATCGCGGAGCCAAAGCCCGAAGGCGCACTCACCCTGCAACGCGGCAGCTTCAACCTGCTGGGCACGGCCCTGACCCTCACCGAGGGCCGCGTGGGCATGGACACGGCCGCCCCGCTGGACCCCGCGATCGACTTCGCCGCCAGCACGCGCAGCAGCACCACCAACGCCACCGTCCGGGTGACGGGGCGGGCCAGCAGCCCCGAGATCAAGCTCACCTCGGAGCCGGAGCTGCCGCAGGACGAAATCCTCGCCCAGCTCCTGCTCGGCCGGCCGGTGGCGCAGCTCAATGCCCTGCAACTCGCCCAGATCGCGGCGGGCCTGGCGGAGCTGAGCGGCAAGGGCACCGGGCTCGACCCCCTCGGCCGCATCCGCGGCGGGCTGGGGCTGGACCGGCTTGCCCTGGGCGCCACCGAGAGCGGCGCCACCACGCTGGAGGCGGGGCGGAACCTGGCCCCCGGCGTCTATCTCGGCGTGCGCCAGGGCACCGGCGACGCCGGCACCAAGGCCACCGTGCAGATCGACCTCGGGCGCGGGCTGAAACTGCAAGGCGAGGTGGGAACCTCCAGCGGGGCGCCCTCGGCCACCGGAAGTGGCGGCAATGGCAATTCGGTGGGGCTGGTGTGGTCAAG
>JAIXTK010000492.1 GCA_027483995.1 Acetobacteraceae bacterium
GCCGGGCTGAATGGCTGGGCCGGCGGGCTGGGCGGCTGGGGCGGCGGGCGCATCGCCTGGGCCAGCCTCGACCAGCTCGAAGGCCAGGTGACCGATGCCGATATCGCCGCCGCCGCCGCTGCCGTGCTGCCGCAGGGCGCCACGGCCTGGCTGCGCATCGAGGACTGACGGCGTCCGCCGCATCCGAAACTTCCAAGACGAGGGCTCTATGGATCGCAACATCGTCTATCCCGGCGGCATCCCGCTCGATACCGACCTGCTGGAGACCAACCGCCATGCCATGGTGGCGCTGGGCGCGCTGATGCGTGCCGTGCTGGGCACATCCCCGGTGGCCGATGGGCTGGCCGTGGCGCCCACCGTGCCGGCCAGCCTGGCGGTGCAGGTGGGGCCGGGCAGCCTCACCTCGCTCGCCACCGTGGATGCCACCGCCTATGGCTCGCTGGCGGCCGATACGGCGTCTGCGCTGGTGAAGATGGGCGTGAACCTGGCGCCCACGCAGTTCGCCGTAACCGCGCCGGCCAGTGCCGGGCAGAGCGTGACGCATCTGATCGAGGCGGCGTTCCAGGAGGTGGATGCCACCCCGATCGTGCTGCCCTACTACAATGCCGCCAACCCGGCGCAGCCTTATCTCGGCCCGGGCAATACCGGCGTGGCGCAGAACACGCGCCGCCTGCAGCGCGTGCAGCTGCAGCTGAAGCCCGGCGTGCCCGCCACAACCGGCACGCAGGTGGCCCCGGCGGTGGATGCCGGCTGGGTGGGGCTGGCGACGGTTACGGTGGCGCAAGGGCAAACCACTGTCACCGCCGCGCATATCGCCGCCCTGGTCACGGCGCCGACCCTGGCCTTCCGCCTGCCGGAGCTGCGGCCGGGCTTTGCCACCATGCAGAGCTTCGCCACCAATGGCAGCTTCGTGGTGCCGCAGGGCGTGACCCGCCTGCGGGTGCGCGCCTTCGGGGGCGGGGGCGGCGGCGGCGGCAATACCGGGAGCGGCGGTGGTGGCGGCGGCGGTGGCGGCGGTTATGCCGAGGGCATCTTCGCCGTGGGGCCGGGCCAGGTGATCGCCGTGGCGGTGGGCGCGGCGGGCGGCGCGGGCGGCAATGCCGGCGGCTCGGCCGCGGCCAACTCCGGCGGCAATGGCGGCGCCAGCAGCTTCGGCGTCTTCCTGTCGGCGGCTGGCGGGTTGGGCGGGCAGGGCTCCTTGGCGGGCGGGCAGGGGAATTCCGGCGCCGGCGGCAGCGGCAGCGGTGGCGCGGTGAACATGGCCGGCAGTGGGGGCAATGCCGGCCACAATGCCGGGGCCAGCGGCTTCGGCGGCCGTGGCGGTGCCGCGGCGGCCGGCGGCGGTGGCGGGGCGGGCAGTTCCGGCCTGCCCAGTGCCGGCGGCTTCCCCGGCGGCGGCGGTGCCGGCGGCGGCGGCAACTTCGGTGGCGCCGCCGGTGCCGCCGGCCTCGTCATCGTCGAATACTGAGGGAGCATCACGCATGTCTGAAACCCTCGCCCGCGTCTGGCGCCCCAGCACGGCCCGCCGGGTGGTGCTGGATGGCTTCGCCCCGGTGCCCCGTGGCACATATCCGTCCCCTGGCCAGCCCACCCCCCCGCTCCTCGCCTGGCCCGCCAAGGACCCGGCGGACGTGCTGGACTACGAGCTGGACATCACCGCGGCCGTTGCGGGCCACGAAACCGACCGTATCGAGGCCGTGACGGTCATCCCCACCCCCGCGGGCGCCGGCCACCTGGTGGTGGGCGAGATCGCCGCCGATGGCCGCGTGGCGGTGGTGTGGCTCTCTGGCGGGCAGGCCGGCACCACCTATCGCCTGCAGCTCACGGTCACCACCGCATCCGGCCGCGTGCTGGGCCGGTCGGTGGCGCTGCCGGTGCTGGCACTGGCCGCTCAGGCCCCGCCCGTGGGCGCGCTGCAAACGCCCGGTGGTGCCACCATCACCGACGAGGACGGCAACCCGATCCTGATTGGAGGCTAACCGCATGCCGACGATCGACGAGCTCGACCCCGCCCTTGCGGCGGCCGATACCGACATGCTTCCTACCAGCCAGGGCGGCGTGCTGCGCCGCCTCACCCGCGCCCAGCTGGTGGCCGGGCTGCAGCCTGAGATCGCCACGCCGCAGGGCAGCCTGCTGGGCCGTGCCAGCACCGGCACTGGCGGGCCGGAGAGCATCGCGCTGGGGACTGGGCTTTCGCTGGCGGGCGCCACCCTCTCTGCGCCCGCACCCACCGCGCTGCCCGGCGCCAACCTGTCCAGCGCCATGGCCACGGCAACCGGAACGGCCACGCAACGCTCCCTGGCAGATCTGCTGGCCGATGCCGTGGGGCCGGAAAGCTTCGGCGCCGTGGGTGACGGCATTGTGGACGACACCGCCGCCCTCTCCGCCGCCATCGGCTCCGGCCGGCCGGTGAAGCTGGGCCCGCGCACCTACCGCGTGAACGGGCAATGGACCATCGCCCAGCCCAATACCGTGCTGCTCGGCACCCCAGGCCTGTCCGTCCTGAAACGCGGCGCGCAGAGCGGCAACGGTGCCTGGATCAGCGTGCAGGCGCCGGGGTTCCGCGCCGATGGCATCATCTTCGATGCCAACCGCACCCAGGTGAATGTGGAAAGCTGGGGTGTGCTGCTGACGGAATCCTGCACGGACTCCGACCTGCATCGCTGCGCCTTCCGCAACGCCGCCGGTGCCATCCAGGGCTGCGGGCTTACCATCCTGGCCACCGCGCCGGAGGTGCTGGCCCGCCACGCCATCCGCGATTGCGAGTTCAATGGCAACGCCGCCCACGGCCTGTGGGTGCAGGGCACCGCGGGCGTGCAGGTGGAAGCCTGCCGCGCCTGGAACAACGGTGCCTATGGCCTGAACATCGACTTCAACGACAGCGCCCATGCCCGCCGCGCCCGCCTGGTGCAGGTGCTGGGCAACCGCAGCTGGGCCAACCAGCGCGGCATCGCCATCGGCAACTTCAACGAGACGAACGGCGAACCCCCTGTCTGGGGCAATGCCTTTCCCGATGCCCTGGCCGTGCTGGTGGCCGGCAACACCTGCCACGACAACACGCATTACGGCCTGGCCGTGGCGGGCCGGGCGCTGCTGGTGCAGGGCAACCTGCTGGCCGATAACGGCACGCTCGCCAACAGCGGCGCCGGGCTGCTCGCCCATGTCGCCGCCAGCCGCGTGGCCGGCAACACCATCACCGGCAACGCGCTGTTCGGCATCGATTGCGGCGGCAGCATCGACAGCGACATCAGCAACAACCACGTGCTGGGCCATGGCTACGGCATCAATTGCGGCGGCAGCCGCACCCTGCGCGTGGACGGCAACGTGGTGGCGGAGTTCGCCTACTGGGGCATCTGCGCCGCCAATGTGGAAACCGATGCGCTGGGCCAGAATTTCGGTATCGCCTGCGACCTGCTGGCCATCACCGGCAACCGCATCGCCATGTCTGGCAGCGCCGAGGGCATCTGGCTGCGCGACGGGCCGAGCCGCGTGCTGGTGCAGGGCAACGACTTCACCGGCCGCACCGCCGCCCAATGCCTGCGTGCCGATACCGAAACGGTCACCATCCGCGGCAACCGCCACGACCTGGCCGCGCGCATCATCGCCAACCCCGTGCTGCTCGATGGCCGGCAAACCGTGGTGGCGCCGGATATCGCCGATACCGTGATGATCACCGCCGCCCCCAGCGGCGTGCAATCCATCCTGGGCAGCACCCAGGCCGCCTGGGCCGGGCGCATCAGCTTCGTGCGCGTCACAAACCCCGGCACCGGCTACACCAGCGCCACCGTGGCGATCGGCGGCAGCGGCAGCGGCGCCGGCGCGGTGCCGGTGCTCAGCGGCGGCAAGATCATCGGCATCATGGTCACCAGCTCCGGCACCGGCTACGGCCCGGTCGGCACCGCCGTGCCCGTGACCATCACCGGCAACGGCAGCGGCGCCACCGCCACCGCCTACGCCGCCGCCCCCCTGCCGGAAGAACGCCGGCTGCGCATCCGCTGCAATACCCAGGTGACCTTCGCGCGCAGCGGCAGCCACCCGCTGCAGGAAAACTGGACGCGAAACCCCCTCACCATCGCCACCGACGGCGAAGTGGAATGGACCGCCACCTGGAGCATGTGGCGCGCCAGCCGCGTGACGGGGCAGGCGTAGGCCCACGGCAAGCCAAGGCCAGGGGCTTTGCCCCTGGACCCCACTGGGGCCTGAGGCCCCAGACCCCCATTCGTTTTCCGCCTGCGGCGGGAGGGGCCGTCTCAGCGCGCGACCCAGACCGGGCCGGCCCCTCCCGCCGTAGGCGGAACAAAAAACGCCGGGTCCAGGGACCGCTGGTCCCTGGCGGGTCCAGGGCAGAGCCCTGGCCTTGGTCCGCGCCGCAGCCCCGGCCTTCCCTGCACACAAGGACATCGCATGCCCACACTCAGTGAGTTGCCGCAGACGTTGACCACGCAGGACACGGATCTTGCGTTGGTGGAGCGTGACGGCGTGTCGTACGTCACCACCATGGGCGCGTTGCGTGAGCCGATGCAGCCGCGCCTGACCCTGGCCACCGGCAAGCTGCTCGGCCGCGTTGGCGTGTTTCCGGGCTCGCCGGAGCCGGTGAACATTGGCGCCGGGCTGAAGATCGATGCCGGCACGCTGCAGGTGGATCAGACCACGCTGCCGTCCACCAATGCCTCCCAGCTCAACGTCATCGCCACCGGCTCCAGCCGCAGCCGCCCGCTCAGCGCGCGGTTCAATGAGCGGGTGAACGTGCTGGACTATGGCGCCACCGCCAATGGCACCACCAATGATGGCCCGGCGATCCAGGCGGCGATCAACGCCGCTGCGTCCCGGCCGCGCGGGGCGGAGGTGTGGCTGCCGCCCGGCACCTATCGGCTGGATACCTCGGTGGCGCTGCTGCGCCCGCTGTCCAACGTGGTGCTGCGCGGCTCCGGGCGCGGCCGCACCGTGATCTTCATCGACGACACGATCAACGCCATCAACGGCGATGCGGTCTCCAATTCCATTCCGGGGTCGAACAACTTCTACCCGCTATCCGATTTCCACATGCGCGACCTGACGCTGCGTGGCCGTGCGGATGTGGCGCGCACCACCGGGGCGCAGATGCTGCGCATCGTGGGCAACAACATGTCCATCGAGGATTGCGAGTTCATCTACTCGCGCCACATGGGCCTGGTGGTGGCCGGCGGGCGGGATGTGACGGTGCGCAACTGCCGGGTGTTCCGCAGCGTGGCCGACGGCATCGCGGTGTGGGACACGGACAACGTGGTGATCGAGGGCAACCAGGTCATCGGCGCGAATGATGATGCGATTTCCGCGCATTGTGAAACGTTGGGCGAGGCGCCGCTGCGGGCGGGGCTGGTGATCGCCAACAACACGATCATCGAAAGCCAGGGCATCGCCTGCCTGGGCGTGAAATCCGCTGTCATCACCGGCAATGTCCTGCGCCGCATCATGGGCACCGGCATCCGCGTGCTGTCGATCAACGTGCCGGATCCGCAGGGCCTCACGCCGCAGATCGCGCTGCGGATCGCCAACAATGTGCTGCAAGACGTATTCCTGCGGCCGGAGCCGAATGCGCGCACCGGGGTGCAGTTCTACATCTGGGTCTCCGGCGGCGTGCGCAACCCCGGCACCGGCGCCTCCCCGCCTGGCGAGCCGGCCGTCGGCACCGGTGCGGTCACGCCGCTTTATGGCACCGGGGCGGGCAATTTCTACACCGGGGATTCGCTGAACCCCGCCGTGGCCGCCCCGGCCGGGCACTGGATCGAGATCGTGGGCAACACGCTCACGCGCACGCTGCCTGCGGTGGCCGCCGTGTCGGACTGGGGGTACGCCGCCGAGGGCCTGTGGGTGGGCAACAACGGCGATGGCAGCGGCTTCTACAACGGGCCGGTGAGCGATGCGCAGCTCAGCCCGCTGGGCATCCTGCTGGGCCCCGCCATGCGCAATTGCCGCATCGCCGGCAACACCATCCAGGTGGGCGGCACGCACGGCATCCTGTTCAACGCCAACACCTATGTGCCCGTTGTCACGCAGGACATGGACTATGACGGGCTGACGATCGAGGGCAACCGCATCGCCGACGTAACGGTGGCTGCCATCCAGGGGCCGCCCACCGGCGCGCATCGCGTGCTGGTGCGCCACAACGAGATCGATGGCGACCCGCTGTTCCGCGCCGCCACGCGCGGCAGTGGCGGCAGCTGGGCCAGCGCCACGGGGGTGACCGGCGTGCTGCTGCCCGGCTGTTCCGGCTTCGTGGTGGCGGGCAACAGCTTCCGCAACCTGGCCAGCGCGGTGCGCCAGACCGGCGCTGTCAGCAACATCGTCTCTGGCAACACGCTGCATGGCGATCCCGTGGCGGTGGGCTTTTCCACCGCCAATCGCGGCATCGGCACGATGGAGCCCGGCGGGGCCGGCTGGCTGCACGTGGTGGAAACCAGCGACCCCGCCAGCGCGCAGTATGGCCGCATCAGGTCGGCCACGGTGGTCTCGGCCGCCGCCGTGCCCGGCGCCGGCACCTATGTGGCCGGGCATTTCGTGGCCAATACCGCGCCGGCCGTCGCCAACCGGCAGACGCTGCTGGGCTGGCTGCGGCTGACCACCGGCAGCGGCCATGTGCCGGGCACCGATTGGGCGGCGGTGTACGGCGCCGATGGCGGGGCGCTCGCCGCGCCCAAGGTGAGCGTGTTCACCGCCAACGGCACCTGGACGAAAGACCCCGCCAGCACCCAGGTGGAGGTGGAGGTCTGGGGTGGCGGCGGTGCGGGCGGCAACGGGGCCGCGGTGGCCGCCGGCACGGCCAGCAGCGGCGGCGGGGGCGGCGGCGGCGGCGGCAAGCGCCGGGGCCGGTTCCGCGCCGCGGACCTGGCGGGCAGCGTGTCCATCACGATCGGCGCGGCCGGTGCGCGCGGCACCGGGGCCGGGGCGAGCGGCGGGCAGGGCGGCACCTCGTCCTTCGGCACGCTGCTGCGCGCCTATGGCGGTGGCGGCGGGGCCGGCGGCAGCACCATCGCGGCGGCCGGCGGCGGCGGCGCGGGGGATAACAACCCGGGCAGCACCGCCACCGGCAGCACCGCGGGTGCGGGCGGGGCCAGTTTTGGCGCCGGCGGCGGCGGCGGCGGCGCGGTGGGCGGGTCGGAGCGCATCGGCGGTGCCGGTGGCGGCGGCTGCGCGCTGGGTGCCATCGGCCAGGCCGGCGGCTACGCGGCGGAGGCCGGCGGCGGCGGTGGCGCGGGCGGCGGGCTCAGTGCCGGCGGCACCGCGTTCGGCGGCGGCACCACCACGGTGTTCAACACCAGCGCCACCAATGCCGGCGGCACCGCCCCGGGCGGCGCCGGCACCGCGCCGGGCAGCTTCGCCTATGGCACCCCGGCCAGCCAGGGCGGCCCTGGCGGCGCGGCCTCCCCCACGGCGGTGGGCGGTGCCGGGGCCAACGGCCAGGCCCCGGCCGGCGGCGGCGGCGGCGGTGGCGCCGCCATCTCCGGCCAGTCGGCCGGCCTGGGCGGCAACGGCGGCGCCGGCCTGGTCATCGTCTACGAGTGGTGATGGCCCCGGCGAAGATGGACCGCGCGATGAACGACACTCTTTCCCCCACATCCCTGTTCGAAGAGGATCCTCCCATGGCCCCTGAAGGACGCACGGCCCGGCGCGCCACATCGCGCGCCGAGCTGACCGAACTGTCCGAACGCGTCGCGCGGCTGGAAACCACCGCCGAGCACCTGCAGGAAACCCTGGCGCGCGTGGATGCCGGCATGGCCAAGATGCAGGCCAAGATGGATGCCCTGGCCGGCACCATGGCCCAGGGCATTGGCGGGCTGCGCGTGGGTGCGGTGGCCGGGCAGGCGGCGTCGGCCGTGATCGGCTTTGTCGCCGCGCATCTCTGGCCCGTGGTCAAATAGCGGGTGAAGCCGTAGCCGCGCGCCGTGCCGCGCGGTATCACGCACCTGTACTCGTTCTGCTCCGGGTAGCCCTATCGAACGGCCCGCACCTGCGGGTGGGGGGTGCGTGATGCGGTTCCTGCAATTGCACGGCCAATCCGCCGATCTTGCCGGCTTCGGCCTGAACGCCGAGGCGGTGGCCCAGGCGCTGCGCGGCGTGGTCACGGTGGGGCCGGTGCAGCCGCCCCGCCCCCCGCGCCTGATGCGTGGCGTGCCGCCCGCGATCCGCGACTATATCGACCGCGAGTTCCACGGCGCCGGCATCTCCCTGGCCGGGCTGCGCGGCGGCATGATGCGCTGCCCCGATCCCTGGACGGGGCAGTCGCTGGAAACGCTGGGCGTGTTCACCAGCCATTCCCGCGGCGGCATGCCGGCCGAGTTGCTGCCGCTGTTCTACGCCTTCCACTCCCAGCACGGCGGCGAATTCTGGCTGTGCCTGTGGGGCACCTACGGCAAGCCGGCGATGCTGGTGCTGCCGCGCCTCGAGCTGGCGGTGCATGATTTCCTGCACCACGACGCGCTCAGCACCCCCGCCGGCCCGCTGCTGGACATGCTGCGCGGCTCGCTCGGCGCCTTTCGCGCCCTGCTGTCGGAATCCGCCCGCCCGGAGCGGCCGGAGCGCATCGGCCTGCTCGACATGCCGGACAATTACGGCCACCAGATGCTGGAGAATCTCTCCGGCGTGCAGCGCCTGGCCGATGAGGGCCTGCTGCCGGCGCTGGAGGAGCTGTGGGTAACAGGCCCGGAGTTCTTCGGCCCGGTGGAGGAGATCTTCCCGGAGCTGCAGGGCCGCGTGCGCCGCTTCGCCAACCGCTGGGACCTGTTCGAGCCGCTGCTGCGCGTGCGCCACCGGCGCCTGTTCCGCATCGGCTCCAACGTGTTCCAGCACCGCCTGCGCACCCGCATCCTGGCCGCCTGCCCGGTGGCCGGCCGCCCGGCGGAACGCACGCAACGGCCCTGCATCGCCATCACCGTGCGCAGCTCCGGCCGCAACTGCCTCAACCTGGCCGAGGCGGTGGGCGCGATGTACCGCACCCTGTCTGCGCGCACGCCGGGCCTGGGGATCGTGCTGGATGGCTGGGTGTTCCCGGAATCGGAGCTGGTGCTGCGCTCTTCCGTGGCCACGGCGCTCTCCGCCCCCTACCTGCACCGCATCCAGGCGGAAATGGCCGAAGCCGCGGCCATCCGCGACGCGCTGCCGCCGCATACCGTGGTGGACAACCTGATCGGGCTTTCCATGCGCGAATCGCTGGGCGCGCTGCGCTCCATCCGCGGCTACCTTGCCCATGTCGGCACGCTGCAGCACAAGCTCGGCCTGTTCACCGGCACCGGCGGCGTGGTGCACGGGCCCACGCCGCAGTTGCGCGGCATCGAGAGCGGCGCGTTCCAGAGCGAGGTGGGCAGCGCGCCGCGCTTCCTGCCAGCCTCGGCGGTGGCCGACGCGCCGGGCGAAACCCCGCGCGGCGAACGCTTCCAGGGCTACCGGATCACGGATCCGGAAACCATGGCGGCGATGATGCAGGAAGCGCTGGAAGAATAGGACGAATGCTCTCTTCGCCCACAACAGGAACAGTCCTACTCGTCGTCCTGCGTGATGATCTTCACCTCGGTCAGCGCGATCGACATCCGCCGGGAATCCTGGCTGTTCGGCACCACGTCGCGAATGCGGTGGAAGTCCGGCGGTTCCAGCGTGATCTGGTTGCGGCCGCGTTGCAGCGCCATGGGCTCGCTCAGCAGGATGCGCCAGCGTTCGCCCAGCGCGCGCAGGGAAAAGGCCACCGCCTCCCCGTTCACGCGCAGCGCCATGCGCTCCAGCGGGTAGGGATCCATGATCATGTAGATGCCCAGCCCCAGCCGGGCCTGCGGCACCGCCGCCGTGACCACCAGCGTGCCAACCCCCTTGCCGGTGGCGGCATCACCATCCTTGATCCAGAACAGGTTGGCGGAATCGCGCGGGTGGAACCCTTCCAGCGCCGCGACCTCGTCCGGGATCAGCACCTGGTCCGTCGGCGTCAGCGCCTCGCCCGGCGCGCCGGGGGCGGTGGCGGCTTCGGCGAAGCGCATCCGCGCCTCCACCAGCGCCGCCATCGTGGCCAGGGCGGTATCCTCCTCCGCGTTCACCATCGTGTCGCGGCCGGTGAAGTAATCCTGCGTCAGCCGCTTCATGTCCCCGCTGTCGGAAACGGCGCCGCGCAGGCGCTTGCGCTGGTATTCGTTCCAGGATTTCAGGATGTAGTGGTGCAGCACCGGCCCGTGCTCGGCCACGCTGGCCGATTGCGCCGGGTGCCTGCCGGCAACCTCGCGCGGGCTGCCATCGGTCATGATGTAGCGCCCTTCCCGCAGCTCCACGGTGTGGCTGAAATGAAACGTCGCCACACATTCCGGCCGCGCGATGGTCTTCACCCAGAAGTGTTCGGGGTAGTCCAGCGTGGCGCGCTTGGTGAAGCGGCGGATCACCAGGTCCGCGTCGTCGATCTCGATGCGCCCGGCGGAGCCGAACACGCGCTGGTTCACCGCCACCGCGCCGATATCCTCCTCCAGCCCATCCAGCCAGTTGGGCAGCGGGCGCCATTGCGGGTCGAACAGGAACTCGTCGGCGTCCAGGAAGGCCACCCAGTCGTAGCGCCCGGCCAGCGCCTGGCAGGCATCGTTGAACGCGGATTGCTGGCGCTCGATCCCCGTCACCGTCCAGGGCAGCACCTCGATGTCGTAATGCGTGGCCAGCCGTGCCAGCAGCGCCTGCGTGCCGTCGGTGCTGCCGTTGTCGTAGATGCGGAAATGGCTCACGCCTACCAGGGCATGAAAGGCGAGCCACTCGGCCAGGTAGGGCTGCTCGTCCTTTACCATCAGGCAGATGGCCAGACTCATCGAAGCGGAACTCCTTGCGGGCATGCGGGTGCGGCACGGCGCCGATGCAATCCCTACACAAACACAGGCCGGAATGGAATGCGGGCCGGGATCCGATCGCCGATTCCGATGCCTCTGCGCCGCTCCCGCCGGGCCCATGGCCTGCCGGCGGCTGTGTATTCAACGATGGGAAAATCGTGTAGATGAATGCAATGGCACTTAAGAATTAACCTCTTCTTATTTCACCGCATTCGCCTGTTGAACGGAGGCACGCGCCATGCCCGACATCAGTTTTCCGGACCTGGGACTCAAGAAAGACATCGTCGCGAAGATATGGCATGGCAACGATCCCTTCTCCGGCTTTCCGTTCAACCCCGCGCGGGTCGACATCCAGGGCTGGAGCGGCTCCCGTCATCCCTGGCTCGAGGAGACGGTCAGGGACACCAAGCCGCGCATCATCGTCGAGATCGGCGTCTGGAAGGGCGCCTCGGCGATCCACATGGCGGAGGTTCTCAGGGCGCTGAAGAGTCCTGCCGTCATCATCTGCGTCGATACCTGGCTGGGCGCCGAGGACCATTGGGCGGACAGCAAGTGGTTGGGCAGCCTGCAGATGGACAAGGGCTATCCGACCATCTTCCAGACCTTCATGAACAACGTCGTGTCGAAGGGGCTGCAGGACTACATCGTTCCGCTGCCCCTGGATTCCGTGAACGCCGCGACGCTGCTGCGGCGGCGGGGCATTTCAGCCGACCTGATCCATATCGATGCCGGGCATGAATACCAGGCGGTCGCGAACGACATCTCCGCCTGGTGGCCGGCCCTGGCGCACGGCGGCGTGCTGATCGGCGACGACTATTACGCCGACGGGAAGACCTGGCCGGGCGTCAAGGCGGCGTTCGACGACTTCGTTGCTGCCAACCGTCTGGATGCCGAGGTCGCCACCCCGAAGATCAGGATCCGCAAGCCTGTCGGCTGGTCCGATGCGCCGGCGCGCGCTGCCGCAACCATGGCCGTGGCTGGCCCTGGGCCCACGGCGGGGCCCACGGCGGGGCCCGCGGCGGGCGCGGGGCAGGCCGGGACGGTCGGGCCCCTGGCGCAATTGCCGGAGGTGCTTGAATACCGCGGCGAGTTCGGCGCCGAGCTGGTGCTGTTCCTGCCCTTCTGCGCCTGGCTGTCGAAGGCGGGCCTGTTGAAGGGGCGGAAGATCAAGACCTACAAGGGAATGGGCTGCTTCTACGACGACCTCGAATGCGACGGCGTGATCGAGAAGACCGGCAGCCGGCACCCGCTGCCGCCGGAGAAGCGCCCGGTGTGGCTGCCGGTGAAGGACGAGCACCAGTTCGACCGCAAGGGGCAATCCCCCTTCCATCTCTATCCCGACCTGCGGGCCGGGTTCGGGCGCCAGGCCCTGAAGGTGGCGTTCGACAGCCGGCCGCTGCTGATCATCCACAACAAGCACAACATCGAGTGGGCCGAGGGGGTGTTCAACTTCATTCCGCTCGACACGCTCGACGCGCTGTTCCGCCTCTACATGAAGGCCTTCAACGTCTTCTATATCCGCCACGGCATGAAGGGCCTGGATCCGAGCTTCAGCCACGACATGAGCGCCGACGCCCATTTCGACGATGCGGCGCTGCTGGCGCGGCACCCCGAGGTGCATGGCTTCGACGAGCTGTACGCCAGCCACATCGCGGCAGGCGGCGAGCCGGACCTGAACAGGTTCAAGAACATCCTCTATAGCCGCTGCCACCGCTTCATGACCGTTCAGGGCGGCGGGGCCCACCACATCGCCATGTTCTCCGGCGCCGTGCTGATCGTGCTGCACCAGCGTGGGCGGGAGGTGGAGTGGGCGTATGGCCCCGGCTACTACGGCTTCATGGCCCAGCCCGCGCCGGTGCGCCTGATCTGCCGCGACCCGGACGAGCTGCTGCTGGCCAGCACCGTGCTGGTGGGCAGCGAGCAGGCGGGCGGGCGGATCCTGCTGGGCGCGGACAAGGCAGCGCTGCTGAAACGGTTCCATCCCGGCTGACGGCCGCCACCATGGGGGGGCGGCTGCCCGTGGAAGGCGATTCCGGCAGGCGCCGGCTGCCTTCTTTCAAAAGGGAGCCGCTTTCCTATTCCGCCCCGCATGCCGCCACCACCGGCTCCTGTGCCGGCCTGGCGTGCCGGCACAGGGTCAGCGCCGGTGCGGGCTTGCCGCCTTCGAACCCGTTGCCTGCCAGCCGGTTGCCGCGCACCTCCACCGCCATGGCCGCGGCGCGCACCACGCCGCCGGTGGGCGAGACGTGGTTGTCGCTCAGCTCGTTGCCTTCCACCACCACCCGCGCCGGCAGCCGGTTTTCCCCGCCTTCCGAGGGCTGGTACGGCCCCACCGCCAGGGCGGGATAGCCGCGCATCCCGGCCACGCGGTTGCGGCGCACCACCACCAGGTCGGCATCCCCCGCCCGCACCAGGATGCCCGCGCCGCGCGCGCCGGGCTGCGGGGCGGCGATGTCGTTGTCTTCCAGCGTGATCGTGCCCTCGATCCGCCCGCCGCCGCGCCCCAGCGGGCTGACCCAGATGCCCACCCCGTTCGCCCCCACCCCGCGCACGATGTTGCGCCGGGCGGTGAAGCCGCGCGACGTGGCCGGCACGTTGCCGGTATCCACCGCGTTGAACAGGATGCCGTGGCCGTTCGCCAGGAAGGCGATGTTGTCCTCCACCACCGCGTCCTCGGTGCCGAACCAGTGGTCCCAGGCGGCATTGCGCGTGCCGTGGGAGAGGTTGTGCGCCACACGCGAGCGGTGCGCGCCCTGCATGGCGGTGGCATCCATCCCGCCCTCGAACTCGCAGCCTTCCACGGAAACGTCATCCGCCCGGCGCATCTGCACGCCCATGGTCTCGTGGCGGATGCGGATGGCGCGCACATGGATGTCGCGGTCCCGCACGGTGGTGGACAGCCAGTTGGCGTTCATCACCGTGCCCATGGACAGCAGGCCGACCTTGCCGAACACATGGTCCTGCTCCAGCGTGGCCAGTGGCCGCCCCTGCGCGGATTGCGGCCCCTGCAGGCTCACGCCCGACGGCAGCAGCACCGGCTTGGAGAGGCGATAGGTGCCGGCCTGCAGCATCAGCGTCTGGCCGGGCTTCAGCCCCTGCAGCACCGCGTTGATCGCCTCGGCCACATCCGCCCCGGTATCCGGCCGCACCCCGTGCGCCTCCAGCCGCACCGCGCCGGCGGGCACGGGAAAGATCGGCGGTCGCCATTCCTGCGCGGAGGCACCGGCAGTCCACAGGGCCAGGAGCAGCAGCAGGAACAGGCGGGCCATCGGCATCATCCCTTGCGTTGCGGCACGGCCACCTTGGGCACCCTGTCGGTCACGCCGCCCTTGTCGCAGCCGGCTTCGTTGGCGCGCGGGGGCAGGGTGAGGGACACCAGGGCGGGTTCTCCAAGGTGAACAGGATCTTTGTTTGCATGCCGATGTCTGTCGTCAAGCCTCCCGCCTAGTGAAAATCGCGCGAGCGGGGCAGCGACGGCGCCCGTTCCTCCTCTGCCGGTGGTGTCCGGTTCGCCTCATCGGCCGGGGCGGGGGCGATCCGCAGGCCATCCGCCTCCAGCAGCCCCAGCAGCGCGGTGCGGTTGGTCAGCGCATCGGCCACCACATGCACCACGCCTTCCTCCGATCGCTGCACCTTCCCCGCCACCTCCAGCACCTGGCTGCCCAGCACGGCGCGGCGGAAGCGCTCCATCACCGAAGGCCAGATCACGATATTGGCCACCCCGGTCTCGTCCTCGATGGTGGCGAACACCACGCCGGAGGCACTGCCCGGCCGTTGCCGCACCAGCACCACGCCCGCCACCCGCACCTTCGCCCCATCGCGGCGCGAGGTCGCCTCGGCGCAGGTCGCCACCCCCTCGGCCGCCAGCACGCGGCGCAGCAGCCGCACGGGGTGGGCGCGCAGCGACAGGCCCGTGGCCTGGTAATCCGCCGCCACGTGCTCGCCCTGGCGCATCGCCGGCAGCGCGGCATTGCCCGGCGGCGGATCGAGCATGGCCAGCAGCGGCGGCGCTTCATTCTCCAGGCCGCGCACCCGCCACAGCCCCTGCCGCCGGTCCAGCCCCAGCCCGCGCAACCCATCCGCCTCCGCCAGCATCACCAGCGCCGCCCGCGGCAGCCCGATGCGGGTGAGGGCGGCGAAATCCGCCATCGGCCGTCCCCCTTCCTTTCGCCAGGCCACCAGCCGCCGCGCCCAGTCCTCGCGGAACCCGTCGATCAGCCGAAAGCCGAGCCGCAGCGCCACATCCCGGCCCGCCGCCTCCACATCGCAGTCCCAGGCGGAGACCAGCACGTCGATCCCGCGCACCTGCACGCCATGCTCGCGCGCATCGCGCACGATCTGCGCCGGGGCATAGAACCCCATCGGCTGCGAATTCAGCAGCGCGCAGGCGAACGCCGCGGGGTGGTGGCATTTCAGCCAGGCGGATACGTACACCAGCTGCGCGAAACTGGCCGCGTGGCTTTCGGGAAACCCGTAGGTGCCGAACCCCTCGATCTGCCGGAAGCAGCGCTCGGCGAAATCACGCTCGTAGCCGCGGGCCGCCATGCCATCCACCATCTTGCCGAAGAAGGTGTTGATCGTGCCCACGTGGCGGAACGTCGCCATCGCCCGGCGTAGCGCGTTGGCTTCCTCCGGCGTGAACTTCGCCGCCTCGATGGCAATGCGCATCGCCTGTTCCTGGAACAGCGGCACGCCCAGCGTCTTGCCCAGCACCCGCTCCAGCTCGTCCGCCGGCCCGTGCGCGGGATCGGGCGAGGGGAAGTGCACCGCCTCCTTGCCCTGCCGCCGTCGCAGATACGGGTGCACCATGTCGCCCTGGATCGGCCCCGGCCGCACAATGGCAACCTCGATGACGAGATCATAGAACTTCGCCGGCCGCAGCCGCGGCAGCATGTTCATCTGCGCCCGGCTTTCCACCTGGAACACGCCC
>JAIXTK010000269.1 GCA_027483995.1 Acetobacteraceae bacterium
ACCGCCACCAGCCCCAGCCACACCACCATCCGCAAGGCTTCCGCCGCCTCGTGCAGCGCCAGATACCGGCCAGAGAGCCCACCCACCGGCACGCCCCCCTGGCCCGCCGCCACCAGCATCAGCGCTAGCCCCAGCGGCAGCAGCGCCGGCAGCAGCCCGGGCGCTTCGTCGAACGGCAATTCCAGGATGGCGGGCAGCGCGGTATCCCCGGCCGCCAGCGCCAGCGCCGCCACCACGGCCAGCAGCGCCGGCAGCCCCAGCGCCGACCGCACCGCCGCGCCCAGCGCCGCCTGGCCCGGCGCGGCGGCCCCCTCATCCAGCGCGCCGAGCACCCCCAGCGCCTGCGCCAGCCCCAGCAGCCCCAGCACCACCAGCAGGTCCGCCGCCGGCGCCAGCGCCATGTGCAGCGTGAACCCCGGCACCAGGAAGGCCGCCACCGCCAGCACCGCCACCCGCAGACCAGGGGCCGCGCGCATCAGCCAGGAGGCACCTTCGCCCACCACGGGCATCTGCCCCAGCGCCCGGCGCATGTCGCGCCAGGGCTGCAGCGGCGAGGCCCCGGCCCGGCCCTGCATCCGCGCCTCCAGCCACGCCAGTACGCCGGCCAGCAGCGGGGCGGCGGCCAGCACCAGCGCCATGTGCAGCATTTGCGCCAGGCCTGAGAGCAGCGTGCTCACCACAGCCCCACCCCGTGCAGCAGCAGCATCGCCCCCAGCAACGCCAGCGCCGCCACCGGCGCCGCACGGCGCGGCACGGCCCCCAGCCAGCGCGCCAGCTCTGTCGTCCGCCCCAATCCCCAGAACCGCCAGCGCAGCCTGGCCCCCTGCCCATGGCGCAGCAGCGCCGCCGCGAACCCGGCGGCCCCCAGCTGCGTCGAGGGATCGCCGAACGGCAGCCAGGCCGGCGACGGCGCCCCGCCCTCCCAGGTCGCGGCAACGCGATGCCCGGCCGGGCTCGCCGCCTTCACCAACAGCGCCACCGCCACCGCGGCCAGCGCCAGCAGCAGCACGAGCCCCAGCGGCGCATAGCCCATCACGCCCAGGATGCCGCCGGGCGGCGCCGCTCCGGCCAACGGCACCACCGCCGGCGCGGCGAGACGCAACAGCAACCCGGGCAGCAGCCCGGCCAGCCCCAGCAGCAACGCGAGGCCCAGCATCGCCCAGCGCAGCCGTGGCGCCACCTCCTCCGCCGCCGCGGCGCGCGGCCCGCGCGGCCGGCCGAGGAAGGCCACGCCCAGCACCCGCAGCATCGCAAAGCCCAGCAACGCCGCCGCCGCACCCAGCGCCAGCGCCACCAGCCCCGCCATCGTCCATTCCGCCGCCCCGCCGCCGCGCGGCAGCGTCACCGCCGCACGCAGCATCAGCCACAGCCCGGCGAACCCGCCGCCCGGCGGCAGCAGCGCCACCGCCCAGCCGGCCGCCAGCGCGCCCACCAGCGTGATGCGCATCCGCCGCCCGAGCCCGCCCAGACGACCGAGCGCCTCCGTGCCGGCACCGCCCACCAGCCCATGCGCCACCAGCGCCCAGAGCGCCTGCGCCCAGCCCAGCACCGCCAGCAGCACCAACGCCGCCCCCAGCGCCATCGCCGCCGCCGGCCCGTCATCCCCCGCCCGCGCCGCCACCGCGATGCCAAGCCCCAGCATCACCAGCCCGCTGCGCACCCCGCCGATCGCCGTGGCCACGCCGCCCAGCGCCACCCCGGCCGCGCCCGCCAGAACCAATACCCCCGCCCACAGCCCAGCCACCGGCCCCACGACATCCAGCCCCAGCCGCACCAGCAGATACAGCCCCAGCGTCGCCAGCACCGACCCGGCCGGCCCGCCCTCGCGCCCCTGCCCCCATTCGGCCCGTGCGGCCAGCCACACCCCAGCCGCCAGCACGAGGCCAACCATCAGCCACAGCGCCGCCCCCTCCGCCGGATGCGCCCGGGCCGAGGCAAACCGCCCATCCCCCGCCGCCAGCGCCAGTGCCACGACCAGCGCCGCCACCGCGCCGCCGGCCGCCCAGGCCACGCCGCGCCCGCCGATCACCGCCGCGCACAGCCCGGCCAGCAGCAGCGCCAGCCCCAGCGTGCCGGCATCGGCCGCCAGCACAGCCAGCACCGAAGCCCCGGCCACCGCCAGCGGCAGTGCCAGACGCGGCGCCACCGCCAGCCAGCCGGCCACGCCCGGCAACAGCACCAGCAAGACGAAAGCGGCCAATCCATCCAGCGCCAGCCCCGGCGCCACCCCGGCAAGATGCACCGGCACCGCCAGCCGCGCCCCCGGCGCCCCCAGCACAAGATACGCCAGCGCCGCCAGCGCCGCGGCCACCACCAGCGCGATCGCCACCCCGCGCAGCAGGCGCGCGCGCACCATGCCCGCCGCCAGCGCGAGCGCCAGCAACGCCAGCCCGCCCGCCGCCAGCACCGCCAACACGGCGTGGCCGGCCGGGGCGCTCATCGGCGGTCCTCCGGGATCAGGTCATGCGACACGGGCCGACCCTACAGGAACCCGCCCCCGCGCCGGAAGCAGCCCGGCCCATCCGCGCTGCATGGGATGACGCCACGCCCCACAGCCGCTAAAGCACCCCCGGCGATGCGGCGAGGGCGGCGATGGGCGAACGGTTCCTTCTGGTGGTGTTCGACGGGCTGCGCCCCGACCTCGTCCGCCCCGACACCACCCCCAACCTGCTGCGGCTGGCCGCCATGGGCACTCGCTTTGCCAGGGCGCGCTCCGTCTTCCCCTCCGAAACGCGCGTGTGCTCCGCCACCGTGGCCACCGGCTGCATGCCGCGCCGCCACGGCCTGGTCGCCAACCGCTTGGCCCACCCGCAGGATTCCGCCCGCCCCGGCCCTGCCGGCCGCACCGTCGATACCGGCCAGATGAAGGCCCTGCTGGAGCTGGAACAGGATCTCGGCGCCCCGCTGCTGCAGCGCCCCACCCTGGGCGCCCTGCTCGCCACCGCCGGGCAGGAGCTGGTGGTGCTCTCCAGCGGCACCACCGGGCAGAGCCACGTGCTGAACCCCACCGCCGCCGCGCTCGGCCAGCTCACCCTCTCCGCCCATGGCGCCGAGGCCTGCTCGCCCCGCGGCGCCGCGCTGCTCGCCACGCTGGAACCCCCGCCGAAAGACCCCGTCGGCCGCGCCGAATGGATCGCCGAGGTCTTCCGCACCCAGTTCCTGCCCAACCCGCCGGCGGCCACCATCCTGTGGCTGTGCGAGCCCGATACCTCCGGCCACTATCTGGGCCTGGGCAGCGAGGCCAATCTGGCGGCCCTCAAGCGCGCCGACGCCGCCTTCGGCCGCATCCTGGACGATTGGCAGGCCGGCCCGATGGCCGAGCAGCTGCACATCATGGCCGCCTCCGACCATGGCCACGCCACCATCACCGGCACCGTGCACGCCACCCCGCGCTTCATCGAGGAACAGCGCTTCGCCCCCTGCCGCCTCATCCCCGGCGCCAGCGGCGGCATCGTCGTGCCGGGCGGGGATGCCGGGCTGATCGCCGAGGTCTCCGCCTGGCTCACCCGGCAGGACTGGGTCGGCCACGTCTTCGCCGCCGACGGCGCCGATCTGCCCCCCGGCGTGCTGCCGCGCAGCGCGGTGCTGGTGGACCATCCGCGCACCGCCGAAGTGCTCTTCACCCTGCGCGCCGGCGGGGAGCGCGCCCCCTCCGGCCTGCCCGGTGTCACGCTCAACGACGGCGCGCTGCCGATCGGCGGCGGCACCCATGGCGGGCTCACGGCCGCCGAGATGTCGATCGTGATGATCCTGGCCGGCGCCCGCACCCGCCGCGGCCATCTCAGCGAATGGCCCGCGGGGCTGGCGGACATCGCCCCCACCGCGCTCTCCCTGCTCGGCCTGCCCGGCGGGGCGGACATGGATGGCCGCGTGCTGCAGGAAGCGCTGGACGAAACCATGCGCCCGGAGGCCGCCCCGGCCCCGGAAACCTGGGAACCCGCCGACGGCCCCTACCGCCAGCGCCTGCACCGCACCCGCTTCGGCCGCCAGACCTACATCGATTTCGGCCAGAGACTCTAAACCCCTGGCATCCACCGCGCCCGCCCCCACGTAGCGGAGCCATGCCCCTCCGCAAGCTGCTGAACCGCGCCGCCGGACCCGCCCTCGCCCTGCTCGCCAGCCTGCCCGGCTGCGCGCCGGTCGATCTGCTGAACGCCACCGTCAGCCAGCGCGGCCTCACGGTGGAACGCGCCATCGCCTACGGCCCGGAGCCGCGCCAGGCGCTGGACATCTGGCGCCCGGCCGATGCCGCCGCCCCGCTCCCGGTCGTGGTGTTCTTCTACGGCGGCGCCTGGCAGGAGGGTGCGCGGCAAGACTACGCCTTCGTCGCCGCCGGCCTCGCCCGGCGCGGCCTCGTGGTGGTGGTGCCGGATTACCGCGTGGCCCCCCAGGCCCCCTACCCCGCCTTCCTGCAGGATGCCGCCGCCGCCATCGCCGCCGCCCGTCGCCTCGCCCCCAGCCATGGTGGAGACCCCACTCGCCTCGTTTTGATGGGCCATTCCGCCGGCGCCCACATCGCCGCCATGCTGGCGCTGGACCCACGTTGGCTCGCCCAGGCGGGCGAGGACCGCCAACGGATTGCCGGCCTGGTCGGCCTCGCCGGTCCCTATGATTTCCTGCCGCTTGATCGGGCAGACATCATCCGCGTCTTCGCTCCAGCTTCCGACCTGCGCGAAACCCAGCCGATCACCTTCGCCGACGGCCGCGCCCCGCCCGCCCTGCTGCTGCACGGCACGGCCGACACCACCGTGCTGCCGCGCAACAGCCAGAACCTCGCCACCCGGCTCAGCGAGGCCGGCGCGCCCGCCACGCTGCGGCTGTACGAGGGCGTCGGCCATGTCGGCATCGTGCTCGGCTTCGCCCGCGCCACCCGCAGCGCCTCCCCGGCGCTGGACGATGCCGCCGGCTTCATTGCCGCCCTCCCACCGCGCAACTAGGCTGCCCCCGCCCCAGGCGGCTATAAGGCCGCGGTGACCACGCCCCCTACCCTCCTCACCGGTGCCACCGGCTTCGTCGGCTCCGCTGTCGCGCGCGCTTTGCTCGCCCGCGGCCACCGCGTGCGCGCCCTCGCCCGCCCGAATTCAGACCGCCGCAACCTCCAGGGCCTGGACCTGGAGATCGCCGAGGGCGACCTCTCCGACCCCGCCTCGCTGGCCCGCGCCGTGCAGGGCTGCCGCTTCGTGCTGCACGTCGCCGCCGATTACCGCATCTGGGTCCCGGACCCCGAGGCGATGCTGCGCGCCAATGTGGACGGCACAATCGCCCTGCTGCGCGCCGCCCACGCCGCCGGGGTGGAACGCATCGTCCATTGCAGCAGCGTCGCCGCCCTCGGCCTCACGCCCGACGGCACGCCGGCCACCGAGGAAACGCCGGTCACCGAAGCCGCCATCGCCGGCATCTACAAGAAATCCAAATACCGCGCCGAGCAGGCCGTGCTCGCCCTGGTGCGCGACGAGGGCATCCCGGCCGTCATCGTCAACCCCGCCGCGCCCATCGGCCCGCGCGACATCAAGCCCACCCCCACCGGCCGCATGATCGCCGATGCCGCCGCTGGCCGCATGCCCGCCTATATCGATACCGGCCTGTGCGTGGTCCATGTCGACGACGTCGCCGAGGGCCACCTGCTCGCCCTGGAACGCGGCCGCATTGGCGAGCGCTACATCCTCGGCGCCGAGAACCTGCCCCTGCGCGACATCCTCGCCCTCGTCGCCGCCGAAACCAACCGCCGCCCGCCCTCGATCCGCCTGCCCGCCGGGCTGCTCTGGCCCGTCGCACTCGCCTGCGAAGGCCTCGCCCGCCTGGGGATCGAGCCCATGGTCACCCGCGACCACCTGCGCATGGCGCGCAAGAAGATGTATTTCTCCTCCGCCAAGGCCATCGCCGAACTCGGCTACACCCCCCGCCCCGCCCAGGCCGCCATTGCGGACGCCGTGGCGTGGTTCCGGGCGAATGGTATGGTCCCGGCATGATCGCGGCCCTCGCCCTCCTGGCCTGGTTCTACCTGCTGGCGCTGCACGGCCGCTTCTGGCAGTCCGGCCCCGCGCTCGCCCCGATGCGCCCGGATCACGCCCCCCCGGTCGCCATCGTCGTGCCGGCCCGCGACGAGGCCGAGGTCATCGCCCGCTCCATCGGCAGCCTCCTCGCCCAGGATTATCCCGGAGATTTCCGCGTGGTGCTGGTGGACGACAACTCCACCGACAACACCGCCGCCCTCGCCCGCGCCCTTCCAGGCTCCCATCGCCTGATGGTCCTCCGCGGCGCCCCCCGCCCCGCCGGCTGGGCCGGCAAGCTCTGGGCCGTGCACCAGGGCGTCACCGCCACCACCGAACCCCTGGTGCTGCTGACCGACGCGGACATCGCGCACGACCCCACCCACCTCGCCACCCTCGTCGCCCAGCAGCTTCGCACCGGCTGCGACCTGGTCAGCGAGATGGTCCGCCTCAACACCGCAACCGCTGCGGAGCGCGCCCTCATCCCGGCCTTCGTCTATTTCTTCCAGCTGCTCTACCCCTTCGCCCGCGCCAACGACCCGCTGAACGCCACCGCGGCGGCCGCCGGCGGCACCATGCTCGTCACCCGCGAGGCCCTCGATCGCATCGGCGGCATCCCCGCCATCGCGGATCGCCTGATCGACGATTGCGCCCTGGCCGCGAAGATCAAGCAGGGCGGCCGCATCTGGCTCGGCCACAGCGATCTCGCCCGCTCCATCCGCCCGTACCCCGGCCCCGCCAGCATCTGGGCGATGATCGCCCGTTCCGCCTATGTGCAGCTGCGCCACTCGCCGATCCTTCTCGCCGGCACCACGCTGGGCCTCGGCCTCATCTTCCTCGCCCCGCCCGCCTACGCGATCCTCGGCACAGGCAACGAACGCGCGGCCGGCCTTCTCGCCTGGGCCGCCATGGCCGCCAGCTTCCTGCCCACCCTGCGCCGCTACGGAAGCAGCCGCGCCTGGGCCCCCGCCCTGCCGCTCATCGCCCTGTTCTACATGGCCGCGACATTGGGGGCCGCCTGGCGCCACCATTCCGGCCGCGGCGTCGCCTGGAAGGGCCGCGCCTACCAGGCCGGCCAGGCATGAACGACAACAAGCCCCCCACCGCGCCAGCCGCCGCCCAGGACGACAACGTCGAATCCTGGTCCGGCAAGTCGCGCGGCGACGAGAACTTCCCCGTCGGCTCCGCCCTGATCAGCGCCCAGCTGCGCCCGCACGTCCACGCCTACTACGCCTTCGCCCGCAATGCCGACGACATCGCCGACAGCGCCGAGCTGCCCGCCGCCGACAAGATCCGCCGGCTGAACATCATGGAAGCCGTCCTCCTCGGCCAACGCGAAACCGGCAGCCCCAGCGCCCTAGGGCTGCGCGCCAGCCTCGCCGAAACCGGCACCGACCCGCGCCACGCCACCGACCTCCTCGTCGCCTTCCGGCAGGACGCCACCAAGCTGCGCTATGCCAACTGGGCCGAGCTGCTCGACTATTGCCGCTATTCCGCCATGCCCGTCGGCCGCCACGTGCTCTGCCTGCACGGCGAATCCGAGGAAACCTTCCCGCCATCCGACGCGCTCTGCGCCTCGCTCCAGGTGCTCAACCACCTGCAGGATTTGCAGAAGGACCTGCTGGCGCTGGATCGCTGCTACCTGCCCCAGGACCTGCTCGACCGCCACGGCGCCGGCATCGACGACCTCTCCCGCCCCGCCGCCACCCCCGGCCTGCGCGCCGTGATCGACGCATTGCTGGACGAGTGTGACACCCTCAACCGCACCGCCCGCGCGCTGCCGCAGCGCGTGCGCAATCGCCGCCTGCGCCTGGAAACAGCGGTCATCGTCGGCCTCGCCGAACGCCTTGCCGCCCGCCTGCGCCGCCGCGACCCGATCGCCCGCCGGGTGAAGCTCACCAAATCCAACGCCATCGGCGC
>JAIXTK010000178.1 GCA_027483995.1 Acetobacteraceae bacterium
AGAATGTTCTTTTTTGAAAAAAAGAACCAAAAAACTTTTATCCGTTTGCGCCCGGGCTAGCCTCGGCGCAAGTGAATGAAGTTTTTTTGCTTCTTTTTGTTCACAAAAAGAAAATTCTTGCTTCATGCCTTCAGCTCCGGAAAGTCGTCCTCGCGGAACTCGCCCTGGGCGCGCTCGGCCCGGGCGTTTTCGGATTGTCGCCGTTCCACGCGGCGACTTTTGCCCGAGCTGGGCTTGGGCAGGTCGGAGAATTCCAGGCGGCGGATGCGCTGGAACGGGGCCAGGCGTTCGCGGCAGTGGCGGAAGATGGAGAGCGCGGTTTCCGGGGAGCCGTTCGAGCCGGGGGCCAGGACGATGTAGGCCTTGGGGACGGCGAGGCGAATGGGATCGGGCGCCGGGACGACGGCGGCTTCGGCGACGGCGGGGTGTTCGATGAGGACGGATTCCAGCTCAAACGGGGAGATGCGGTAGTCGCTGGCCTTGAAGACGTCGTCGGCGCGGCCGATGAAGGTGAGGTAGCCGTCGGCGTCGCGGCTGGCGACGTCTCCGGTGCGGTAGACGTCTTTTCCGAGGGGTTGGAAGGTGCCGTCCTCGTTCTGGTAGCCGAGCATGAGGGAGGGGGGCTTGGCATCGAGCGAGATGCAGACTTCGCCTTCGTTGGCGTCCTGGTCGGCCGTGTTGAGCAGGCGCATGCGGTAGCCGGGCATGGGAACGCCCATGGAGCCGGGCTTGACCTTGAGGCCGGGCGGGTTGCCGATCTGGGCGGTGGTTTCGGTCTGGCCGTAGACGTCGCGGATGGTGATGTGCCAGGCGGCTTCGACCTGGTCCATGACCTCGGGGTTGAGGGGTTCGCCGGCGGAGAGGAGCTCGCGCAGGGACATCTTCCAGGATTTGAGGTCTTCCTGGATGAACATGCGCCAGACGGTGGGGGGCGCGCAGAGGGAGGTGACCTTGTGCGCGGCCAGCGCGTCCAGCATCGCCTTCGCGTTGAAGCGGGGCTGGTTGAGGATGAAGATGGTCGCACCCGCGAGCCACGGCGTGAAGAAGCAGGACCAGGCGTGCTTGGCCCAGCCGGGGGAGGAGATGTTGAGGTGCTTGTCGCCGGGCTGGAGGCCGAGGGCGAACATGGTGGAGAGGCTGCCGACCGGGTAGCTCTGGTGGCTGTGCAGCACCAGCTTCGGCTTCGCGGTGGTGCCGGAAGTGAAATAGAGCAGCAGCGGGTCAGTGGCGTTGGTGGGGCCGTCTGGCGTGAAGGTGGCGGCGCCGGCGTGCAGGGTTTCGTAGGCGGTCCAGCCCGGGGGGGCTTCGCCCACGGCGATGCGGGTGGCCTGGGGGTCCAGGCCTTCGAACTTCGCGCAATCGGCGGTGGCGGCGACGATGTGCTTCACGCGGCCGCGGGCGAGGCGGTCGGCGAGGTCGGGCTTGTTCAGCAGGGTGGAGGTGGGGACGACGACGGCGCCGAGCTTGATGGCGGCGAGCATCACCTCCCACAACGGCACGACGTTGCCGAGCATGAGCAGGATGCGGTCGCCGCGCGTCACGCCGAGGGCGCGCATGGCGTTGGCGACGCGGTTGGAGCGCTCGGAGAGCTGGGCGAAGGTGAGGGTGGCGGCACCTTCGCCTTCGATCTGGAGGGCCGGGTTGTTGGCCAGCGGGCCGCGTGCCAGCTCAGCGTCGAACCAATCGAGCGCGAAGTTGAATTTTTCCATGATCGGCCAGCGGAAATCGCGGTAGGCGGTGGTGTAGTCCGTGCGGTGGTCGAACAGGAACTGGCGGGCTTGCTTGAAGGCTTCGAGGCTCATGGGCGGGGCTCCCTGGGGGGAAGGCAGGAAGGAAGAAAGGTCTTCTTTTTCTGAAGAAAAAGAAGCAAAAAGACTTTATCCGATGGCACCGCATCCTCCATGGAGAGTGCGGCGCAAGGTCGGAAAAGTTTTTTGGTTCTTTTTTTCAAAAAAGAACATCCTTCCTTTTTATGCGAGATCGCTGCGGAACTTCGCCCCAAGCCACTGGGCGATGATGGAGAAATCCCGGTCGCCATGGCCGTCTTCCATCATGGCTTCGAAGATGCGGGTGGTGTGGGCGCCGAGCGGGGTGGGGGCGCCGCCGGCTTCGGCGGCTTCCTGGGCGAGGCGGAGGTCTTTCACCATCAGCTTGGTGGCGAAGCCTGGCGCGTAGTCCCGGTTGGCGGGTGTGGTGGGAACGGGGCCGGGGACGGGGCAGTAGCCGGTGAGGGCGAAGCTCTGGCCGGTGCTGGGGGCGACGATGTCGAACATCTTCTGGCGCGAGAGCCCGAGGCGTTCGGCCATGGCGAAGGCTTCCGACACGCCGATCATGTTGATGGCGAGCATCATGTTGTTGCAGGCCTTGGCGACCTGGCCGCTGCCGGCGGGGCCAGCGTGGATGATGGCGCGGCCCATGCCTTTCAGGAGCGGCTCGGCGGCGGCGAAGCCGGCTTCCGTGCCGCCGACCATGAAGGTGAGCGTGCCGGCGGCGGCCCCGGCGGTGCCGCCGGAGACGGGCGCGTCCAGGAATTCGATGCCCTTTTCCGCGGCATCGGCGCCGACCTGCTTGGCGGTGGCGACGTCGATGGTGGAGCTGTCGATGATCAGTTTCGTGCGGGCGGAGATGCTGGCGAGGATGCCGCCCTGCCCCGTGCACACATCGGCCACGTGCTTGCCGGTGGGGAGCATGGTGACCACCGCGTCCACATCGGCCACGGCCTGGGCGATGGTGGGGGCGGTCTCCCCGCCATTGGCGCGGTGGGCGGCCAGGACGGTTTCGTTGAGGTCGAAGCCGATGACCTGGTGGCCGGCCTTGAGCAGGTTGGTGGCCATGGGCAGGCCCATGTTGCCCAGGCCGATAAGAGCGACTTTCATGCTGCCTCCAGGAGCTTGCGCGCGATGATGACGCGCATGATTTCGTTGGTGCCTTCCAGGATGCGATGCACCCGGAGGTCACGCAGGTAGCGTTCCATCCCGTATTCGCGGATATAGCCGTAGCCGCCATGGAGTTGCAGGGCTTCGTCGACGATGCGGAAACAGGCATCGGTGGCGTAGCGCTTGGCCATGGCGCAGCGCATCGTGGCATCCGGCGCGCGGTTGTCGAGAGCGACGGCGGCGCGGTGGACCATGAGGCGGGCGGCTTCCAGCTCGGTCGCCATGTCGGCCAGCTTGAACTGCAGGGCCTGGAATTCGGAGAGGGTCTTGCCGAAGGCGCGGCGTTCCTGGACGTAGGCTTTGGCGGCTTCCAGGCAGGCGCGGGCGCCGCCGAGGGAGCAGGCGGCGATGTTGATGCGGCCGCCATCGAGACCCATCATGGCGAAGCGGAAGCCCTCGCCTTCCTGGCCCAGGCGGTTTTCGTGCGGGATGCGCACGTCGTCGAAGATGACCTGGGCGGTGGGCTGGCTGTTCCAGCCCATCTTGTTTTCCGGCGCGCCGAAGGACAGGCCCGGCATGCCCTTTTCGGCGACGAGGCAGGAAATGCCGCGCGGGCTGTCCGCCCCGGTGCGGACCATGGTGACGTAGAGATCCGAGATGCCGCCGCCGGAGATGAAGGCCTTGGTGCCGTTCACGAGGTAGGCGCCATCGCCGGTATCCTGCGCGCGGGTTTTCAGCGCTGCGGCATCGGAGCCGCTGCCGGGTTCGGTGAGGCAGTAGGAGACGAAGAGCTCGCCGGTGAGGACGCGGGGCAGCCAGCGGTCGCGCTGTTCCTGGTTGCCGCAGCGGGCGATCATCCAGGCGACCATGTTGTGGATGGTGAGGAAGGCGGTGGTGCTGGGGCAGGCATGGGCCAGCTCCTCGAACACCAGCGCGGCATCGAGGCGGGAGAGGCCGGTGCCGCCATGGGCTTCGTCCACGTAAAGGCCGGCGAAGCCGAGGGCGGCTGCTTCGCGGAGTTCCTCCGCCGGGAAATGGCGCTCGGCGTCCCATTTGCCGGCGTTGGGGGCCAGGCGACTGGCTGCGAAGGCGCGCGCGGTTTCCTGGAAGGCGCGCTGGTCTTCGGTGAGGTCGAAATCCATCAGTGCCTCCGGTTGCTGGGGCTCATGCGCCGGGCTCCGGCGGGCTGGTTGCAGCCAGCCTGGCTTCCAGCGCCTTGATCCGGGCCTGCATCTCACGTTCGCTGGCGCGCTCGTACTGGTCCCAGACATTGGGCGGCAGCATCAGCCGGCCGAGCAGGCTGCGCTGTTCCCAGGCCAGGTAGTAGCGGTTCACGCCGTCGAAATAGGCCATGTGGTAGCCTTTTTCGAGCAGCGCGGGCTCCCAGCCATGGTGGCTGGGGGTTGGGGTGCCGGAGAGGACGGCCTCGATCACCATCAGCCAGGGGCGGTGGCGCAGCAGGTCCAGGCCGGACAGCACCTCTGCCTCCATGCCTTCCACGTCGATCGAGACGAGGTGAAGGGGCTGGCCCGGCGGATGGGAGGCGAGGAGGTCGTTGGCGGTGACGACGGGGACCTCCAGCTCCACCGGAGGTTCCAGGCCGTGGCGGGCGAGGTGGTCTCGGATGAAGGGGGCGCCCGTGCTGGACTGGGAGAAATTCGGGTAGGCAAACAGGCGCTGCGTGCCGGGCTCGGCGCCGATCATGGTGCGCAAGGCCAGGTCGCGCGGGCGATGGGCCTGCCAATCCTGCGCCTGGAGGATCGGGTCGGCGGCGATGCCGCGCCAGCCGCGCTCATAGAGAGCGTATGTGGTGCTGTCGTTGATCGGGGCGCTGGCGCCGATATCGAGATAGCGGCCTTCCGGCACGTCGGCGAAGACGCGCTGGATGATGACGTCTTCGAGGTTGCGGCAGTAGCTGATCATGGGCCGTAGCCGAGCAGCGTGTCGACGACCCCGGCGATGAGGCGCGGGGCGTCTGACGCGATGGCGACCTGGGCGTTGGGGGGGCGGCCGGCGCGGGTGAGCCTGCCTTCCTCGGTGAGGGTGCGCAGGTCGCACACCGTCATGCCGCGGGTGTGGGTGCCCTGGGTTTCCACGGCGACATGAACGTGGCGGTAGGTGAGCAGGGATTCGTCCACATAGGGGACGATGGCGCAGACATCGTGCATGGGGGCGAGCTGCAGGCCGATCGCGGCGCGGCCCCGGCCCAGGTAGAAATCGAGCAGGCCGGCGACGGTGGTGCCGACGCGGCCGCCGGTGCGCAGGCGGGCGCTGTCGGCCTCGCTGGTGCCGGTGGCGATGGTGACGTTGTAGCCGACCATGCGGATGGCCGCACCGCTTTCGAACACCACGGCGGC
>JAIXTK010000061.1 GCA_027483995.1 Acetobacteraceae bacterium
CTGCGCGAGGCCGGGTTTGCCTTCACCGTGCTGGAGAAGAACACCGGCGTGGGCGGGACCTGGTGGGAGAACCGCTATCCCGGTGCCAGGGTGGATACGGTGAGCCGCAGCTACACGCATATCTTCGGCGTGGATTTCCCCTACCCCAATCCGTATTGCGACTGGCGGGAGAACGCGAAGTATTTCGACTGGGTGGCTGACCATTTCGACCTGCGTCGCCACATCCGCTTCGAGACCGAGGTGAAGGCGCTGACCTGGGACGAGGCGGCCGGCGAGTGGGTGATCGACATCGTGGGGCCCGAGGGGGCTTCGACGCTGCGTTCGCGCGCGGTGATCACCTCCGTGGGGTTTCTCAGCCGGCCGAACATCCCGGAGATCGCGGGGGCCGAGAGCTTCGCCGGTGGGGCCTGGCACACGGCGCGGTGGCCGGAGGGGGCCGAGATGAAGGGCAAGCGGGTGGCGGTGATCGGCACCGGCGCCACGGGCTACCAGATGATCCCCGAGCTGGCGCTGGAGGCGGCGCAGGTGACCGTGTTCCAGCGCACGCCGCAATGGCTTTCGCCGGCGCCGGGGTATCGCTCGCCATTTCCGCCGCAGGTGAACTGGCTGGACCGCAACCTGCCGTTCCATACCAACTTCATGCGCGCGCGCAGCTGCACGCTGGACCGGGTAGCGCATGTGGCGCAGATCGATCCGGACTTCCAGGACCCGCATGCCGTGAGCCCGTTGAACAAGCGGGCGCGCGACGTGAGCATCGCCTTCCTGGAGCGCAAGCTGCGCGATCCCGCGCTGGTGGCGGCGATGACGCCGAAGCATCCGGTGTGGTCGGCCCGCGCGGTTGTGGTGGACACGGAATACTGCGTGTTGGACGCGCTGCTGCGCGACAACGTGACGCTGGTGACGGACGGGATCGAGCGCATCGTGCCAGAGGGCGTGCTGGGAACGGACGGGGTGCTGCACGAGGCCGATGTGATCGTGTATGCCACCGGCTTCCACGCCACCGAATACCTCTACCCCATGACCATCACCGGCCGCGGCGGGAAGACGCTGGCGGAATTGTGGGCCAAGGATGGGGCGCGCGCCTATCTCGGCTGCATGATGCCGGGGTTTCCCAATCTGTGGTCGATCTACGGGCCGAACACCAATGGGGCGCTCACCGTAGCCTCCTTCCACGAGAAGGTGGCGCTGTATGCGTTGCAATGCCTGGAGGCGCTGGTGCTGGGCCAGGGCGGGGCGATGGAGGTTCGGGCGGAGGCGTTCTGGCGCTACAACCGGCTGGTGGACGCGCGCAACCTGACCAAGGCGTGGAGCGATCCGCGCGCGCGAAATTACTATTGGACCGAGCATGGGCGCTCGGCGACGATGAACCCGTTCTACAGCGAGGAGATGTCGGGGTTTCTGCGGAGGCCGGATTTGGGGGACATGGAGATCAGGTGAGGGCTTCCGGAGAATGGGAAGGCAAGGCCAGGGCTCTGCCCTGGACCCGTTTACCGATCAAGCGTCCACGCCATTTGATCAACGGAGCTCGCGACTGAACATCGGCTATAGCGCAAACCAGGTGCTGTCGATCGGCCCCGGGGCCTTTACCATGATGGTGAGGTCGGCGATGCCGTCCCCGTTCACTTCGCCCTGGATCAGGCGCACGGTGCCCTGGTCCTGCCAACGCAACTGGCCTGCCGCGGTGAAGGCTGCGGTGCCGATGAAACTGAAGGCGTCGTCCGCGAGGGTGCCCGTGATCGCGTCGATGGCCGAGAGGTCCACCACCTCGCCCGCCACGCGGCTGAAATCCTGCAGCGTGGCGGCGTTGCTGCCGGCGGGCCCGATCGCGGTGGGCAGAAATCGGAACAGATCCAGACCGGCCTTGGCCACCACCGAGTCCAGGCCACCGCCGAGCAGGAACACGTCTGGCGCGTCGGTGCCGGTGAGGGTCTGGTTCGCGGAGGTGCTGGCGAAGTCGTCGTTGACGATCACACCGGTGGCCGTGGCCGTGCCGATGGCCACGCCCAGCTGGGGGGCGGCCAGGGTGACGGTAAAGCTGTCGTTCAGTTCCATTGTGCTGTCGGCGGCGACGTTGACAGTAATGGTCGTCAGCCCCTGGCCGGCGGCGAAGTTGACGCGGCCGCTGGGCAGGATGCCGCCGGTGAAATCCGCCGCGTTGGCGGACTCGGTGCTGGAAACGCCACCGCCGGTGACGGCCCAGTCGGCACCTGCGGTGCCGGTCAGGTCGCCGCCGCGGGTGACGGTGAAGGTGAAGGCGGTGGTGCCGCTTTGGCCCTCGGCCTTCTGCGCGCTGGAGCGCGCGATCGCCAGCGTGCCGGTACCGGGAGAGTCGTCGTTGTAGATCAACCCGACCGCCGACCGCATGCCCAGAGTCATGCCGCCAGATGGGTTTGCCAAGTTGAGGGAAAAGCTTTCGTTGAACCCGCCTTCCGCAGTTGTATCCCCAGCGACGTTCACGGTGATCATCTTGCTCGCCTGCCCGGCGGCGAAGGAGACGATGCCGCTGGGCAGCACGCCGCCGACGAAATCGCTCGCAGAGGCAGCTACGGTGCCGGCAGCCGTACCGCCCGCCACGCTCCAGCCAATGCTAGCCGGGGTTGAGGCATCGCCGGTGCGTGTAACCAGGAAGGTAAACGGAGTGGTGGCAGCTTGGCCTTCCGCCCGGCTTGCTTGCAACCGAGAGACTGAAACCGCTCGCGTCTCCGGAATGTCGTCATTTTGAATCATCCCAGAGGCCGTTGCGGTACCAATGAGTGTGCCGAGGTCGGCACCACCACTGAGCGTGACGGTGAATTCCTCGCTCTGCTCGACATTAGTATCCGCTGACACGAGCACGGTAATGGTTCTGCTCGTCTCGCCAAGCGCGAAGCTGACCGTCCCAAACGGGAGTGAGTTGCCCACGAAGTCGGCTGCGTTCGCAGGGCTGCTACCCGACCCTGTCACCACCCAGTTGGCAATGCTGCTCTGATCACTAGCCCCCGAGCGGGTAACGGCGAATGAATAAGTGGTATTTCCAATATTTCCCTCAGGCTTGGCAGCTGACGTTCCAGCAATTGCTAGCATTGCGTATTCGTCATTTTGGATCGTGCCGATCGCAGTCGCGTTACCAACTATTGTTCTGTCACTGGGATTACTGAGAGTCACAGCGAAGTATTCATTCAATTCTGAGGCAGTGTCTCCTGAAACCCATACAGTGATCGTCTTACTGGTCTCACCGGTCGAGAAGCTTACTGTGCCGGACGGGAGAATATTGCCAACGAAATCGGCGGCGGAAGCTTGGCTACTGCCTGACCCCATTACCGCCCACTTCGCGGTGCTGGACTGGTTGGTGGCTCCTGAGCGAGTGACGCTGAAGGTGAAGGCCGTGCTACCGCTATCGCCCTCTGCCTTTGCCGCCGACGTGGTGGCGATTGCTAGCAACGATGTGTCGTCATTTTGGATCGCGCCGATCGCAGTAGCGGTAGCGATTTCTGTTCCAGGACTGGCACCGCTGATGGCGATCGTGAAATTCTCAGTCGGTTCCGCATCAGTGTCTCCTGCAACCCATACAGTGATCGTTTTGCTGGTCTCTCCGGTGGCGAAGCTCACTGTTCCGGACGGCAGAATACTACCAACGAAGTCACCGGATGAGGCTTGGTTACTTCCTGAACCTGTCACCGCCCAGTTGGCGCTGCTGGACTGATTAGTGGCCCCTGAGCGTACGACACTGAAGGTGAAGGCTGTGCTGCCGGCATTGCCCTCCGCTTTTGCGGCCGAGGTGGTAGCGATCGCCAGTGAGGCGTCGTCATTCCGGATGATCCCGGTTGCTCTCGAAGTGCTGATCGACGTTCCTATACTGGAACTGGTGAGTGCGACGGTGAAGCCCTCATCCGATTCGACCGTATTGTCTCCTACAACCAAAACGTTGATGGTTTTGCTGGTCTCTCCGGCAGCGAAGCTTACTGTTCCAGACGGGAATGCATTGCCGACAAAGTCCCGGACAGTGGCGGCGCTGACGTCGGGTCCCCCCCCAGTCACCTCCCAGTTGGCGATTGCCGGTCCTGACGTGTTGCCCCCACGGGTGACTATGAAGGTAAGGGCCGTGCTGCCGTTGGCACCCTCTCCACGATCCGCCTGCGATCCGGCAATAGAGAGAATGCCAGAGGGCGGAAAGTCGTCGTTCAGAATGACGCCGGTGGCCCGCGAAGTGGCAATGGTCACCCCGGGTTGGGTTGCAGACAGAGTGACGGTGAAACTCTCGTTCAGTTCCACAATCGTATCGGCAGCTGCGAGAACCGTCACAGTCGCCTGCGTTTGGCCAGCGACGAAGGTGATCAGGCCGCTCGGTAGTGAACCACCGACGAAATCGGCCCCATTTGTTGCGACTGTCCCAGCTACCCCGCCACCGGTCACAGCCCAATCCGCGCCGGCTATGCCAGTGGTGTCTCCACTGCGCGTGACGGTGAAGGTTACGGCGGTGCTGCCGCTTTGCCCCTCAGCCTTCTGAGCGCTGGCCCGCGCGATGGCGAGTGTGCCCGTGCCGGGCGCATCGTCATTATAGATCAGCCCGACCGCCGACGCCGTGCCCAGCGTCATTCCGCCCCCTGGATTGGCCAGGGAGAGGGTAAAGCTTTCGTTGAAGCCGCCCTCATCCTGCGTATCTCCAGCAATAGAGACAATGATTGTCTGACTCGCCTGCCCGGCGGCAAAGGAGACGACGCCGCTAGGCAAGAGACCTCCAGCAAAATCAGCTCCGGTGGCAGCTAACGTATTGTCGGCTCCACCTCCGACTACCATCCAACTGGCGCTAGCGGATTCTAAGGTGCTTCCAGTACGCGTAGCCACAAAAGTAAAAAATGTCGCCCCACTATTTCCTTCCCATTTTGATGAAGAGAGCGCTTCGACGGAAAGTATGCTGTCATCATTAAGAATTATTCCCTCTGTCCAGCGATATTCGGAGAACTCTACAACAGAGCCATCTCTATCATAACGAAAAATTGTGAATGGCTTATCCAGAGACACTCTGAAAATTTCATCAGATTCAATAGTGCTGTCACTAGCGATGTATATCGTTATATTTTTGCTTATTTCATCTGCCGAAAAATTTACCTCCCCGCTCGGATAGACGCCCTCTGCAAAATCTGATGCTGAGGCGGTGCCTCCATCTAATACTGCCCAACGTACAGATTGGGGTATGGAGAAACCAAGATACAACATACGGTCAATTGAGAAAGTAAATGGCGTGACCCCGGATGAACCTTCCTTCTCTCGCGCGGAGACCGCGGAAATTGTAAACCCGAACGGGGATGGAAAAGGCATAAGTGGCATTTTATTTTGGTTCCGCACTTTCGAACGAACATAGTTGTTAGCAACACGAACTTAGAGCCTGTTTGACAACTCTACTCTGACGGTCGTGCGACGGCGGCTTCCCGCGCTCCGGAGCTCGAAAGCCACAGCCTGGCGCCGGCCAAGCGGCCGCCTCTCACTCGCCAGAACGAGTTCGCAAAAAGGTTCCAAGAGCAATGACTTCAGGCCAGCACGCTGTTCATCTGCATGCTGCATCGCCCTCCAAGCGCCTGGGTATATCCCGCGATGCCCCTGACCTGCCGCGCCACGGTTGCCTTGACCCGCCGGCCTTCGTATCCGCATCACAACAATCTCATTTTGATGTCCAACACATACCTCAAAAATACATATGTGCGTATGTGGCGACAAGTTTTATCCACATATATAAGAATCTGCCCCATCCAGGTATGATTAAATTGTAAAAAAGAGTGCATTTCCTGAGTAATTCTCAACGATTGGTCAAACGACTTGCCGCGAACCGCATGCCCATCCGTTGCAGGCGCGGGCTTGCGGCCCTTCTTCCCGTCTGCCCCGCTATCGTGGTGAACCACCGAAACTTTAGGGCATTGACATGCTCCCCTCCTTGCAACTGTTCTGATGTGGCGTTTCGTTGCGTCCTGCTGGTTGCTTGAGTTGATGGCACCGTGTCCGGCGATATCGGCGAGTGTCTTCCCACCGAGCTTGGAATGAGGTGTGATCGTGTCGGAGTCGCGCTGCCAGCGGGCGCGTTCAGCCCGGGCATGGGCGATCGCGGTGGCGAGTGTCTCATTGAGACATTCATCCCGGAGCTGGTCATGTGAGATCTCGGCGAAGGCGTTCTGCGTCGGCTTGCCCGGCGCGATGTAGTGCCACCCGACCCGATGCTCTTGTGACCAGCGCAGGATCGCCAACATCGTTGGCGCCCAGGCCGGGGGCAACGGCGCCCCACCCTGCGCAACCGGCTGGCCGAACTCGAACGCCAGCTCGAGCCGCTGAACCAGGACACGGTGCTCACGGCCACAGCGATCACGCCCGTTCCGGCCGATCCATCCGCCCTCTATCGGTCAGCGATTGCCGACCTGGAGGCCCCCTGGCGGACGATACACCCCCCGACCTGCGCGAGCATGCCCGCGCCTGCGTCCGTCGCCTCGAGGTCCGCGCACCGGGCACGCCGGGCGTGCCCGGCCGAGATTACCCTCGAAGGCAACCTCCCTGCCATGCTCTCCCGCGCCGGCATTGAAACCTGGCCAAAACCCGGGACCGGCGCTGCCATCTCCTTCGAAAGGCTCGTCGAGTGCTCGATAAAGCGCGATCCAGCAGCTCGGGCCTTGGCGGGACGCCGGGCGGCGCCCCGCTTCCTTGGCCGTCGGGCGTGTTCCTCCGGTACTGGCATCCCAGGCCTAGGTGCCAAGCAGCGCCCGGGCTGCATCGGCCATCACGGCGCCGCCGAGCATGATGTCTTCGTCTGAGGTGTTCTCGCTCCAGTGGTGGCTGATGCCGCCGATGCTGGGGACGAAGAGCATGGCCGACGGCATGACCTTGGCCAGCATCTGGGCGTCGTGCCCGGCCCCGCTGGGCATGTGCTGGTGCAGGCCGGGGGCGTGGACCTCGGCGGCGGCTTCCAGGGCGGCCTGGAAGCTGGGGTCCATGACCTTGGGCACGGAGCGGGAGTTGTTGGTGAGGACGGCCGTGCAGGGGCCCTGGTTGGCTTCGGCCACCAGGCGTTCCAGCGTGGCTTCGAGGCGGAGCAGGACCTCCGGGTCCGCGTCGCGGAACTGGAAGATCAGTTCGGCGCCGCCGGGGATGATGCTGCCGGCGCCGGGATCGAGCGTGATGCGGCCGACGGTCCAGACGGTGCGGGCGGCGCAGATTTTGGGGAATTCCTGGTCGATGGCCACCGCAAGCTTCGCGGCGGCGAGGCCGGCATCCCGGCGGATGGCCATGCGGGTGGTGCCGGCGTGGTTCTGCACGCCGGTGAACTGCACACGGTAGGACCAGATGCCGACGATGGAGGTGACGATGCCGATCTTGAGGTTGCGGGCTTCGAGGTCGTCGCCCTGTTCGATATGGGCTTCGAGATAGCCCTTGTAGCGGCCGGGCTCGAAGGCGATGCGCTTGGTGTTGGCGAGGCCGGCTTCGGCGAGGGCTTCGCGCAGGGTTTTGGCGGAGTAGCGGTTGGAGCAGGAATCGATCTCGGCTTCGGTGACTTCGCCGATATAGGAGCGGCTGCCGAGGAAGCTGCCGTAATGGCCTTCCTCGTCGGCCCAGGACACCACGTCGATGCCGCCGCCCAGCGCCCGGGCGGTTTCGAGCGCGTAGAGGACGCCGAGGGCGCCATCGAGCCAGCCGGCCTCGGGCTGGGTTTCGGTGTGGCTGCCCAGCAGGAGCTTGGGGCCGGGGGTGGGGTCGCGCCCGATGACGTTGCCGATGCCGTCGATTTCCGGGACGAGGCCGGCCTCGCGCATGCGCTCGCAGAGCCAGTGGCGGGATTCCATATCGACCTTGGAGTAGGTCGGGCGGTGAACGCCGGTCTTGAAGGTGCCGAAGCCGCGGAGTTTGTAGAGGTCGGCCAGGAGGCGCTTGCCATCGTAGCCGGTGTTGGAGCGGGTCATCGGGGATTCCTTCGGGCCGTCGGCTTCGTTAGGGGCGACATTGTCCGCTTGCCGGGAGGGCATGCAAGCGGGGTGTGCGGCGCAAAGGACGATTCACCGCGGAGGCACGGAGGGCGCGGAGACGGCACGGAGCCGCAGCGTCACCTCCGTGCCTTCGCCGTGATCTCCGTGGCTCCGTGGTGAGGCCTTCGTTCTGGCGTGCCGGCGGGTGGCGGCGGCGGCGAATGGGGGCATACTGGGGGCATGACCGAGATCTATGTGGATGCGGATGCCTGCCCGGTGCGGGACGAGGTGTACAAGGTGGCGGGCCGGCTGGGGCTGGTGGTGCACCTGGTGAGCAATGGGTCGCGCCCGATCCGGCCTTCCGGGCTGCCGAATGTGCGCAGCGTGATCGTGGCGGAAGGGGCGGATGCAGCGGATGACTGGATCGCCGAGCGGATCGCGGCGGCCGATGTGTGTGTGACCAACGATATTCCGCTGGCCTCGCGGTGCCTGGCGCGGGGGGCGCGGGCGGTGGCGAGCAATGGCAAGATCTGGAGCGGGGACAATATCGGCAATGCGCTGGCCGGGCGGGCGGTGGCGCAGCATCTGCGCGAGAGCGGGTTCATGACCGGGGGGCCGGCGCCGATGAGCAAGGGCGACAAGAGCAAGTTCCTGTCGGCCTTGGATACGCTGGTGCAGGCGGCGTTGCGGGGGCGCTAGGCGGGAGAGGAGAGAAAGCAAGGAAGCGAAGTGGTCACAGAGGACACAGAGGGCCACAGAGGACACGGAGAAGAATTTTTGGATTTTGATCCTCGCATGTCGGCTGCGTCGTGACCTGTCTTCTCTGTGCTCTCTGTGGCCCTCTGTGTCCTCTGTGACCCCTTTGCTTTCCTTCCTTACATGCCGGCAAACAATGCCGTCGACAGATACCGCTCGGCGAAGCTGGGGGCGATGGCGACGATGAGCTTGCCGGTGTTGGCGGGGTCGCGGGCGAGGTCCAGGGCGGCGTGGAGGGCGGCGCCGGAGGAGATGCCGATGGGCAGGCCCTCGGCCTGGGCGCAGAGGCGGGCGGCGGCGATGGCGTCGCGTTCGGAGACGCGGATGACCTGGTCCATCAGGGCGAGGTCGAGCACGCCGGGCTGGAAGCCGGGCCCGATGCCCTGCAGGCCGTGCGGGCCCGGCTCGTCGCCGGAGAGGACGGCGGATTCGGCTGGTTCGATGGCGATGACCTGGAGCGTGGGGCGGCGGGGTTTGAGGGCGCGGGCGATGCCGGTGAGGGTGCCGCCGGTGCCGGCGCCGCCGATGACGATATCGACCTTACCCGCGGTGTCGGCCCAGATTTCCTCGGCCGTGGTGGCTTCGTGGATGGCGGGGTTGGCCGGGTTGTCGAACTGGCGGGGCATCCAGGCGCCCGGGGTGGCGGCGAGGATGGCCTCCGCACGGTTGATGGCGCCGGCCATGCCCTGGCGGGCGGGGGTGAGCTCCACCTCCGCGCCCATCAGGCGGAGCATCTTGCGGCGTTCGACCGAGGCGCCTTCGGGCATGCAGACGATGAGGCGGTAGCCGCGGGCGGCGGCGACGAAGGCGAGCGCGATGCCGGTGTTGCCGCTGGTGGGCTCCACCAAGGTGGAGCGGCCGGGGGCGATGGTGCCTTCGGCCTCGGCAGCGTCGATCATGGCCAGGCCGATGCGGTCTTTCACCGAGGCGAGCGGGTTGAAGAATTCGAGCTTCAGCGTGAGGTCGGCGGCCAGCGACTGGGCGGCGGTGAGGCGCGGCAGGCGGACGAGGGGTGTGGCGCCGATCGTGTCGAGCACGCTGGCATGGATCCGGCCGCGGAAGGACGCGCTGGCGGTGCGGGGCGTGGTTGGCGGCTTGGGTCGAGTCATGCGGTGTTCTAGCATGGCTGGTAATGGCTTTACACGCCTGCTGGGCGTGGTTTAGTGGCTTCTTAGCCGGCGGGACGACCGGCGGAGGCGACGCGGAGGGACAACCATGCTGATCCGCAAGGACAGGGCGATGCTGGCCATCACCATCCTGCTCGATGTGGCGTTCCATGGCGGGCGGCAATCGACGGTGAGTGCGGCGGATCTGGCGGAGCGGCTGGGGCTGGCGCGGCGGGGAATGGAGCCGCTGTTGCAGGCGCTGTCGCGGGCCGGGCTGCTGGAGAGCGTGCGCGGGCCGCGCGGGGGCTATCGGCTGGGGCGGCCGCGGCGGGACATCAAGCTTTCGGAGATCGTGGCGGTGGCCGGGGGCGAGGAGCCGGATGCGGCGGATGGGCCGCACGGGGCGCTGCTGGAGAAGGTGGTGGAGCCGCTGTGGCTGAAGCTGGAGATGTCCACCCAGGGGGTGTTGGCGGGGATGACGCTGGACGATCTGCTGCGCCAGGCGGGTGCGGCGGGGCTGCAGCGGCCGGATGCGGAGCCTATTTCGTTTGCAATCTGACCCGGCGCGATTTGATCTTTGCGGTGGGCGCCGGTAAGGCCAGCGCGTAGGCCCACTGGGGCAAGACGCTGGAGAGGCTGATGTCCGACTACCGCATGGCGATCGTGCCCGTGACCGTGTTCCAGCAGAATTGCACCGTGATGTGGCACACGGGCACCAAGCGCGCGCTGATCGTGGACCCCGGCGGCGAGGTGGGGCGGATCCTGGACCTGCTGGAGACGCAGGAGCTTCAGGTGGAGACGATCCTGCTGACCCACGGGCATCTGGACCATGCCGGCGGCGCGGAGGCGGCGCGTGGGGTGATCAACGAGGCCTATGAGCGGCTGGGCTGGGCGCGCGTGCCGGTGCTGGGGCCGGATGAGCGCGATGCCCCGCTTCTGGCCCAGATCGAGGGACAGGCGGCGCGGATGGGGTTGCACGGGCTGGTGAACGTGGTGCCGGACCGGTACCTCACCGAGGGCGAGGTGATCGAGACGATCGGGCTTTCGTTCGAGGTTTTTCACTGCCCCGGGCATTCACCGGGCCATGTGGTGTTCGTGGAGAAGACGGCGCGGATGGCCTTCGTGGGCGACGTGCTGTTCCAGGGCTCCGTGGGGCGGACGGATTTCGACTATGGCGACCATGACGCGCTGATCTCCGCCATCAAGACCAAGCTGCTGCCGCTGGGGGACGATATCCGCTTCATCTGCGGGCATGGCGACGGGTCGAGCTTCGGGGCGGAGCGGGTGGGCAATCCGTTCCTGCGGGACTGAGGAAGGGACGCAGGCGATGAACCGCGAGCAGCTGATCATGGTGTGCACCTGCGAGATGGCCGGCCGGGTGCGGGGCAAGGGGTTTCCAGCGCGCGAGTTGCCCGGGCGCATGGCCCGCGGCGTGGGTTGGGTGCCGACGAATGCAATGATCAACGCGTTCTCGATGATCCCCGCCACGCCGTTCGGGACCGGGGGCGACCTGATCCTGGTGCCGGATCCGACGGCGGAGGTGGAGGTGGATTTCGCCGACGGGTCGGCGAAGGAGCACTTCTTCCTGGGTGACCTGCGCTGGCTGGACGGGCGGGCGTGGGAGTTGTGCCCGCGGGATTTCCTGCGCCGGGCGCTGGCGGCGCTGCAGGAGGCGGCCGGGGTGAGCCTGGTGGCCGCGTTTGAGCATGAGTTCACCTATACGGGTGTGCAGGACGGGCCGGGCAATCCGTATTCGCTGGATGCGTTCCGCCGGCAGGGTGTGTTCGCCGAGGTGTTCACCGCGGCGCTGCGCGCGGCGGGATGCGAGCCGGACAGCTTCATGGCCGAGTATGGCGGGCGGCAATACGAGTTCACCGTGGATGTGGCCGAGGGGATGCGCGCGGCGGACCGGGCGGTGGTGGCGCGCGAGATGGCGCGGGCTTCGGCCCACCGGCTGGGGCATCGGGCGATTTTCTCGCCGGTGCTGGACCCGGCCGGGGTGGGCAACGGGGTGCATATCCATTTCAGCTTCAAGGATGCCTCGGGCACACCGGTGATGCACGATCCCAGCGACAAGCTGGGGCTTTCGCCGGTGGCGCGGGCCTTCGTGGCGGGGATCCTGCACCACCAGCCGGCTTTGTGCGCGCTGACCGCGCCTTCGACGATTTCGTATATCCGGCTGCGGCCGAACCGCTGGGCGCCGACGCATGCCACGCTGGAGCAGCAGGATCGCGGCGCGGCGCTGCGCATCTGCCCGGTGATGCCCGGGCCGAACGTGGCCAAGCAGTTCAATGTGGAATATCGCGTGGCCGATGGCGCGGCCTCTCCCTACATCGCGCTGGCCGCGGTGGTGTGGGCGGGGGTGGATGGCATTCGGCGCGGGCTTGCGATTCCGGATGAGGGCCCTGCCCTGCCCGCCTCGCTGGAGCAGGCGCTGGACGCGCTGGAGGCCAGCGAGGCCGCGCGCGTCTGGATGGGCGAGAGCTTCCACGGCGCCTACCTGATGCACAAGCGCGGCGAGGCGGCGATGATGGCGGGGCTGACCGAAGCCGAGCAGTGCGCGCGTTACGCTGAAACCTACTGAGGAGCCCGCGATGGCCAACCTGCCGCACCCCGATACGCGCGACCTGAACGTGGAGATTCCGCACACCACGCTGCTGTTCATCGATGTGCAGAACTACTGCGCGCGGCGGGATGGCAGCGAGTTCGCCCACATGTCCCCGGAGCAGTTCGACCGCGAGCTGGGCTGGTTCTTCGACAAGTTCGAGCGCGAGACGCTGCCGAACATGCAGAAGCTGCAGGAAGGCTGCCGCAAGGCGGGGATCGAGGTGATGTACACCGTGATCCGCAACCTGACCGATGATGGGCGCGACCGCTCGCTGGACTACAAGATCACCGGGTTCAACGTGCCCAGGGACAGCTACGACGGGCAGGTGCTGGATGCGATCAAGCCGGTGGGCGATGAGATCGTTTTGCCCAAGACATCCTCCAACGTGTTCGTTTCCACCAACATCGACTACGTGCTGCGCAATCTCTCCACGAAATACCTGGTGATTTCGGGGATTGTGACCGACCAGTGCGTGGCTTCGGCCACCATGACGGCGTGCGACCTCGGCTACCTCGTGACGCTGGTGACGGATGCCTGCGCGACCTACACGCAGGAGCGGCACGACGCGACGCTGCGCGCGATCAAGGGGTATTGCCGGCAGCGCACGACCGAGGCGTTTCTGGCCGAGATCGGCGCCGGCTGAAGCGAAGCTGGTATCGCAGACTGCGGTAGGATTAACCCCTCACCCACCCTTGATCCGCTTCGCGGTTCAAGCCCCCAAGGGGAGAGGGCTTTTTCTGGGCACTCACGGGGCCGGGAAGATGTCCTGGCCCAGGGTCATCTCGTCCATGCGCGGCTCCATGCGCAGGCCGCGGCGGCCGGCCCAGAGGTTGAGCTGGTAGTGGGTGGGGATGACGGCGACATCCTGGATGGCGAGGCGCTGGGCCTGGGCGATGGCGGTGCCGCGGCTTGTGGGGTTGGTGTCGGTGCGGGCCTGGTCCAGCAGGGCGTCGATGGCCGGGTTGGTGTGGCGGCCGTAATTCTCCAGGCCCTTGCTGTGCAGCGTCTCGCGGATCAGCACGTAGGTGTCGCCGGTGGCGAAGCCCCAGCTGACGATGTTGAAGGTGAAGGCCTGCTTGCGGGCGTTCTGGAAGAACATGCCCACGGGCTGGGTTTCCACGGTGGTCTGGATGCCGATGCGCGAGAGCATCTGGGCGATGGCTTCGGCCTGCTGCTGGTCGTTGGCGTAGCGGCCGGCGGTGCTGTGGATGGTGAGCTTGAAGCCCTGGGGGTAGCCGGCCTCCGCCAGTAGCGCGCGGGCCTTCGCGGGGTCGAACTCCGGCAGGGTGATGGTGGGATCGTAGCCGGCCATGCCGATGGGTACGAGCTGGGTGGCGGGGACGGCGACGCCTTCCATGATGCGGTCCAGCAGCGCCTTGCGGTTGATGCCGAGCATGACGGCCTGGCGCACCCGGATATCGCGGAACGGGTTGGGGATGGCGGTGCCGTCCTTGGCGGTGGCGTGGGGCGTGGTTTCGCGGCTGGTGTCGATGGTCCAGAACACATCGCGGTTGGAGACGCTTTCCCAGACGGAGAGCTTGGGATCGGATTTCAGGCGCGGCAGGTCGGCGGTGGGGACGGCGGCGATGAGATCGACGTCTCCGGCCAAGAGGGCGGCGACGCGGGCGCCGTTGTTGACCACGGGGCGCATGCGGACGGATTGCCAGTTCGGCGCCCCGCCCCACCAGGCGGCGTTGCCGGCGAAGGCGATCTCGGCGCCGGGGGTCCAGCGCACAAAGCGGTAGGGGCCGGTGCCGATGGCGTGCTGGCCGTTGTTGAAATCCTTCGGTTCCGCCGCCGCGCCGATTTTCGCGGGCACGATCGGCACGTTGGTGAGGTTGTTGGGCAGGATGGCCGAGGGCTCGGCGGTGCGGATCAGCAGGGTTGAGGCATCCACCACCTGCACCTCCCGGATGTCGCGCACGAAGCGGCCCATGGTGGACGGCGCGTTGGGCACGGCGACGATTCGCTTGAGGGAGAAGGCCGCGTCTTCGGCGGTGAATGGCGTGCCGTCGTGGAAGGTGACGCCCTGGCGCAGGGTGAGGCGCCATTGGGTGGGGTCTTCGGTGAGGGTCCAGGTGAGGGCGAGGCCGGGGCGGAGTTCCGCGGTGCGGCCGGCGGTGACCAGCGAATCGAAGATCTGGCGGGCGACGTTGGCGTTGGGGCCGATGTCCTGGAAATGCGGGTCGATCGAGGTGGCGTCTTGCGGGATGGCGACGGTGAGGGTTTGGGCATTGGCGTGGGCGCCGGCCAGCAGCAGCATGGCGGCGAGAAGGGTGCGCATCCGGGGCATCTCCAGGCGTGTCGAAGGCGCTATCCCGGGGTGTGGGCTTGAGTGTGTCAAGCGGGGTTGAGCCGCGGCGGGGTGCGTGGTTCGGTGTGGGGAGAGGGAGAGACTGCCATGGCCCAGCCGCCGACCGCCGCCGAGATCGATTTCGACACGCCGGGTTTTCGCACCGGCTATGTGCGGCTGTCGCATTCCGATGACCGGCATGCGTTCTCGGTGATCCCCGTGCCTGTGGCGGTGCTGGTGGGCGGGCGGCCGGGCCCGACGATGTTCCTGAGCGGCGGGACGCATGGCGATGAGTACGAGGGCCAGGCGCTGCTGCACCGGCTGTTGCGCGCCACGGACCCGGCGGGGTTGGCGGGGCGGCTGATCGTGATGCCGGCGTTGAACCTGCCGGCGGTGCGGGCGGGGCGGCGGGTGTCTCCGCTGGATGGTGGCAATCTCAACCGGGTGTTTCCCGGCGATCCCGCCACGGGGCCGACGGGGGCGATTGCGGCCTGGGTGGCGGCGAATGTGCTCAGCCGCGCGGGGTTTGCCTGTGACCTGCATAGCGGTGGCGGCTCCGGGCGGTATCTGCCGTGCGCCTACCTACACTGGGGTGGGGACGTGGCGTTCCGGCGGCGCAAGATCGCAGCGGCGCGGGCGTTCGGGGCACCGTTCACGGTGATCGCGGCGGGGACCGGGGCCTATGGCTCCATGACCGCCGAGTGCGACCGGCGTGGGGTGGTGATGGTCTCGGCCGAGTTCGGCGGCGGGGCCTCGCTGGACGTGGCGCTGAAGGATCTGGCCGGGGCGTGCCTGGAGCGGCTGCTGGCCCATGCCGGCATTCGCGATGCCGGGGTGGCGCCGGCGGCGGAGACGCGATTCCTGCGGCTGGCGGGTTCGGGCAGCGCACCGATGGCGGAGGTGCCGGGCCTGTTCGAGCCGGCGCGGCGGATCGGCGAGACGGTGCGGGCGGGGGATCTCGCGGGCACGATCTGGCCGGTGACGGCGCTGGGCAGCCCCGGCGTGGAGGTGCGCTTTCCCAGGGATGGGCTGCTGGTGGTGGAGCGGGTGCGGCCGATGGTGGAGCCGGGCGATTTGCTGTTCCAGCTGGGGACCGAGGTGGACCCCGAGAGCCTGATGGATTTCTAGTGCATGATCCGCGCAGGCAGAGCGCGGATCATGCACTCGCTCTTTGTTTGATCGCGTGATTCACGTCTCCGACGATCACGCTTTAGGCCCGCGCGGCCGCGATCATGCGGCGGACGCGGGCGGGATCCGTGACCGTGTGGCGGTATTCGCGGCTGGAGTCGTCGCCGCCCATGGCGAGGGCGGGGTTGCGGTAGCGCATGGTGCTGGGGATGGTGGCGGAGGCGGAGAAGTGGAGTTCCGAGAGGTTCGCGGTGCGGCGGACTTGGCCGATGGTGGCTTCATCGAGGTCGCCGCAGCCGAGGATGATGATGCGGCCGGCGGCCTGCTGGACGAGTTGGGCCAGGAGGGGGGCGCCTTCGATGCCGCGGGGGCGTTGGCCGCTGGTAAGGACGCGCTTCACGCCGCAGCGGATCAGGGCTTCCAGGGCTTCGGCGGCGTTCGCCGTCATGTCGAAGGCGCGATGCACGGTGGTGTCGAGCGGGCCGGCGGCTTCGGCCAGCGCCTTGGTGCGGGGTTCGTCGATGGCGCCATCGGGGGTTAGGCAGCCGAAGACGACGCCAGCGGCGCCGGTGTCGCGGATGGCTTCGATATCGGCGCGCATGGTTTCGAATTCGCGCTGGGAATAGAGGAAGTCGCCGCCGCGGGGGCGGACCATGACCATGACGGGGACGCGCACGGCAGCGACCGTTTGGCGGATGGTGGCGAGGCTGGGCGTGATGCCGCCTTCGATCAGGGCGGCGCAGAGCTCGATGCGGTCCGCGCCGGCATCTGCCGCGGTGATGGCGTTGTCGATGCCTTCGACGCAGAGTTCGATCAGGGGCATGCGTGGTCCTTCAAGAAAGGAAGCATGTTCTTTTTTGAAAAAAAGAACCAAAAAACTTTTCCGACTTTGCGCGGGGGCTAGCCTCGGCGCAAAGTCGGAAAGTCTTTTTTGCTTCTTTTTTCTTCAGAAAAAAGAAGAGTCTTGCTTCAGGGCGCCAC
>JAIXTK010000170.1 GCA_027483995.1 Acetobacteraceae bacterium
GGCAAGACTAGGCCCGGCTTCAGCCCCCGCGCAACGAAGCATCGTCGCCGACCAGCCGTGCGAACACCTCCGGGTCCGTCACCCCTTCGCAGGCGATCGCCACCGCCCGGCTGCCCGCCCCGAGCCCCAGCGCCGCGCGGATCGCGGGGTCGCCCGCCGCCGCCACCAGCCCGGCCAGCGCCGCGATCCCGGTCTCCCCGATCTCCAGCGCCCCATCGTCCCAGCCATCCCGCGCCGCCGCCCGCAGCGTGGCCACGGCCTGGTCGTCATCGATCGCCAGCCCCGCATCCACCCCCGCCCGCAGCAGCGGCCAGCACAGCGCGGAGGGGGCCCGCACCACCAGCCCATCCATCACCGAGCCCGCGCCCTCGCCCAGCGTGACCCGTGCACCCCCGGCCAGGCTGCGCCGGATCGCATCGGAGGCAGTGGGCTCCACCGCCACCACCACCGGCCGCGCCGCGCCGTGATCCCGCCACAGCCGCGCCGCGGTGGCCGCCGCGAGCGAGCCGTTGCCGGCCGCGACGAACACATGGGTCGGTGCCTCCGCGAACTCGCTGGCCAGCACGGAGTATCCCGCCAGGATGTCGCGCGGGATCGCATCGCCGCCCCGCCACGGCAGGTCCGCCACCAGCATCGTCCCCGGCGCCTCCGCCGCCGCGGAAGCCGTCGCCAGCGAGGCATCGAAATCGCCTGGCACCCGAACCACCTGGGCGCCGAACGCGGCGATCGCTGCCTCCCGCCCCGCCGAGGTATGGGCCGGCATGAAGATGGTGCAGGCCGCCCCGAACTGCGCCGCCCCCCAGGCCAGCGCCCGCCCATGGTTGCCGGAGGTCGCCGCCACCGCGCGCCAGCCGGCCCCACCCTCCCGCGCCAGCGCGCGCTGCAGCGCATAGGGCGGGCCGAGCGACTTGAAGCTGCCGGGGGCAAAGCGCTCCGCCTCCAGCTTCACCCCCAATGCGCCGATCCCGAGCGACGTGGCCAGCCCCGGCATCGCGCGCAACGGCGTCGGCCGGTAGCCCGGCCAGGCGGCGATCGCCGTGGCCGCGTCCTGCATCGCCGCTGCGGAGAGGGCAGGGTGGTCGCGCCAGGGGCTGCGTTCGGCGGCGGGATTGATCGAGAGCTGCATCCCCGCACCCTGCCATTGCCGCCCGGCATCGCGCCACCTAACGTTCGGCGAAAATCCCCCGGGAGAACCGCCATGCCCTACAGCCCCTCGATGCTGCCGATCGACCCCGCGATCTTCAGCGACGATGCCATTCCCGCCGAGACCAAGGCGCTCAACGCCAAGCTGGTTGAACTCCTCACGCCGGCTCCGGAATGGTGGGACATCGGGGCGGAGACGGTCCGCGAAGCCCGCCGCCTCGGCCGCGGCCCTTTCCCGCTCGCTCCCCGCTCGCCGCGCGCCCAGGAATGGGAGATCGCCGGCCCCGCCGGCCCGGTGAAGCTGCGCGTGATCGCGCCGGAAAAGCCCACCGGCGTGTATCTGCACATCCATGGCGGCGGCTGGGTGCTGGGCGCTTATGACCAGCAGGACCCGATGCTGGAACGCATCGTCACGGCCACCGGCATGGCCGCGATCTCCGTGGAATACCGCCTCGCCCCGGAACACCCCTATCCCGCCGGGCCCGATGATTGCGAGGCCGCGGCGCTCTGGCTGGTGAAGAACTGCCAGGAGAAATTCGGCACCGACAAGCTGACCATCGGCGGCGAAAGCGCCGGCGGCCACCTTTCCGCCGTGACGATGCTGCGCCTGCGCGACAAGCACGGCTACACCGGCTGGCGCGGCGCCAACCTGGTGTATGGCGCCTTCGACCTTGCCATGACCCCGAGCCAGCGCGCCTTCGGCAATGAGCGCCTGGTGCTGCGCACGCTGGATATCGAGAAGTTCTGCGAGGCCTTCCTGCCCGGCGTGAACGACCGCCGCGTGCCGGACATCTCGCCGCTCTATGCCGATCTGCGCGGCCTGTGCCCCGCTTTGTTCACCGTGGGCACCAAGGATGCGCTGCTGGACGACACGCTGTTCATGGCCGGGCGCTGGGCGGCGGCCGGCAACGCCGCGGACCTCGCCGTCTTCCCCGGCGGCGCCCACGGCTTCACGCTGTTCCCGAACGGCCAGGCCCGCGCGGCCAGCGCCGGCATGGATGCGTTCCTGCTGCGGTGCCTGCTGTGACCGCACCACTCCATCCCGACATGCGCATCCTGACGGAGGCGCAGAAGGGGGCCTATTCCGGCACCACCATCGCCGAGCAGCGCGAAGCCTGGGGGCGCTACACCGCCTCCATCGGCGAACCCCCGCCCGCCACCATGGCGGTGCGCGACGAGGTGCTGCCCGGCACCCACCACCCCACCGGCCACCGCGTTCCCGTCCGCATCTACCGTCCGAAATCCGCCGCCGGCCCCACCGCCTGCGTGATCTACATGCATGGCGGCGGCTTCATGAAGGGCGACCTGGACAGCTCCGACCCGATCGCCTGGGGCTTCTGCGACCAAACGGGCGCCACCGTGGTCAGCGTCGATTACCGCCTGACGCCGGAACACCCATACCCCGCCGCCTTCCATGATTGCCTCGGCGTGCTGCGGCATCTCGCCGCCGAAGCCGCGGCCTTCGGCATCGACCCCGCCCGCATCGGCGTGGCCGGGGACAGTGCCGGCGGGCACCTCGCCGCCTCCCTGTGCCTTGCGGCCCGGGCCGGGGATGCCCCGCCGATCAAGGCGCAGGCGGTGATCTACACCGTCACGGGCACGGACATGACCATGCCCTCCTACACCGAGAACGCCACCGGCTACGGCCTGACAACCGTTGCGTGCCAGGAATACTACCGCATCCTGCTGGCACGGCCGGAGGACCAGGCCGATCCCTACGCCCGCCCGGCGATCGTGGAAAACCTCGCCGGCCTGCCGCCTGCCTTCGTGCATTCCGCCGAGTTCGACCCGGTGCGCGACGACGGCCGGCTCTATGCCGCGCGGCTCGCTCTCTCCGGCGTGGAGGTCGCCTACCGTGAGGCGAAAGGCATGATCCACGGCTTTATGCGCGCCCGCTTCAAGGGTGCGGGGGCGCGGGCGGAGTATGCGGCGATATGTGACTTCCTGAAATCGCATCTCTAGACAGCAAGCATGTTCTTTTTTGAAAAAAAGAACCAAAAAACTTTTTTCTCTTGATGCGGGGAGACCCCGGCCCTTCCGCATCAATGGATAAAGTCTTTTTTGCTTCTTTTTTCTTCAGAAAAAAGAAGAGTCTTCCCTCTCTCGAAAGGACCCACGATGACCCTGACCCGCCTCGATGTCGCCCCCCGTCTCTCCCAGGCCGTGGTGGCCAACGGCTTCGTCACCACCGCCGGCGTGGTGCCTGATGATGCCACCCAGGACGTGGTCGGCCAGACCCGCCAGGTGCTGGCCAAGATCGAAGACCTGCTGACCCGCGCCGGCACCGACAAGTCCAAGCTGGTGAGCGCCACGATCTACCTGCCGGCGCTGGCCGATTTCGCCGGCATGAACAGCGTGTGGGATGGCTGGGTGCTGCCCGGCCAGGCGCCGGCCCGCGCCTGCGTGATCGCCCAGCTGGTGAACCCCGCCTGGCGCGTGGAGATCCAGGTGACGGCGGCGATCTAGCGACCAGCCGCCGCCCTTCGCTACGGCGCCGGCCTGGCGTTCATCGCCACCGTCCGCTCATCCATGCGCGGGGTGTAGGCGATCGACTTCCTGGTGGCCCAGAAGTTGACGAGCTGGTGCAGCGGGATGATGGCCACGTCGTTGGTGGCCATCTCCACCGCCTGCACCAGCAGGCGTTCGCGCTCGGCGGGATCGAAGGTGGAGAGTGCGCGGTCGGTCAGGGCGTCCATCGCCGGGTTGCTGTAGCGGCGCTGGTTGCTGGCGCCGCGGCCCGTTGCGGGGTCGTGCGTGCCGATGATGTTGATCAGCAGGTAGCCGGCCTCCGCCGTGTTGCTGCCCCAGCCGCCAAGTGCCGCGGAGTATTCCAGCCGCGCGCCGCGGGCGGAGTAGGTGTTCCAGGGCAGCGCCTCGATGGCGGTTTGCACGCCGATGCGCGTCCACATCTGGGCCACGGCCTGGGCGGTCTGGCTGTCATTGGGGTAGCGGTCGTTCGGGGTGTGCAGGGTGAGCTTGAAGCCCTGCGGGAAGCCGGCCTCGGCGAGCAGCTTGCGGGCTTCCTCGGGCGCATAGGCCGGCACCTTCACGCCGGGCGCGTAGGAGTAGGTGCCCGGCGGCAGCCACTGGCCGGTGGGGTCGGCGGTGCCGGACATGACGCGTTCGGCAATCGCCTGGCGGTTGATGGCGATGGAAAGCGCGCGGCGCACGCGCACATCCTCGAACGGGCTTTTCTCGAACGGCTTGCCGGCATTGTCGGTCACGAAGGGCTCCGGCGTGGCGCGGCCGCGCTGCAGGCCGATATAGATGGTGCGCAGCCCCTGGATGGAGACGACGGAGAGCTTGGGGTCTGACTTCAGGCGCGGGATGTCGGCGGCGGGCGGCACGTCGATCATGTCCACGTCGCCGGCCAGCAGCGCGGCCACGCGGGCGCCGGGGTTGGGGATGAAGCGGAAGGTCACCCGTTCCCAATGCGGCTTCTCGCCCTGCCAGCCCTCGTAGCGGGCCAGCTCCGTACGGTCGCCATTGGTGTAGCGCACCATGCGGTAGGGGCCGGTGCCGATCGCCGCCTTCCCGGAATTGTAATCCTCCGTGGCCGCGCCCTGGCCGTGCTTGCGGGAGACGATGTTGATGCTGACCATGTCGATCGGCAGGTTCGGCGTGGGCCGGCTGGTGTGGATTCGGAAGGTCGTCGCGTCGATGGTTTCCACGCGCGAGACGCCGCGGATCATGCCGGAGAACCCGCCGGGGCTGTTCGGCACGTTGGGGATGCGGGCGAAGGTGAAGGCGATGTCGTCCGGGGTCACCGGGCTGCCGTCGTGCCAAGTGGCGCCGGGGCGCAGCTTCAGCTCCCACATCGCTTCCCCGATCGGGGTCCAGCTGACGGCCAGGCCGGGGGTGAGCTGCGCGGTGGGGGTGCGTTCCACCAGGCGTTCGAACACATGCAGCGCCAGGCCGTTATTGGGCGCGGCGTTGTAGAAATGCGGGTCGATCGAGGTGATGGGGGCGGCCATGGCGGCGGTGAGGTGCTGGGCCTGCGCCGGAAGCGGGGCGGCCAACGCCAGGAGGGCCCAGGGGGCAAGACGGCGGGCGGTGGTGCGGGGCATGGGGTGCTCCTGTCCGGAATGATCTGAGCCTAGCGAGGTCGCGCGGCGGGGGCCAGCGTGGGGCTTTCGCGCGGGTGGGTGGTTCGTGCTATCGGAGCGGCAAGGGTGGCGGGCAGGCATGCACCGCGCGGGGTGGCAGGGGGTTCGGATGGGAATTCGGCAGTGGGGTGCGGCGTTGCTGGCCGGCGCGATGGCGGCCTGGACGCCGGCCGGCGCGCAGACGCTCACTTTGGCGGTGGCCGCGGCGCCCACCAGCGTGGACCCGCACTACCATAATCTCGGGCCCAACAACGCGCTGGCGATGCACATCTTCGGCGCGCTGGTGGATACCGATGCGGCGGCCAAGCCGCGGCCGGGGCTGGCGCTGTCCTGGCGCGCGGTGGACGACACCACCTGGGAATTCAAGCTGCGCCCGGGCGTTACCTTCCACGACGGCACCGCCTTCACCGCGGAGGACGTGGCCTATACGCTGGGGCGCGTGCCCACGGTGAAGAACTCGCCCGGCAGCTTCCTGCTGTTCACCCGCTCCGTGACCGGGGTGCAGGTGGTGGATCCGCTCACGGTGCGCATGACCACGCGCGGCGTCACCCCGCTGCTGCCGGTGGACCTCACCCAGGTGCACATCCTGCCCAAGGGGCTGGGCGCGGAGCCGGCGACGGAGGATTTCAACGCGCTGAAGCACGCCATCGGCGCCGGGCCGTTCCGCATCACCGCATGGCGCGCGAGCGACCGGGCGGAGCTGGCGCGCAACGACGCCTATTGGGGCCCGAAGCCCCACTGGGAACGCGTGGTCTATCGGATGATCCCGAACGATTCCGCCCGCACCTCCGCCCTGCTGGCGGGCGACGTGGACCTGATCGAGGCGGTGCCGACGCAGGACCTGGTCACGCTGCGCACCGACAAGCGGGTGGCGATGGCCGAGGCGGTTTCGCTGCGCGTGGCCTATCTGATGCTGGATCTCTCCCGCAAGGACGGCCAGCCCTTCGTGCAGGGCCCGAACGGCGAGACGCTGACGACCAACCCGTTCCAGGATGTGCGGGTGCGCCGCGCGCTGTCGCTGGCCATCAACCGCCAGCTGATCGTGGACCGGGTGATGGAAGGGGCGGCGGTGCCCACCGGGCAGTTCCTGGCGCCGGGCAGCTTCAGCTACGTGCCGGACCTGGAGCCGCCGAAGCAGGACCTGGCGGAGGCCAGGCGGCTGCTGGCCGAGGCCGGCTACCCCAACGGGTTCCGCATCACGCTGCACGGGCCCAACGACCGCTATGTGAACGACGAGAAGATCATCCAGGCCGTAGGCCAGATGTGGAGCCGCGCCGGGATCCAGACCAAGGTGGAGGCGATCACCTGGCCGAGCTTCATCGGGCGCGCGAGCAAGCAGGAATTCTCGGCCTTCTTCGCCGCCTGGGGCATCACCTCCGGTGAGGCCTCCAACCCGCTGCGGGCGATGGTGGCCACGTTCGATGCGCAGAAGGGCACTGGCTCGGCCAACCGCAGCCGCTATTCCAATGCGGCGCTGGATGCGGTGATCGACCGCGCCTCCGCCATCACGGATGACGCGGCGCGCGAGCAGGCGCTGATCGCGGCAACGCGGCAGGCGATGGCGGATGTGGCATTGATCACGCTCTACCAGCAGAAGAACATCTGGGGGATGAAGCCCAACCTGCGCTATGTGGCACGGGCGGACGAGGCGACGCGCGCGGCCGATGTGAGCGTGGCGCCCTAGCGGCGGATATGGAGATGAAGCGATGACCGAGCAGGGCGCGGCATGACGACCTGGATGCTGCGTCGCCTGATCCAGGCGGCGTTCGTGATGCTGGTCATGACGGTGATCGTGTTCATCGGCGTGAACGTGATCGGCGACCCCGTGGAGATCCTGATCTCGCCCGAGGCGGACCAGGCCGAGCGGGCCCGCGCCGTGGCCGCGCTGGGCTTGGACAAGCCGCTGTGGGAGCAGTACTGGCGCTTCCTGTCGGGCGCGCTGCAGGGCGATCTCGGCCGCAGCTTCGTGTTCAACGAGCCGGCGCTGAAGCTGATCGCGCAGCGCATGCCGGCAACGCTGGAGCTGGCGATCACCGCCGTGCTGCTCTCGGTGATCCTGGGCATTCCGCTGGGGCTCTATGCCGGGTTGCGGCCGAATTCGATCGGCGGCAAGGCGATCATGGGCGCCTCCATCCTCGGCTTCTCGCTGCCCACCTTCTGGGTGGGGCTGATGCTGATCATGGTCTTCGCGGTTCAACTCGGCTGGCTGCCCAGTACAGGGCGCGGGCCCA
>JAIXTK010000137.1 GCA_027483995.1 Acetobacteraceae bacterium
GTCATGTCCAAGATGGGCATTTCGACCTACCAGTCCTATTGCGGCGCGCAGATCTTCGACGCGATCGGCCTGTCGTCCGCCCTGATCAAACGCTACTTCACCGGCACCGCGACCACGATCGAGGGCGTAGGCCTGGCCGAGATCGCCGAGGAGACGGTGCGCCGTCACCGCGACGCCTTCGGCGACAGCCCGATCTACCGGACCATGCTGGACGTCGGTGGACAGTACGCCTGGCGGCTGCGCGGCGAGGCGCGCCAGGTGCACCATTTCTGCGTCCTCGCCGGCTATGGCGCCGAGGCGGTGAACCCCTACCTCGCCTTCGAGACGCTGGAGGAGTTGCGCCAGCGCAGCAAGCTGCTGCTGAAGCCCTATGAGGTGCAGAAGAATTTCCTCAAGGCGATCGGCAAGGGCGTGATGAAGGTGATGTCCAAGATGGGCATCTCCACCTACCAGTCCTATTGCGGCGCGCAGATCTTCGATGCCGTCGGCCTCTCCACCGCCTTCATCGAGAAGTGCTTCACCGGCACCGCCACCACCATCGAAGGTGCCGGCATGGCGGAAATCGCCGCCGAAACGGTCCTGCGCCACCGCCAGGCCTATGGCGACGACCTCGTCTACCGCGACCAGCTCGACCCCGGCGGCGATTACGGCTTCCGCCTGCGCGGCGAGGATCATGTCTGGGCGCCGGATACCGTGGCCGACCTCCAGCACGCCGTCCGCGGCAACGCCCAGGATGCCTACAAGCGCTTCGCCAGCCGCATCAACGACCAGGGCAGCAAGGACCCCTCCGGCCGCCTGCTCACCATCCGCGGCCTGATGGAATTCCGCGCCGGCACCCCCGTGCCGCTGGAGGAAGTGGAACCGGCCAGCGAGATCGTGAAGCGCTTCGCCACGGGTGCCATGAGCTTCGGCTCCATCAGCCGCGAAGCCCACACCACGCTCGCCATCGCCATGAACCGCATCGGCGGCAAGTCCAACACCGGCGAGGGCGGCGAGGAGTCCGATCGCTACGTGCGCCTGGCCAACGGCGATTCCGAACGCTCCGCCATCAAGCAGGTCGCCTCCGGCCGCTTCGGCGTCACCATCGAATACCTGGTCAACGCCGACGACATCCAGATCAAGATGGCCCAGGGCGCCAAGCCTGGCGAAGGTGGCCAGCTGCCCGGCCACAAGGTGGACAAGAACATCGCCCGCGTGCGCTACGCCACGCCCGGCGTGGGCCTCATCTCGCCCCCGCCGCACCACGACATCTACTCGATCGAGGATCTCGCCCAGCTCATCCACGACCTCAAGAACGCCAACCCCCGCGCCCGCATCTCCGTGAAGCTGGTCTCGGAAGTCGGCGTCGGCACCGTGGCCGCGGGCGTGTCGAAGGCGCGCGCCGACCACGTCACCATCTCCGGCTACGAGGGCGGCACCGGTGCCTCCCCGCTCACCTCCCTCACCCATGCCGGCTCGCCCTGGGAAATCGGCCTGGCCGAAACCCAGCAAACCCTGGTGCTGAACGGCCTGCGTGGCCGCATCGCCGTCCAGGTCGATGGCGGCCTGCGCACCGGGCGCGATGTGGTGATCGGCGCGCTGCTGGGGGCCGACGAATTCGGCTTCGCCACCGCGCCCCTGATCGCCGCCGGCTGCATCATGATGCGCAAGTGCCACCTCAACACCTGCCCGGTCGGCATCGCCACGCAGGATCCCATCCTGCGCGCCCGCTTCACCGGCACGCCGGAACACGTCATCAACTACTTCTTCTTCGTCGCCGAGGAAGTGCGCGAGCTGATGGCCAGGCTCGGCTTCCGCACCATCGGCGAGATGACCGGCCGGGTAGACCGGCTGGACATGCGAAAGGCCATCGACCACTGGAAGGCCGCCGGCGTGGATCTCTCCCGGGTCCTCCACCAGATCCCCGCCCGCGAAGGCGTGGCCATCTGGAACAGCGAGCGCCAGGTCCACAACCTCGAACGCGCCCTCGATGTGGAGCTGATCGCCGCCGCCCGCCCCGCGCTGGAAAAGGGCGAACGCGTCCGCATCACGCGCGACATCCGCAACGTCCACCGCACCGTCGGCACCATGCTCTCCGGTGAGGTGGCCCAGCGCCACGGCCATGCCGGCCTGCCGGCGGGCACCATCGAGATCGCGCTGCGCGGCACCGCCGGCCAAAGCCTCGGCGCCTTCCTGGCCCACGGCGTCACGCTGGACCTGCAAGGGGACGGCAACGACTATGTCGGCAAGGGGCTCTCCGGCGGCCGCATCATCGTGCGCCAGCCCTTCGGCAGCGGCCGCGATCCGTCGCAGAACATCATCGTCGGCAACACCGTGCTCTACGGCGCCATCGCAGGCGACGCCTACTTCCAGGGCGTGGCCGGCGAACGCTTCGCCGTGCGTAACTCCGGCGCAGTGGCCGTCGTCGAAGGCACAGGCGACCATGGCTGCGAATACATGACCGGCGGCGTGGTCGTCGTCCTCGGCGAAACCGGCCGCAACTTCGCCGCCGGCATGTCGGGCGGCGTGGCCTATGTCTACGACCCCGCGGGCCAGTTCGCCGACCTCGCCAACACCGCCATGGTGGATCTCGAGAAACTCTCCACAGGCGACGATGCCGATGACCCGGAAGCCCCGGTGGCGGAACCGCCCTCGGTCACCGATAACGGCATGGGCGACCCGCTGCGCTTCGACGCGCAACGCCTGCGCCTCCTGGTCGAACGCCACGCCCGCCTCACCGGCTCCGCCCGCGCCCGCGCGCTGCTGGCCGATTGGGATCGTGCCCTCGGCCAGTTCGTCAAGGTGATGCCGCGCGACTACCGCCGCGCCATGCAGGAACTCCGCGCCGAGCGTAACGCGCTCGCCGTCGCGGCGCAGTAAGGAAGGGCATAACGATGGCCAAGCCCACCGGCTTCCTGGAAATCGAACGCCGCGACCGCGGCTACCGCAAGGCGCCCGAGCGCGTCACCAACTATGAGGAATTCGTCGTCCCCCTGGGCGACGAAGCCACCGCCGCCCAGGCCACGCGCTGCATGGATTGCGGCATCCCGTTCTGCCACAACGGCTGCCCGGTCAATAACCTGATCCCGGACTGGAACAACCTCGTCCATCGCGGCCAGTGGCAACCCGCCCTGCGCATGCTCCATTCCACCAACAACTTCCCGGAATTCACCGGCCGCATCTGCCCCGCCCCCTGCGAGGCCGCCTGCACGCTCAACATCGACAACAACCCCGTCAC
>JAIXTK010000294.1 GCA_027483995.1 Acetobacteraceae bacterium
ACCGTGAACCCGTGCCGCTCATAGAACGCCCGCCCCCGCGCAGTCACCTGGAAGCACCAAAGCCGCAGCCCCCCGGGCCGCAGCGCCTTGGCATGCCCCAGCAACGCCGTCCCAATCCCCTGCCGCCAATACCCCGGCGCCAGGTAGAGCTGGCTCACCCAGTCCCCGTCCTCATCCCGGTGCAGCGCCAGAAACCCCAGCACCACGCCGCCCTCTTCCGCCACCCACACCTCATCCTTCGGCAGCAGGATATTCGCCACCCACCAACGATCCTCCTCCGCCGTATGCGCCCAACGGATCGTCGGCATCGCCGCATGGCGAGAGGTCGTGCTGATCTCCGCCACCACCGCAGCATCATCCGCCGCAGCCCGCCGGATCAGCATGCGATCGCTTCCACATACCCATCCGCGGCATAGCCCAGGATGCGCCGATCCCGGGTCATGATCGGCATGCCCATCCGCCGCGCCGTGGCGATCAGCATCCGGTCGGCAGGGTCGTTGTGCAGCACGCCGGGCAGCAGCGAGCTGTCGATGCCGATGGCCCCGGTGAACGGTGCGTTGCGAATGGCGCCCATCGCCATCAGCCGGGCGAACCAGGTCGCGGGATCAGGCGCGAACCGCATCGGGAACTTCCGGTCGGGGCGCGAAAGCAGCCCGATCTCCCACCCCGTCACGGGCGAGACGAAGATGCCATCGCGCTCGCCCGCGTCATACAGCGCCGCCCGCGCACCTTCGGAGATCGGCTCGCCTTCCATCAGGTAGATCGCAGCACAGGTATCCAGTAGCACGGAAGCCGGCATCAGCGCCCGTCCGGCAACAACAACCCCTGCTCGGCCTCCACCTCGCCCTCGAACACCGGGTCCGTCAGGTCCAGCCCGGAAGGCCGCGTCACGCTGCCCTTCATGGCGCCGAACAGCGCATCCACCGGATGCCGCCGCTCCGGCGGCATCAAAATCGCCACAACCTTGCCGCGCTTGGTCACTTCCAGCCGCGTGATGTCACCCGCGGCCAGCCGGTCAAGCAGTTCCAGGCAGGTCGCCTTGAACTGCGTCGCGTTGATGGTGGCGATCTCACCCATGGCAGGCTCCTGTCTGACTGGTCATATGCAACTGACCAGTCAGATCGCAACCTACTTCTTCTCCACACCCCAGAACACCGGGATCGTCGTCGCCCGCAGGCCTTCCACATTGCTGCGATACGCCGCCAGCGTGCGGAACTGCCCGGCATTCACATAGGGCAGCGACTGGTACGCCTGCGTGTGCACCGCCTCCAGGATCGTCTTGCGCTTTGCCGCGTCGCCTTCCTCCCACCACGAACGGCGCAGGTCCTCCAGCTTCTGGTCGCACGGCCAGCCCGCCAGACCGCCCTGGCAGGGGCTTGCCAGGTACAGATTGGTCAGCGGCGAGCCGCCGTCGAGCACATTGGCCACCGTCACGAACAGGTGCCAGCCGCCCTGGTCCGCCGGCGTGCGGTTGTTGCGCCGCTGCGTCAGCGTCGCCCAGTCCATCGTCGCCACGTCCACGTTGATGCCGCCCTTGCGCATCGCCTCGGCCATGGTCAGCGTCACCGCGTTGTTGATCGGGCTGTCCGCCGCGTTCAGGAACACCACCTTCTGCCCGGCATACCCGCCCTCGGCCAGCAATGCCTTCGCCTTGGCGATATCAGCGTCCTTCAGCCCCTGCGCGCCAGCGGCACTCTCCAGCGGCGTGCCGCACAGGAAATAGGCCGGGCAATACGGCACCTGCTCGCTCGCCCGGATGCCGGCGGCATCCAGGTTCTCCTTCTGGTTCACCAGGAACAGCAGCGCCTGGCGCACCTTGGGGTTGTCGAACGGCGCCAGCGTATGGTTCAGCCGCAGCCACACCATCGAACCCACCGGGTTCAGCGCCATGGTGCGGATGTTTGGGTTGCGCTCCAGCACCGGCAGGATATCAGGCGAAGGCTGCTCGATCAGGTCGATCTCGCCCGCCTGCAACGCCGCCGCCGCCGTCGCCTGGTCGGGGATCGCCCGCCATTCGATCCGCTCCAGCTTCGCCACCTTGCCGCCCGCCAGCCCATCGGCCGCCTCAGCACGCGGCTTGTAGGCGGGGTTGCGCAGATAGATCGCCCGGTCGCCCACCCGCCACTGGTCGCGCTGGAAGATGAACGGGCCAGACCCCATCGGGTCCGTGAACGCCGTGTTCGCCGGCGTGGCGGCAATCCGCTCCGGCATCACGAACAGCGCGGACGCCGTCGGCCGCGCCAGCGCCTCGGTCACCAGCGCGAAGGGGCGCGAGAGCTTGATCGTGAACGTCTTGTCGTCCACCGCCTCCATGCTCGCCGTGGCGGCGGCCAGCGCCCGGCCCACCACGTCGCGCTGCGCCCAGCGCTTCACGCTCGCGACCGCATCCGCCGCCTTCACCGGCGACCCGTCATGGAACGCCAGCCCGTCGCGCAGCGTGAAGCTGTAGTTCATGCCATCCGGGCTCTTGCTCCACGCGCCGACCATCTGCGGCTGCGCCTCGCCCTTGCTGTCCAGCGCGAAAAGCTGGTCGTAGTTCAGGAACCCGTGGTTGCGCACAAAGGCCGCGGTGGACACCACCGGGTCCAGGCTGGCCAGGTCGTTCACCAGAACCACGCGCAGGGTGGAAGCCGATTGGGCCGCCGCCACCCCGGGCAATGCGGCAAGGGCCATGGCGGCAAGGCAAAGCAGGCGGCGCATGGCCGTTCCTCCTCAGGACAATTCGTTGAGACCCTGCGTATAGATCGCCTCCAGCGCCCGGCACAAACCCGCACTGTCGCACGCCGCACTCGCCATCAGCCGCTCCCGCATCCCCGCCCGCAGCCCGGCCAACCGCCCGGGCGTCGCGGGATCGCCCAGCAGCGCCACCGCCTGGCCCACGAACCCGTCGACATCCTCCGCCACCCACGCCGAAAGCCCCGCCGCCCGCAGCAGCGAGGCACTGCTGCACGAAGCCCAACGGTCCCCCTCCACCGCCAGCACCGGCACCCCCTGCCACAGCGCCTCGGCGGTGGTGGCGGTGCCGCTGGTCGGAAACGTGTCCAGCGCGATGTCGATCGCCCCGTAACCGCGCAGGAACTCGACATGCTCCGCCCGCCCCGAAAGCGTCACCCGATCCGCCGCCACCCCCCTGCCCTGCAGCCGCCGCAGCAGCTCATCCCGATTGCCCTCGTCGTCCAGCCCGGCATGCCCCACCACCAGCCGCGCCGCCGGCACAGCCCGCAGGATCGCCGCCCACGCCTCCAGCGTCCGCGGCGTCAGCTTATGGCCGGACCCCAGGCACCCCAGCGTCGGCGCCCCGTTCGCCAGCCACGGCAAAGGCCCCACCTCCGGCGTGGGATACGCAACCTCGAACGCCAGGCACGTCCCCGGCACGCGCAGCACCCGCTCGGAGAAATGCGCGTCCTCCGCCGGCCGAGCCACCACGGCATCGCCCACCAGCGCATCGAGCCCCGGCACGCCGGACGTGGCGGCATGCCCCAACCAACCCAGCTGCAACCGCGCCGCCCGATACGGGAACAACCCCAGCCGCCCGGCCAGCGCATACCCGTTCAGGTCCACCAGCACATCCAGCTCCGCCTGCGCGATCGCCCGCGCCAGCGCACCGTTCGCCATCCCCCGGGCCTGCAGCACCCGGTCATCCGCCTGCGCCACATAACCGGCCTCTGCCGATGGCTCCGCCCCGTCGGCGATCAGGTAAACCTCGAACCGCGCACGATCATGCCGGTTGATCACGCCATAGGCGGCCCGCATCCAGTTCCGCTCGCCAAAGAACGCCGAGAGATACCCCACCCGAATCCGCCGCCCCGAAGGCGCAGCCCTTGTCGGCATCGCCTTGATCGCGCCCCCCACCCGCCCGATCCACGCCGCGCGCACCGCCCGCACCATCTCGTAGGAGGCTGCGGCACTGCCGGGGATCATCACCGCCAGGCTCGCCAGCGCCGCATCGCGCAGCGCCGGTTCCCCGCGTGCGATCACCCGCTGATACGCCGCACTGGCCGCATCCGCCTCGCCCAGATGGAACAGCGCCTCCGCCAGCAGGCAGCGCGCCTCTTCCGCCTGCGGCCGCAGCCCCAGCGCCTGCACCAGCGCATCCCGCGCCACGGCAAACGCGCCGCGCGCCACCTGCGCCGCCGCCATGCCGAACCACGCCTCGAAGCTCATCGCATCGAGCGCCAGGGCCGCCGCATAGGCCGCCACCGCCTGGTCCTGCTGCCCCGCCAACCGCAGCGCATCGGCCAGCAGCCGCGTGACCCCGGCATGGTTCGGATATGCCCGCCACGCCTCCGCCAACCGCGCCAGCATCGCCGCATCCGGCCCCGCGGCGAGCACCTGCGCCGCTTCGGCCATCAACGCATCGGGATCGCTCACCGCCTGCTCCATCCCACTCCCTCCGCCACGGCAGACCGGCTCCATGGCCGGCTTCGCTGCCGGCCGCAAGCACGCTGGCTTTGATCCGGCTGTCACGCCGCCCCGCCCGGCATGGCGATGCCGCCCCAGCGATGACAGGCACTTAGGGACCCCATGTGCCGCCCCACGCAATTGCTAAAAAAACATTAATAGCTGTAACCAGTCGGAAAGAGACACTCGGTTACATCTGCGTCACCGCAGGGCGCTACCGGGAAGCCGGGAACGCCACCATCGGGGCCTTCCGCTTCCCTCATCCAAGAAAGACACATTCCATGTTCCAGACCGTGATTCAGATCCTGAAGAGCGCCGCTGCCGACCGCCGTGGCGTGACCGCCATGGAGTACGGCCTGATCGCCGGCGTGCTGGCCGTTGGCCTGGCCACCGCGTTCACCGCGCTCTCCGGCCGCCTGACCAACGCCTTCAACGTGCTGGCGTTCTGATCCCCCGCCTGGCGCCTGGCGCCGGGCGTTCGATCCCGAGGCCTGCGGCCCTCATCCGAAAGGATGAGGGCCGTTGCCGTTTGTGGCTCCGTCGCCTCAGAACAGCCCTTCGATCCCGCCGAGATCGTTCAGCATGATGCTGTTCGCCGCCGGCACGCGCGGCAGGCCGGGCATGGTCATGATGTCGCCGCACACCGCCACCACGAAGCCGGCCCCGGCGGAAAGCCGCACGTCGCGCACCGTCAGCGTATGGCCGGTGGGGGCGCCGAGCAGCGTGGGGTCGCTGCTGAAGCTGTACTGCGTCTTGGCGATGCACACCGGCACGTCGCCAAAGCCGGCCTTCTCGTAGCTTTCCAGCTTCTTCGCCACGCCGGAGGCGAGGTCGATGTCGTCGGCGCGGTAAATGCCCTGGGCGATGGCGCGGATCTTGTCGGCCAGGCGCAGGGTGCTCGGGTAGAGCGGCTTGTAGGCGGCAGTCTTGGCGGCGATGCGGGCCATCACGGCGCGGGCCAGGTCCTCGGCCCCGGCACCGCCATCGGACCAGTGGGTGCAGAGGAACACCTCCGTCCCCAGCTTCGCCATGGCGTCGCGGATCGCCTCGATCTCTTCGGCGGTATCGGTGTTGAAGCGGTTGAGCGCCACCACCACGGGCAGGCCGAATTTTCCCAAATTCTCCACATGGCGGGCGAGGTTGACCACGCCACGCGACACGGCGGCCACATCCTGCGGGCCCAGGTCCTTGCGGGCGACGCCGCCATGCATCTTCAGTGCACGCACGGTGGCGACCACCACGGCGCACGAGGGCGCGAGGCCGGCCTGGCGGCACTTGATGTCCAGGAACTTCTCGCCGCCGAGATCCGCACCGAAGCCGGCTTCGGTCACCACAACGTCGGAGAGCTTCAGCGCCAGCCTGGTGGCGATCACCGAGTTGCAGCCATGGGCGATGTTGGCGAAGGGGCCGCCATGGATCAGGGCCGGCGTGCCCTCGATCGTCTGGACGAGG
>JAIXTK010000321.1 GCA_027483995.1 Acetobacteraceae bacterium
GGATCGAGGCCTCGCCGGCGATGTCGATGCACAGCGCATCCGGATGGGCAATCTGCACCCCCATCGCCGCCGGCAGCCCGTAGCCCATCGTCCCCAACCCGCCGGAGGTCATCCACCGGTTCGGCGCATCGAAGCCGAAATACTGCGCCGCCCACATCTGGTGCTGCCCCACCTCGGTGGAGATGAACGTCTCGCGCCCCGTCTTGGCCTTCAGCTCGCGCGTGATGTCATACAGCCGCTGCACCGCGTATTGCGGCTTGATCACGGCACCCTTCGTCATGTCCTGCCGGAACTTCAGGCAGTCGATCCCGCGCCATTCGTCGATCTGCTTCCACCACGCCGCCACCGCGGGCTTGTCCACCTCGCCCGGCGCATCGTCCCACGCCGCCAGGATCGCGCGGATCACCCGCCCGGCATCGCCCACCACCGGCACATCCACCGGCACGTTCTTGTTGATCGACGAAGGGTCGATATCCACATGGATCTTCTTCGATCCCGGCGAGAACGCGTTCAGCCGTCCCGTCACCCGGTCATCGAACCGCGCGCCGATATTCAGCATCACGTCGCAGCCATGCATCACCAGGTTCGCCTCGTAGGTCCCGTGCATGCCCAGCATGCCCAGGAACAACGGGTCCCCGGCCGGGAACGCCCCCAACCCCATCAGCGTGGAGGTGCAGGGGAACCCGGTCTTGCGCACCAGCGCGCGCAGCGCCTCGCTCGCCGCGGGCCCGGCATTGATCACGCCGCCGCCCGTGTAGATCACCGGCCGCTTGGCGCTCTTCAGCAGCGCCACGGCCTTGGCGATCTGCCCGGCATCCGGCTCCACCTGCGGGCGATACGAACGATGCGGCGTCTCGGGGGCCGCCACATACGGCGCCGGCCCGATCAGGATATCCTTCGGCAGGTCGATCACCACCGGCCCCGGCCGCCCGCTGCGCGCCACGTAGAACGCCTCGTGCACCACCCGCGCCAGGTCCTGCCCGCGCTTCACCAGGTAGTTGTGCTTGCTGGCCGGCCGCGTGATCCCCGTCGTGTCCGCTTCCTGGAACGCGTCATTGCCGATCAGATGCGTCGGCACCTGCCCGGTCAGGCACACCAGCGGAATGCTGTCCATCAGCGCATCCAGCAGCCCGGTCACCGCATTGGTGGCGCCGGGCCCGGAGGTCACGAGCACCACGCCCACCTTGCCCGTGGAGCGCGCATAGCCCTCGGCCGCGTGCACCGCCGCCTGCTCATGCCGCACCAGGATGTGCCGGATCGCGTTCTGGCTGAAGATCGCGTCGTAGATCGGCAATACCGCCCCACCGGGATAGCCGAAGATCACCTCTACGCCCTGGTCCTTCAGCGCGCGGAGGAGAATTTCGGCACCCGGAGCGGTGTCCAGGGTGGTGTCGGCGGATGTGTTCTGGCTCATGGGCGCCCCAATAGGCCGCCGCGCTGCACCGCGTCAAGCGCCTTCGCGAATAAACCGGAAGATTTCCGCCCGTTCGCTTTCCGAAAATTCCAAAAAACCCCGCACCCGCGCATTGATCGTATGCGTGCGCTCAGGGTCCGCCATGCGTTTGTGGCGGAACCACGTGGCCTGGCGCTTCGTGTACTGGCCCGTCACCAGCTCCGCCCGCCGCGCGGCCTCGGCCAGCGTTAGCTCCCCGCGCAGATGCGCTGCAAGCTCCGGCACCCCATGCGCCCGCATCGCCGGCAGCGCCGGGTCCAGCCCCAGCGCCAGCAGCGTCCGCACCTCCTCCAGCGCCCCCTGGTCCAGCATCGCCGAAAACCGCCCCGCGATTGCCGCGCGCAACGCCTCGCGTGGCGGATCGATCAGGATCGCGCTGAACCGCCACGGTGCGGCCTCCCCCTTGGCCGATTGCCACGCCACCAGCCCGCGCCCGGTGCCGCGCCACACCTCCCAGGCCCGCGCCACGCGCTGGCTGTCCGCCGGCTTCAGCCGTGCCGCCGTCGCCGGGTCCACCTTCGCCAAGGACGCATGCAGCGCCACCGGCCCCTGCTCGGCCAGCAGCCAGCGCGCCTCCGCCCGCGCCGCCTCGCCGCATTCCGGAATCTCCGCGATCCCGCCCACCAGCGCCGAGAAATACATCCCGGTCCCGCCGCACAGCACCGGGAGCTTCCCCGCCGCCCGCGCCGCGTCCATCGCCGCCAGCGCCGCCCCGCGCCACCACGCCGCGTTCCCCGCCTCCGCCGCCCCGCGCACGCCATACAGCGCATGCGGCACCTCCGCCTCCTCCTCGGGCGTCGGCCGCGCCGTGATCACCCGCAGCTCCCGATACACCTGCATGGAATCCGCATTGATCACCACGCCGCCCAGCGCCTCCGCCAGCCCCAGCGCCAGCGCCGACTTCCCCGAACAGGTCGGCCCCGCCACGATCAGGGCATGCGGCCACACCCCAGTCATGGCACACCGCAAAAGCCCTCTCCCCTTGGGGGAGAGGGTTGGGTGAGGGGTAGAGGTGCAAGACTCAATGGCCGCGGCTGTTCTTCGCTCATCCCCCCGGTATTGCCCGCTTCGCGCCACGGTTCCATACCCCGCCCATGACCCACGTCCTCACCATCATCGCCCACCGCGAAGCCGCCAGCCTCACCCCGGCCATCATCAACCGGGTCCGCAACGCGGTCCACGGCGGCACCCCGACCATCCTCTGCCCCGGCGAAGCCGCCGACATCCCCTGCACCCACCCGCCAGACATGGCCGCCGCCCTGGAAGCCATCGGCACGGACCCCATCGACGCAATCCCGATGAAGAACCGCGGCCGCCGCAAGGCCGTGCTGATCGCGGATATGGACAGCACCATCGTCACCTCGGAAACGCTGGACGAAATCGCCGCCTATGCCGGCCTCAAGGACCAGATCGCCGCCATCACCATGCGCAGCATGAACGGGGAGATCGATTTCGCCACCGCGCTGCGCGAACGCGTCGCCATGCTCAAGGGCCTCTCCGTCGATGCCCTGGAACAGACCTGGGCGAAAACCGAACTCACCCCCGGCGCCCGCACCCTGGTCGCCACCATGAAGGCGCACAACGCCACCACCGCCCTGGTCTCCGGCGGCTTCACCTGGTTCACCAGCCGCGTCGCCGAGCTGGTCGGCTTCGACACCCACCGCGCCAACACCCTGGAGCTGGATGGCGATACCCTCGCCGGCACCGTCACCGAACCCGTGCTCGATGCCAACGCCAAGTTCATCGCGCTGAACGAACTCGCCGCCACCCGCGGCGTGAAGCTCGCGGCCACCCTCACGGTGGGCGACGGCGCCAACGACCTGCCCATGCTCCTCGGCGCCGGCCTCGGCGTCGCCTTCCACGCCAAGCCCATCGTCGCCGCCCAGGCGCGCGCGCAGGTGCGGCACGGCACGCTTCGGGCTCTGTTGTTTGCGCAGGGGTATAAGAAAGAGGAAATCAAGGAAGAATAGTTCTTTTTTGAAAAAAAGAACCAAAAAACTTTTATCCGTCTGAGGTGGATGTGCCGGATCTCCCAGCCTCAGGCGGATAAAGTGGTTCTGCTTCGTTTTTCGTCAAAAAAGAAGCGTCATTGCTTCGGCATCGGGGAAGGTTCCGGCGGAAGCGGGAGCTTGCATCGGCTTCCGGTAATGAGGGCCCGCAGCGCCGCCGGAGCGGCATTCGGTCCTGTCATCCAAGCCTTTGGTGCTTCGTATCTTCTGCAAACGCTCAATTCGGTGCTTGGCCCAAGGCATCGGGCGTCGCGCCGTAGTCTTGCGGTCCACGCCTGGATTTAAGCCATCCAGTCGCCGGCCCCCCGCCACTTGTGTAATAGATGTTTGCCCGTAAGGGCATGAGGATGAGTACGTACCCGGTCCTGATTCCGTGCAACCCGGCCCGCAGGCGAGTGGGGGTGAAGGCACCGGCGGAAGTTGAAGCCTGCACCTGCATGTCTGGAGGGGGCCGCAGCGTCGCCAGGGGCGACATTCGGCCGGGTCCCCGATGCCGGAACATCCTTCGTGTCTTCAGCTCGCTCATCATTCGGTGCGCCCCCCAAGGCATCGGAATTGGCACCGCAGTTCCAAGGTCGCACGCGGATTCGATCATCCGCACGCCGGCCCCCCGAAACGAAACGTAACCCCGGCGCGCCACAGCACCATCCGGTGCACGACGTAAGGGCAGGGCTGATGCAGAAATGTCACGATCGCCGGAAAACCCGCAAACCCTCCCTTGCGACGATAACAAACGTTAGTTATATAATCACCCATGACCCAGCACCCCTCACCCCCGGCCGGCCCCTGCGCCCGCCCTGGCGCCCCCGCGGCGCCGGCGCGGCAGGCAGGCGCGCGCCTCCATGAGTCGCTGGAAGCCCTGATTCTGTCCCTGCTCAACCAGATCCTCGCCGAACTGCTCGGCACGTCGGCAGGCACCCCCCGCACCCCCAGCCTCACCCCGCTCGCCGGCCCGCCCGCCACCTGGGCCGCCC
>JAIXTK010000129.1 GCA_027483995.1 Acetobacteraceae bacterium
CGCGCCGCCATGGCCCGCACTGCCTGCTTCTTCTTCCCGGCCGCGGCACCCTGGGCGATGCTGCCGCTGGTGGTGAAGGAACAGCTCGGCCTCGGCGCCGGCTCCTTCGGCATCCTGCTGGGCCTGATGGGCAGCGGCGGCGTGACCGCCGGCATGTTGCTGCCCCAAGTCCGCGCCCGCCTCTCGCGCGGTACCACGGTCTTCGTCGCCAGCCTGAGTGCCATGGCCGGAATCGCCCTGCTGGGCTCGGCGCATCATTGGGCGCAGGCGGCGCTGGCCATGGTGTTGTTCGGCATTGGCTGGGTCGCTTCCTCCTCCGTGGCGCAAGGCGCCGCCCAGCTTGCCGCCCCCTCCTGGGTGAGGTCCCGCGCGCTGGCCATCTACCAGCTCGGATTCAATTTCGCCCTCGGCCTCGGCACCTTCTTCTGGGGCTGGCTCGGCACCCATCTCGGCCTGCAAACCGCCCTTCTGGCCGCCGCCGGCACCGGCCTGCTCCTCGCCCTGCTCGCCCGCCGCTTCGATATCGACCGCGAGCCCGCCGCCGCCGCCCCCTCCACGCCAGACCTGCCCGCCCCCGAAGCGGTCGACCCCGACCTGGTCGCCGTCATGCCCCGCGCCCACGGCCATGTGATGGAAAGCCAGCGCTACCGCATCCTGCCGGCCGACCGCACCGGCTTCCTCGCCGTCATGGCCGAACTGCGCAATGTTCGCGGCCGCGCCGGCGCCATCGAGTGGCAGATCTACGAAGACATCGCCCACGCCGACGAATGGATGGAGGTGTGGGAGGTGGAAAACTGGTCGGACCACCTGCGCGAAGCCTCCCGCATGGGCGATGCCGATCGCGCCGCCATTGCCCGCGCGATGCAATTTCACCAGGGCGACCCCATCCCGCCCAGCCGCTTCCTCGCCGTTTCGCCCCGCCCCCCGCGCCCCGCCGCACCAGAGCGCAACGAGGAGCCTCGCTGACCGTTCTCCCCGCGCCGCCATCAGCCTGCTCAACGCCCGCTTGGCCGACACGGCGGATATCTTCACCGCCGTCTCCCGCGACCTCGACAAGTGGCTCCGATTCATCGAAGCCCACCAGCCCGCGCAGGGGTAGACGCCGCGCGCCAAGCTTGCCCAGCCTCGGGGGCGGTCGCTAGAGTGCCCTCGAGACTGGAGAACACAACATGAACGACCTCTTCGGCGCCGGGAAGGGCGGCCGCGATTCCACCCCAGCGGCCCCCTCCTATTCCGCCAAGGACATCGAGGTGCTGGAGGGGCTGGAACCCGTCCGCCGCCGGCCGGGCATGTATATCGGCGGCACGGACGAGAACGCCTTCCACCACCTGGCCGCCGAAATTCTCGACAACGCGATGGACGAGGCCGTGGCCGGCCACGCCACCACCATCGAGATGGCGCTGGAGGAAGGCAACATCCTGCTGGTGCGCGACAACGGCCGCGGCATTCCGGTCGATCCGCACCCGAAGTTCAAGGATCTCAGCGCGCTGGAGGTCATCCTCACCACGCTGCACTCCGGCGGCAAGTTCTCCGGCAAGGTCTACGACACCTCGGGCGGCCTGCACGGCGTCGGCAGCTCCGTGGTGAACGCATTGTCGGAAATGCTGGAGGTGGAGGTCGCCCGCGAACGCGTTCTCTGGCGCCAGCGCTACAGCCGCGGCGCGCCGCTGACCAAGCTGGAGAATGCCGGCCCGGTGCAGAACCGCCGCGGCACCACCTTCCGCTTCAAGCCGGACCCGCAGATCTTCGGCGAGCTGCGCTTCAGCCCCGCCCGCCTGTATCGCCTTTGCCGCTCCAAGGCCTATCTGTTCCGCGGCGTCACCATCCGCTGGTCCTGCGCGCCCTCCCTCGTCAAGGACGACACACCGACGGAGGCCGTGCTTCACTTCCCCGGCGGCCTGCGCGACAGCCTGGCCGCCGATATCGGCAGCAGCGCCACTGTCGGCCAGATCTGGGCCGGCGAAGCCGACCTGCCCACCGCCGCCGATGGCCAGAAAGCCGGCCGCGTGGAATGGGCGCTGGCCTGGCAGGAGGAGGGCGAAGGCTTCCTGCACTCCTACTGCAACACCGTCCCCACCGCGCAGGGCGGCACGCACGAAGCCGGCTTCCGCGCCGCGCTATTGAAGGGCCTGCGCGCCTGGGGCGAGCAGCGCGGCAACCGCCGTGCCGGCAACGTCACCGGCGAGGACATCCTCGGCGGCCTCGTCGCCAAGCTCTCCGCCTTCATCCGCGACCCGCAATTCCAGGGCCAGACCAAGGAAAAGCTCACCAGCCCGGAAGCCACACGCTACGTGGAAACCGCGCTGCGCGACCGCTTCGACCATTTCCTCGCCGGCGACCCCGCCCAGGCCGACAATCTCCTCGCCTTCGTCATCGAGCGCGCCGAGGAACGCATCCGTCGGCGCGAGAACAAGGATGTCGCGCGCAAATCCGCCACCAAGCGCCTGCGCCTGCCCGGCAAGCTCGCCGATTGCACGCTGGAGGATGTCAACCGCACCGAGATCTTCCTGGTGGAGGGCGACAGCGCCGGCGGCTCCGCCAAGCAGGCCCGCGACCGCGCCACCCAGGCCGTGCTGCCCCTGCGCGGCAAGATCCTCAACGTCGCCAGCGCCAGCACCGAGAAGCTGCGCCAGAACCAGGAGCTGAAGGACCTCGTCGAAGCGCTCGGCTGCGGCGTCGGCGAGCGTTTCGATCGCGCACGGCTGCGCTACGGCCGCGTCATCATCATGACGGATGCCGACGTGGACGGCGCCCACATCGCCTCCCTGCTGATGACCTTCTTCTACCGCGAGCTGCCGCATCTGGTGCGCGAGGGCCATCTCTTCCTCGCCCAGCCGCCGCTCTACCGCCTCGTCCAGGGTGCGAAATCCGTCTACGCGATGGACGATGCCGACCGGGAACGGAAAATGAAGCTTTTCAAGAACGGAAAGGTCGAGGTCAGCCGCTTCAAGGGTCTCGGCGAAATGCCGCCATCGGCGCTGAAGGAAACCACGATGGACCCGGCCAAGCGCACCCTGCTCAAGGTCACCGCCCCGCCCGAGGAACGCGCCCAGACCAACGACCTCGTCGAAAGCCTGATGGGCCGCCGCCCGGAGCTGCGCTTCCAGTTCATCCAGGAACATGCCCGCGACGTGGAGGAACTGGACGTCTGAGCGACACGCAAAAAAGCCTGCCTCTTGCCCAGGCAGGCTGTCTCAAAACCGTTTGGACATGCGCACGAAGCCGGGGCACCGCTGGGGCCGCCCATTTGGGCAGACCCCACGCTGCGAAGTGTCTCAGACAGACTTCTTGAGGGTGGGCGAGGCCTTGAAGCGCACGGTCTTGCCGGCCTTCACCTTGATCGCTTCGCCGGTGCGCGGGTTGAGGCCCTTGCGCGCCTTGGTCTTGCGCACGGTAAACGTGCCGAAGCTCGGAAGCGTGAACTTGCCGTTCTTCTTCAGCTCCTTGACGATCGCACCCATCAGGTCGCCGGCCGCGCGATTTGCGGCGATTCCCGTCAGCGATGCCGACTCCTGGAGAACCTGGGCAATGAAGGCTTTCGACATGAAGGTTTCTTTCCTCTCTTTGGCGATTGCAGCGTGCTGAGCAGCTTGGCGTCCCCCCGCATACGACTCGTCGATACGGCGCCGTCATCAACAGTGTCGCGCCTCCTATCAGCGCATTCGAGAGCTTGCAAAAGATTTCTTCCGCGAAGCGGTCAGGCCGTTTCTCGCAACAATCGCCTTCAGCCGTACCCATCCGCAACAAATGTCCTGGCCGGCTTCCGCCCGGCTGCGCACAGCACGAAGGCTCCCTGATGCCACCCGTTCCCCCCATCGCGGTCATTCCGGCCACCGAGGCAATCAACCCGCGCTACCGCGATATCGACGCCTGGGACCCGCTCTCCGCGCTGCAGGCCATGTGGGAAGCCCAGATGGCCGCCGCCGCCGCGGTGCAACCTGCCCTGCCCGCGCTCGCCGCCGCTGCCGAAGCGGCCGCCCTGCGCCTGGCCGATGGCACGGGCCGCCTCGCCTATGCCGGCGCCGGTACCTCCGGCCGCATCGGCGTGCAGGATGGCGCCGAGTTGCCCCCCACCTTCGATTGGCCGCAGCACCGCCTCGTCCTGCTCATGGCCGGCGGCGACCAGGCCTTCACCCGCTCGATCGAGAATGCCGAGGACAACCGCGAAGCCGGCGCCCAGGCCGTCGCCGACAACGCCATCGGCCCGCACGATGTCGTCGTTGGCACCGCCGCCAGCGGCAGCACGCCCTACACCACCGCGGTGATCCAGGCCGCCCGCGCCCGCGGCGCGCTCACCATCGGTCTCGCCAACTCCCCCGCCGGCACGCTGCTCGCCGCCGCCGAGCATCCCATCCTGGTGGAAACCGGCGCGGAGGCCATCGCCGGCTCCACCCGCATGAAGGCCGGCACCGCGCAGAAGATCGTGCTCAACCTTCTGTCTTCGCAGATCATGATCCAGCTCGGCCGCGTCCATCTCGGCCTCATGGTCGACATGCAGGCCAAGAACGAGAAACTGCGCCTGCGCGCCCTGCGCATGCTCCGCCACCTCACCGGCGAAGCCGACCAGGCCCGCCTGCAATCCGCCCTCACCGCTGCCGACAACAAGGTGAAAACCGCCGTCCTCATCGTCCACGGGCTGGACCGCCCCGCCGCCGAAGCATCGCTTCTGCGCAACAACAACCGCCTGCGCGAAGCCCTCAAGGAGATCGGCAAATGATCGCCCTGCGCGCCGCCCGCCTGTTCGATGGCCGCAACGAACACGAGGATGCCGTCATCCTCATCGAGCACGGCCGCATCGCCGGCATCGCCGCCGACGCGCCCCCCGGCGTGCCCATCGAGGAACTGCACGAGGATGCCATCCTCGCCCCCGGCTATATCGACCTGCAGGTGAACGGCGGCGGCGGCCTGATGTTCAATGGCGAAAGCACCCCGCAAGACCTCGCCGCCATCGCCGCCGCCCACGCCCACACCGGCACCACCGCGATCCTGCCCACCCTCATCAGCTCCAGCCGCGCCCATCTCGCCCGCGCCATCGAAACCGCCCGCATCGCCATCGAGGCGGAAACGCCGGGGATCGCCGGCCTGCACCTGGAAGGCCCCTTCCTCGCCCCCACCCGCCGCGGCATCCACCCGGCCAGCGCCATCACCGCCATCACCGAAGCCGACATCCACGCCCTGTCCGCCCCCTTCCCCGCGCCGGTCCTCGTCACCCTCGCCCCCGATGCCGTCGCCCCCACCCACATCGCCGCCCTCGCCCGCGCCGGCATCATCGTCTTCGCCGGCCACAGCGATGCCAGCTTCGACCAGGCCCGCGCCGGGCTCGATGCCGGCATCCGCGGTGCCACCCACCTGTTCAACGCCATGTCCCAGTTCGCCGGCCGCGCCCCCGGCCTGGTCGGCGCCATCCTGGACGACGGCCGCGCCGCCGCCGGCATCATCGCCGATGGCCACCACGCCCACCCCGCCGCCCTGCGCATCGCGCTCAACGCCCTGGGCGCCGAGCGCCTCTTCCTCGTCTCCGATGCCATGGCCACCGCCGGCTCCGAGATCACCGGCTTCACCCTCGCCGGCGAGGCGATCTTCCTGCGCGACGGCCGCCTCACCAACGCCGAAGGCACCCTCGCCGGCGCCCACCTCACCATGGCCGAAGCCGTGCGCAACCTCGTCGCCTTCACCGGCTGCGACTGGACAACGGCCGTGCGCATGGCCACCGCAACCCCCGCCGAAATCATGGGCCTGGAAGACCGCGGCGTGATTGCCGTTGGTGCCCGGGCCGACCTTGTGGTGCTCGACGATGATCTGCAGGTGCTTGAGGTTTGGCAGGGTGGCGCGCGACTTTAAGCAAGCGGTTCTTTTTTGAAAAAAGAACCAAAAAACTTTTAGAACTTCAAAACGAAACCGCCGTGGCCAGCTAGGCCACGGCGGTGCCGCCTCAAGCGAATAAAGTCCTTTTTGCTTCTTTTTTCTTCATATTAAAGAAGACGCTTCCTTACAACCCAGCCTGCGTCACGAACTTCGTGTTCAGATAGGCCTCGATCGCCTCCGACCCACCTTCAGACCCATAGCCCGAATCCTTGATCCCCCCGAACGGCACTTCCGGCAGCGCCAGGCCGAGATGGTTGATCGTGTGCATCCCGCTCTCCACCGCATTGGCGATGGCGTTCGCCGTCTTGGCCGAGCGCGTGAAGGAGTAGGCCGCGAGCCCATAGGGCAGACGGTTCGCCTCCGTCACCACGTCCTCGAAGCTGCGGAACGGCACCATCAGCGCCAGCGGCCCGAACGGTTCCTCGTTCATCACCCGCATCTCACGCGAAAGGTTGGTCAGCACCGTCGGCTCGAAGAAATTGCCCTTGTTGCCGATGCGCTTGCCGCCGGTCTGAAGCTCGGCCCCCTTCTGCACCGCATCGCCCACCAGCGCCTCCATGGCGGTGATGCGCCGCGCATTGGCCAGCGGGCCCATGGTGGTGCTGGGGTCCGTGCCCTCGCCCACCTTCACCTTCTTGGCCACGCCCACGAAGGTCTCCACGAACTTCTCGTACACGCTCTCCTGCACCAGGAACCGCGTGGGGGAAACGCACACCTGCCCGGCATTGCGGAACTTCGCCGCACCCAGGATGCGCGCCGCGGCTTCCACATCGGCGTCCTCGAAAACCATCGCCGGCGCGTGCCCGCCCAGCTCCATCGTCACCCGCTTCATGTGCAGCCCGGCCAGGGCCGCCAGCTGCTTGCCCACGGCGGTGGAGCCGGTGAAGGAGATCTTCTTGATCGTCGGATGCGGGATCAGATACTCGGAAATCTCCGAGGGCACACCGTACACCAGGTTCACCACCCCGGCCGGCACGCCCGCATCCACGAAGCAACGGATCAGCTCGGCGCACGAAGCCGGCGTCTCCTCCGGCCCCTTCAGGATCACCGAGCACCCGGCCGCCAGCGCCGCCGATGTCTTGCGCACCGCCTGGTTGATCGGGAAATTCCACGGCGTGAACGCGGCCACCACGCCCACGGGTTCCTTCACCACCAGCTGGTACACGCCCTCGGCCCGGGCCGGGATCACCCGGCCATAGGCGCGGCGGGCCTCCTCGGCGAACCAGTCGATCACGTCCGCACCGGCCAGCGCCTCGCCCTTCGCCTCGGCCACCGGCTTGCCCTGCTCGGTGGTCATCAGGGCGGCGATCAGGTCGGCCCGCTCGCGCAGCAAATTGGCAGCCTTGCGCATCACCTTGCTGCGCTCGAACGCATTCACCCGCCGCCACACCTCGAACCCCTTGGCCGCCGCGTCCAACGCCCGGTCCAGGTCGTCGCGCCCGGCATGGGCCACCTTGCCGGCCACATCGCCCGTTGCCGGGTTCAACACTTCCAGCCACCGCCCGGCGGCACTCGGCCCCCAGGCGCCATCGATCAGCAGGGAGGTATCCTGATACGCCATCGCTCGATCCTCATCCGTTATGAGTGCACGGGAATAGCGAGTATCGCCGATCCCAGCCCATCCGTCGAGATTAACATGGGCGTCATGTCGGGTTTAGTTGCGTGTAATCCAAAACTCCGCCAGCCTTGCTGCACCGCAAACACGAAAGAGGCACTCCATGCAGAGACTCACCAAAATGATGCGCCGTGGCGTTGTCGCCGCCATGGCCGGCGGCCTTGCCGCGGTCTTCGCAGGCGGAGTTGCCATGGCCCAGCTCGCCCCGCCCCCCGGCCCCACGGTCGAGGCGATCAAGAAGCGCGGCACGCTGAACTGCGGCATCGACACCGGCGTGCCCGGCTTCGCCGCCCAGGATGCCAGCGGCACCTGGAAGGGCATCGACATCGATTACTGCCGCGCCCTCGCCGCCGCCGTGCTCGGTGATCCCGCCAAGATCAAGTACACCCCCACCACTGCCGCCGCCCGCTTCACCGTGCTGCAATCCGGCGAGATCGACGTGCTGATCCGCGACAGCACCCTCACCTTCACCCGCTCCACCGCCCTCGGGCTCGATCAGGTGGCCGTCAACTTCTACGCCGGCCAGGGCTTCCTGGTCCGCAAGGCCCTCGGCGTCGCCAAGGCCGCCGATCTCCAGGGCGCCACCATCTGCACCGTCACCGGCGCCACGCTGGAACTGAACATCGCCGACTTCGCCCGCTCCACCGGCGCCAAGATCGGCACGCTGCTGTTCGACAAGGCCGAGGAAGCCATCGCCGCCATGGAAGCCGGCCGGTGCGACGGCTACACCGATGACAGCGGTTCGCTCGCCGGCATGCGCTCCACCCTCAAGGTGCCCGCCGACTGGATGGTGCTGCCCGACCTGATCTCCAAGGAGCCGCTGGGCATCCACATCCGCTCCGGCGACGCCCGTTGGCAGAAGATCGTCTTCTGGCTCGACACCGCGCTGAAGTCCGCCGAGGAGTTCGGCGTCACCAAGGCCAATGCCGACCAGATGAAGTCCTCCAAGGATCCCTTCATCCTGCGCCTGCTCGGCGTGGAAGGCGATTTCGGCAAGATGCTCGGCCTGGACAACGATTGGGCCCTGCGCGCCATCAAGGTCGCGGGCAACTATGGCGAGCTGTACGACACGCATTTCGGCCCCAAGGCGCTCGACCTGCCGAGCGGCATGAACAACCTCTACAACAAGGGCGGCATGCACTACACGCTGCCGCTGCGCTGATCCGCAGGGAACGGAGCCCAGGGCCTTGAACCCACGCATCAGGTCCTGGGCCTGGCAGGGGGCGGCGGTCATCGCCGTCGCCCTCCTCGCCACCTGGTTCTCGCACAACCTCTCCACCAACCTCGCCGTCCGCGGCATGCAGGTGGATTTCGGCTTCCTCGCCAGCCGCGCCGGGTTCGACATCCCGTTCCGCCTGGTGGAGTGGGACAGCTCCTACCCCTATGGCTGGGCGCTCTACGTCTCCGGCATCAACACGCTGATGGCCTCCGCCCTCATCGTCGTGCTTGCCTCGCTGCTGGGCCTGGCCCTCGCCCTCATGCGCCTTTCCGGCAACCCGCTCGCCGCCGGCACCTCGCGCGCCATCATCGAACTGGTGCGCAACACCCCGCAGCTGGTGCAGATCGTCTTCGTCTATGTCGCCGTGCTGCAGGTATTGCCGCCGATGCGCCAAAGCATCGTCTGGTTCGGCAGCATCTTCCTCAACGTCCGCGGCCTCTATTTGCCCGCCCCCTCCGGCACCGCGTACGACTGGATCATCACCGCAACGGTCGTGATCACCATCGCCGCCGCGATCCTCTGGCGCCGCCTCGGCCTCATCGCCGTGCCGCGCCTCGTCGTGCTGCCGCCGGTGCTCGTCCTCGGCGCCGTCATCGCCGGCTTCACCGCCAGCTGGGACTACCCGACGCTCAAGGGCTTCAACTTCGTCGGCGGCACCCGCGTGCCCCCCGAACTCCTCGCCCTCGTACTCGGCCTCGGCATCTACACCAGCGTCTTCATTGCCGAGATCATCCGCGCCGCGATCGAGGGCATCCACCGCGGCCAGTCCGAAGCCGCCCGCTCGCTCGGCCTCACGGCCAGCCAGTCGATGTTCCTGGTTGTCCTGCCGCAGGCACTGCGCATCCTCATTCCGCCGCTCACCAGCCAGTATCTCAACATCATCAAATCCACCACGCTGGGCGCGGCCATCGCCTATCCCGAGATCCTGCAGATCTTCGCCCGCACCGTGCTCAACCAGTCCGGCCGCGCGGTGGAGGTGATGACCCTGGTGCTCGGCGTCTTCCTGGTGGTCAACCTGCTCACCTCTGCCGCGATGAACGCCTGGAACCGCCGCCTCACGCTGCAGGGCCGCTGACCCATGCGCCCCCTCGTCCGCGCCCTGTTCGGCACCAAGCTCAACGCCGCCCTTTCGCTGCTGATGCTCGCAGCCTTCGCCGTCACGCTGCCGCCGCTGTTCCGCTGGCTGCTGTCGGAAGCGGTCTGGCAGGCCGAGAACCGCACTGCCTGCACCGCCGCCGGCAGCGGCGCCTGCTGGGCCTTCATCCGCGCCCGCTTCGCCCTGTTCTTCTACGGCCAATACCCGGAGCCGGAACGCTGGCGCGCCGATCTCGGCCTGCTGCTGCTGGTCGCCATCGGCACCGGCGCCCTGTTCGCCCGCAGCCATCGCGGCTGGTGGCTCGCGGCCCTGGTCACCATCGTTCCCGTCGCCGGCGGCATCATGCTGGCCGGCGGCATATTCGGCCTCAAGCCTGTTCCGACCCCGAACTGGGGCGGCCTGCTGCTGAACGTCGTCATCTCCTTCGTCGCCATGGCCGGCGCCATGCCGCTGGGCATCCTGCTCGCCTTCGGCCGCCGCTCCGCCTACCCGGTCATCCGCTGGATCAGCGTGGCCATGATCGAGTTCTGGCGCGGCGTGCCGCTGCTCACCATCCTGTTCATGGGCCTTGTCCTGCTGCCGCTCTTCCTCCCCCAGGGCGTCACGGTGGACAACCTCGTCCGCGCCCTCATCGTCATGACGCTGTTCAACGCCGCCTACATGGCCGAGACGATCCGCGGCGGCCTGCAGGGCGTCCCGCGCGGCCAGGCGGAAGCGGCATCCGCCCTCGGCCTGCACCCCGCCCAGGTCCAGCTCCTGATCGTCCTGCCCCAGGCCCTGCGCCTGTCCATCCCAGGGATCGTCAACATCGCGGTGGACCTGTTCAAGGACACCACTTTGGTCTCCATCGTCGGGTTGTTCGACCTGATGGGCGTGGTCAACCAATCCATGAAAGACCCCGCCTGGCTCGGCCTCGCCGCCGAGGGCTACACCTTCGCCGCCATCGTCTTCTTCTTCGCCTGCCTCGTCATCTCCCTCGGCGGCTCGCTGCTGGAACGCCGGTTCGGGGTCGGGCAGCGCCGCTGAGGCTGTCACGCAACGGCAGCCCGAGTGCAATCAAGGCGCAGTACCCTGCGTGCTAGCTGCCCGGCATCGTCAGTGCACCGGGACTCCACGCATGAACATGCTCAGCCGCCGAACCGCCCTCGGCCTGGCCGGCGCCGCCGCCCTGCCACGCGTCGCCATCGGCCAGGCCGACAGCCGGCCCGCGGTCACCGTTGCGGTGCAGAACATGTCGACCTCGAACACGCTGGAAATGCTGCGCGAGCAATCCAACGTCGGCACCCGCATCTTCCGCAACTACGTGGAGCCGCTGGTCGACACTGACTGGCTTGGCGACATGTCGCTCATCCCCGGCCTGGCCACCACCTGGCGGCGGATCGACGACCGCACCGTGGAATTCGACCTGCGCGAGGGCGTCACCTTCCACAACGGCGATCCCTTCACCGCCGCGGAAGTTGCCTTCTCCTTCGGGCCCGAGCGCATGTGGGGCGGCGGCGAGCGCGAGGTGCCCACGCCCTCGATCGCCAATGCCCGCCGCGCCTTCCCTGGCTTCGACCGCATCGAGGTGCTCGGCCCGCACCGCCTGCGCGTGGTCAGCAAGGTGCCCGACATCGTGCTGGAGGGGCGCATGTCGCGCAGCCTGGCGGTGATCGCCAACCGCCGCAGCTTCATGCAGGCGGGCAGCTGGATGGAATGGGCGCGCAAGCCTGTCGGCACCGGCCCCTACCGCATCGCCGAGTACCGGCCGGACCAGATGCTGGTGATGGAGCCCCACGATGCCCACTGGCAGGGCCGCCCCCCCATCCGCCAGCTGCGCTTCGCCGAGGTGCCGGAGGTCAGTTCCCGCATCAACATGCTGCTCTCCGGCGCCACCGACTTCGCCTCCGAGATCCCGCCCGACCAGATCCCGTCGATCGAGCGCGACCCGCGCTTCGAGGTCGTCGGCGGCCCCATCAACAACTCGCGCTACCTGGTGTTCAACAAGTCCCACCCGGTCCTCGCCAACCCGCTCATCCGCCGCGCCATGTCGCACGCCATCGACCGCGAGGCGATCATCGCCGCCCTGTGGGCCGGCCGCACCAGCGTGCCGCGCGGCCTGCAATGGGAATTCTACGGCGACATGTACCTGCGCGACATCGAGGTCCCCCGCTTCGATCCCGCCGAGGCCCGCCGCCTCCTGCGCGCGGCCGGCTATCGCGGCCAGCCGATCCCCTATCGCTGCCTGAACAACTACTACACCAACCAAACGCCGACCGCGCTGATCATGCTGGAGGGGTGGCGCGGCATCGGCCTGAACATCGACTTCCGGATGGTGGAGAACTGGGGCCAGATCGGCAGCGGCGCACCGGAAACCCGCGGCGTATGGGATTGGTCGGCCGCCGCCGTGGTGCCCGATCCCTCGATCCAGATGTCGGCCTCCTGGGGGCGCACCGGGCAGCCCTGGCTGTCGGGGGATTGGCACAACGAACAGTTCGGCGACCTGGCCGCGGAGCTGGAAACCAGCATGGACCAGCCACGCCGCATCGCCGTCTGGCGCCGCATGCTGGAGATCATCGAGCACGAAGACCCCGGCTACGTCGTGCTGCATCGCAACGCGAGCTTCGTCGCCAAGCGCCGGAACATCGCCTGGCGTGCGTCGCAGTCCTTCTTCATGGATTTCCGCGGCTCCAACTACGCCGTCTAGCCCGCCGCCTCGGGGTCGGATCAGGCCCCCCATGCGGACAGCCCCGCACCGGTTCGCCAGAGCGGGTATCGTCATAAAACTGAAACCCTGTTGTCATCGAACCGCCTTTGGGCGTGTGATACCCCCCGGGGCGAAGCGAGGAACCGAATGAGCAAGCGCAATGTGCTCCTGATCGTCGTCGATCAGTGGCGTGCCGACCACGTCCCCCATCTCGGGGCCACCCATCTCCGCACCCCGAACCTGGACCGGCTGTGCCGCCAGGGCGTCACCTTCCGCAACCACGTCACCACCTGCGTGCCCTGCGGCCCCGCCCGCGCCAGCCTGCATACCGGGCTGTACCTGATGAACCATCGACAGGTGCAGAACTGGATTCCGCTGGATGCCCGCCACACCACCCTGCCCCGCGCCATCCGCAGCTGCGGCCTCGATCCCGCGCTGATCGGCTACACCACCACCGTGCCGGACCCGCGCACCACCCACCCCAACGACCCGCGCTTCCAGAATCTCGGCGACATGATGGAGGGCTGGCGCCCCGTCGGCGCCTTTGGCCCGGGCCATGAATTCTACTTCGGCTGGCTCGCCCAGAAGGGCTTCCCCCTGCCCAAGAACCGCGAGGAGATCTGGCTGCCGGAAGGCGAGGATGCCATTCCCGGCGCCACCAATCGCCCCGCCCGCATCCCCAAGGAACTGTCGGACAGCACCTTCTTCACCGAGAAGGCGCTGGAATACCTCAAGGGCCGCAACGGCAACCCGTTCTTCCTGCATCTCGGCTACTACCGCCCGCACCCGCCCTTCGTGGTGAGCGCGCCGTATCACGACATGTACCGCCCGGAAGACATGCCCAAGCCCCGCGCCGCCCCCACGCCGGAAGCAGAGGCTGGCACCCACCCGCTGCTTGCCCACTACCTGCGCCACACCCGCCAGGCCAGCTTCTTCACCGGCGGCCAGGGCATGATCGCCGAGATGGATGCGGCCACCATCGCCCAGATGCGCGCTACCTATTGCGGCATGATCGCCGAGGTGGACGACAATATCGGCCGCGTCCTCGATCTGCTGGAACAGACCGGGCAGATGAAGGACACGCTGATCATCTTCACCTCCGACCACGGCGAGCAGCTCGGCGACCACCACCTCGCCGGCAAGCTCGGCTACCACGACGAAAGCTTCCGCATCCCGCTCGTGATCGTCGATCCCGACGCGCCCGACCAGGCCGGCCGCATTGAGGACGCCCCCACCGAATCCATCGACCTGATGCCCACCATCATCGACTGGCTCGGCGGCGAGGTTCCCCGCGCCTGCGACGGACGCTCGCTGCGCCCCCTGGTGCTGGACATGAAGCCGGCCGACTGGCGCACCGAGCTGCACTACGAATACGACTTCCGCGACACCTTCCATTCCCGCGCCGAAACCGAGTTGGGCCTGCACATGGATGAGTGCACGCTGCTCGTCATCCAGGATGCCAAGTGGAAATACGTCCACTTCACCACCCTGCCCCCGCTGCTGTTCGACCTGGAGCGCGACCCCGGCCAGTTCACCAACCTCGCCGAGGATCCCGCCCACGCCGCCATCGCCAAGGACTACGCCCAGAAGGCGCTGTCCTGGCGCATGTTCCACGCCGACCGCACCCTCACCCATTTCCGCGCTTCACCGAACGGCCTCGAACGCCGCCCGACCCAGAAGGGAGAGCAAGCATGACCCGCCTCACCCGCCGCGCCGCACTGGCCGGCGCAACCGCCGTCACCGGCGCCGCCGCCCTGCCGCGCTTCGCCATTGGCCAGGCCGACAACCGGCCGACCATCACCGTCGCCGTGCAGAAGATCAGCAACACCAACACGCTGTCCGCCCTGCGCGAGCAGTCCAACGTCGGCACCCGCATCGCGCCGACCATCACCGAGCGCCTGATCGACCTCAACTACCAGTCCAAGCTCGAACCCGTCCCGGGCCTGGCCACGGAATGGAAGCGCATCGATGACACAACGGTGGAATTCAAGCTGCGCCAGGGCGTGAAGTTCCACGACGGCAGCGAGTTCACCGCCGAGGACGTCGCCGGCAGCTTCTCGCCGCAGCACATGTTCGGCGAAACCCGCCCCACCGTGCGCGGCGTCACCCTGCCGATGACAGGCGGCAATCCCGCCGTCTTCACCAAGGAACTCACCCGCGACGTCCCGCCCGTCGCCCGCCGCCTCTGGCCGGCGCTGGAGCGCGTGGAGATCGTCGACAAGCACACCGTCCGCTTCGTCAACGCGGCACCCGATGTCACCATCGAGGGCCGGGCCAGCGTGCGCGGCAGCGATATCGTGAGCTTCAAGGCGTTCAACGACTCGCCGTCCTGGCTCGAATACGCGCGCAAGCCGGTCGGCACCGGCCCCTACAAGGTGCGCGAGTTCAAGCCCGACAACTCCCTGGTGCTCGACGCCCACGACGAATACTGGGGCGGCCGCCCGCCCATCAAGACCCTGCGCTTCCTTGAGGTTCCCGAGGCGTCCTCGCGCATCAACGGCCTGCTCTCCGGCGAATACCATTTCGCTTCCGACGTCTCGCCCGACCAGATCCCGCAGATCGAGCGCAACCGCGCCTTCGAGGTGCAGCAGAGCCTGGTGCCGAACCACCGCCTGATCGTGTTCGACAAGAACCACGCCCCGATCGCCGACCCGCGCATCCGCCGGGCCATGACGCATGCGATCGACCGGCAGGCGATCGTCGATGCCCTGTGGGGCGGGCGCACCACCGTGCCGCGCGGCCTGCAGTGGGATTTCTACGCCGACATGCTGATCCAGGATTGGACGGTGCCGAAATTCGACCCCGCCCTGGCCCGCCAGCTGATCCGCGAGGCCGGCTACAAGGGCGACCCGATCACCTTCCGCGTCGCCGCCGGCTACTACATCAACCAGGCCCCGACCGCGCAGGTGCTGGTGGAGATGTGGAAGCAGGTCGGCCTCAACGTGCAGATCAAGATGGTCGAGAACTGGACCCAGATCTTCGAGCGCGGACCGGAACGCGGCATCCGCGACTGGTCCAACTCCGCCACCTTCAGCGACCCCGTCTCCTCCATCGTCGCCCAGCACGGCCCCAACGGCCAGCAGCAGCAGATGGGCGAATGGACCAACGACGAGATGAACAAGCTGACGGTGGAGCTGGAAAGCAGCACCGACCGCGCCCGCCGCAAGGCCGTCTTCGCCCGCATGCTGGAAATCTGCGAACGCGAGGATCCCGCCTACACCGTGCTGCACCAGAACGCCGTCTTCACCGCCAAGCGCCGCGAGTTCAAGTGGAAGGCCGCACCGTCCTTCGCCATGGACTTCCGGGCGTCTAACTGGGGATAAGGAAGGATCTTCTTTTTTCTGAAGAAGAAAGAAGCAAAAAAGACTTC
>JAIXTK010000189.1 GCA_027483995.1 Acetobacteraceae bacterium
CGCGATGGCGGCAAAGGGTGCGCCCTCGCTGGTGCCCACGGCGCGGAAGCCGGGCGGCAGCCGGGTCACCCGGTCGCCATGGCTCATCCACACCTGCTCGCGCGCGCCCTGGGCCCAGACGCCATCGAACAGCGCGCATGGCCCGGCGACCTCGACGAAGGCGCGGCCGAATTCGCGGTGGTCGCTGCCGAGCACCTCGCCGCCCAGCTGGGCGCACATGGTCTGCTGGCCGTAGCAGATGCCCAGCACCGGCACCCCGGCCTCGAACACCATCTGCGGCGCGCGCGGCGAATCGCCCTCCGTCACGCTGGCCGGGCCGCCCGAGAGGATGATGGCGCGCGGGTTGTAGGCGGTGATGCGGGCGGGATCGGCGCTGAATGGCCAGATCTCGCAATACACGCCCGCCTCGCGCAGCCGGCGCGCGATCAACTGGGTCACCTGGCTGCCGAAATCCAGGATCAGCACGCGGTCAGTGGTTTGGGGCATGGGGGCACCTGCTTGCTGCGAGTGCGCGCCCTTCGACCACGCCGGGCGTCGGGCCGCAAGAGACTAAGGTCAGCGCGTGATCGTCGGAGGCGGAATCGCCGGAGACGTGAATCACCCGCTCAAGAAAGACCATAGCGCAGCCTGCGCTATGGCGTGGCCTGCGTTGCCTGCACCAGCTTCTCCAGTGGCGCCCAGGCATAGGCCACCTGCGGCACCGCCTGCCCGCCCACTTCCACCAGGGATTCCATGGTGGGCTTGCCGTGCAGCCGTTCGTAGAACCAGCGATTAGGGTTCTCGCGCAGCACCCACAGGAAGGCGCTGGCGCAGCCGATCGCCGCCAGGTGCCCCGCTGCGGCGCGCATCAGCCGCCGCCCGATGCCGCGGTCGCGCCAGTCATCCAGCACGTACAGCGTCTCGATCTCGCCCTGGCCCAGCAGCTCCGCCGATTGCGGCGTGCGCGTTGGCCCGCATGTGGAGAAGCCGACCACGCGCGGCGGACCGCCATCGGCGCCGAGATCGATGCCGGAAGCGGTGGCCACGTGGACCCCCACGCCAGCGCGGATCGCCCGCTCGTAATGCCCCGCCTGCCGCGGCACGGAGAGCCGTGCGAGATACCCGTCGGGCAGGATGCCGGGATAGGTGCTGCGCCAGGCCGCCACATGCACGGCGGCGATCGGCACCGAATCGCTCAGCCGCGCCCGCCGGATGGTGATCATGTCGCCCGTTCCAGCACCGCGGTGAAGAACCCGTCCGTGCCATGGCGCCGCGGCGTGAGGGACAGGTACGGGCCCGCCCCCGGTGCATCACCAACATGGCCCCCTTGGCCCGCCCAGGCCTCGGCCAGCGGAACCACGCGAAAGTCGGAATGCGCCTCCAGGAAGCCCTGCACCTGCGCCTCGTTCTCGTCCAACAGCACGGAGCAGGTAGCGTAGACCAGACGTCCGCCCTTGCGAACCAGCCGCGACGCGGCTTCGAGGATGGCGGCCTGCTTCGGCACCAGCTCCTCCAGGTCGCGCGGCACCAGGCGCAGCCGGGCATCGGGGTTGCGTCGCCAGGTGCCGGTGCCGGTGCAGGGCGCATCCACCAGCACGCGATCGAAGCTTTCGGCCCGGCGCTTGGCCCATTTGTCGCCCGGCACGATCAGGTGGCGCTCCACATTGTGAACGCCCGCCCGCCGCAGCCGCTGCACCGCCCCCTCCAGCCGCTTGTCGTGCACGTCGCAGGCCACCACCTGGCCCCTGTTCTCCATGCCCATGGCCAGCGCCAGCGTCTTGCCACCGGCGCCGGCGCACCAATCGGCCACCCGCATGCCGGGCGCCGCACCCACCATCAGGGCGACCAGCTGGCTGCCCTCGTCCTGGATTTCCACCAGCCCGCTCTGGAACGCCGCCCCGGATGTCACGGGCCGGCGCCCTTCCACCCTGAGCCCCCAGGGGGAGAGCACGGTCGGCACCGCCGCAATCCCCTCCAGGGCCAGGGCACGGATCGCCTCGTCGCGCGTGCCCTTCAGCAGGTTCACCCGCAGGTCCAGCGGTGCTTCGGTGCCCATCGCGGCCATCTCGGCCGGCAGCGCATCGCCGAATCGGGCCTGCAGATGCGGCAGCACCCAATCGGGCACCTCCAGCCGCACCGCCTCCGGCATGTCGGGATGGTCGAACGTATGGCCTTCCACCCGGCGCAGCGCGGCGGATTCGGCCCCGCCCAGCGGCGTGGGCGCGAACTGCCCGCCGGAAAAGGCCTGCTTCACGCCATCCAGCGCCCAGCCTTCCAGCATCAGGGACGCCGCCACCAGCAGCCGCGGCGTGACCGTCACGCCCTCATGCTCCAGCAACCAGGCCAGCCGCCGGCGGGTGCGCATGACGCCCCACACCCGCTCCGACACCGCGCGCCGGTCGCCGGAGCCGATGAAGCGCCGATCGCGGAAGAACGCATTCGCCACGGCATCGGCCGGCTTGCGGGAAGCGGCCTCCACCATCGACAGCAACTCGATCGCAGCCGCGATCCGGGCAGACGGGGTCATCGGGTGAGCTTCAGAGCCACTGGCCGGCCACCCTAGTCCTGCCGATAGTTGGGCGCTTCGCGGGTGATCGCCACGTCGTGGACATGGCTCTCGCGCAGGCCGGCATTGGTGATGCGGCGGAAGCGGGCCTTGGTCTGCAGGTCCGCGATGGTGGCGCTGCCGGTGTAGCCCATGCCCGCGCGCAACCCGCCGACCATCTGGTGCACCACGGCGGCCACGGGGCCCTTGTAGGCCACCCGCCCCTCGATCCCTTCCGGCACCAGCTTCAGCGTGTCCTTGATATCCTGCTGGAAGTAGCGATCGGCGGAGCCGCGGGCCATGGCCCCCATGCTTCCCATACCGCGGTAGGATTTGTAGCTACGACCTTGATACAGAAACACTTCGCCCGGCGCCTCATCGGTGCCAGCCAGCACGCTGCCCATCATTACCGCATCCGCCCCGGCGCCGATCGCCTTCACGATGTCGCCCGAGGTGCGGATGCCGCCATCGGCGATCGCCGGCACATCGGCCGCGCGGCACACCTCGGCGGTTTCCAGCACCGCGGTGAACTGCGGCACACCCACGCCCGCCACCACGCGGGTGGTGCAGATGGAGCCCGGCCCGATGCCGATCTTCACCGCATCCGCGCCTGCGTCGATCAGCGCCTGCGCGCCCTCGGGCGTCGCCACGTTGCCGGCGATCACCTGCACGGCGTTCGACAGCTTCTTGATCCGCTCCACCGCGGCCAGCACGCCGCTGGAATGGCCATGGGCGGTATCGATCACCACCACATCCACCCCGGCGGCGATCAGCGCCTCGCTGCGGGCGTGCCCCTCGTCGCCCACGCCGGAGGCCGCGGCCACGCGCAGCCGGCCCAGCTCGTCCTTGTTGGCCAGCGGATGCGCCTGGGCCTTGTCCATGTCCTTCACGGTGATCAGGCCGACGCAGCGATACTGGTCGTCCACCACCAGCAGCTTCTCGATGCGGTGCTTGTGCAGCAGCCCGCGCGCCTGCTCGGCGGCGTCCTCGGCGCGCACCGTCACCAGGTTTTCCCGCGTCATCAGCTCGTACACGCGCAGGTTCGGGTCGGTGGCGAAGCGCACGTCACGATGGGTCAGGATGCCCACCAGGCGGCCGGTTTCGCGCTCGGTGACCGGGAAGCCGCTGATGTTGTGCAGCGCCATCAGCGCGCGGGTCTCGGCCAGGCTCATATCCGGGTGGATGGCGATGGGGTTCACCACCATGCCGGATTCGAACTTCTTCACCCGCCGCACCTGGGCGGCCTGCTCGTCCACTTCCAGGTTCTTGTGGATCACGCCGATGCCGCCATGCTGGGCCATGGCGATCGCCATGCCGCTTTCCGTCACGGTGTCCATGGCGGAGGAGACCAGCGGGATGTTCAGTGAGATCGTGCGCGTCAGCCGCGAATGCGTCTTCACCAGCGTCGGCAGCACCTCGGAATAGCCGGGCACAAGCAGAACGTCGTCGAACGCCAGCGCTTCCGCGATGCGCGAAGCCACGCCCATGCCAGCGGCAGGGGCGGTAGAAGCATGGAAATCAGGGGGTGCCATGGCCGGACCTTTCCGCAACCTTGGCGGCCCTCCTTAATCTCATGGCCTGACCGAAGCAAGCGGAGTCGCGCATCACCTCCGTGATGGTTCCAGGCACCTCCCGTGCAGGCCGGGCAAGGCTCAGTCCTCGCGGGCGCCGCCGCGGAACCCCGTTGCCACCACATACAGCTCGCTGCTCTCCTTGCGGCTTGCCGGCGGCTTGGCGTGGCGCACATGGGCGAACAGCAGCTTCATCGGCGCCAGCATCTGCTTCTCGGACCCGCCCTGGAACACCTTGGCCACGAAGGCCCCGCCCGGCGCCAGCACCTTCACCGCGAAATCCAGCGCCAGCTCCGCCAGCGCGATGATGCGCAGATGGTCGGTGGCGTTGTGGCCGGTGGTGTTCGGCGCCATGTCCGACAGCACAAGGTCCGCCTTGCCGCCCAGCGCCGCTTCCAGCCGGGCCGGCATGTCGTCGTCGTTGAAGTCGCCCTGCAGCATGGTCACGCCCACGATCGGGTCCACCGGCAGCAGGTCCAGCGCCACCACGGGCCCGGCCCCGCGCTTGCGCGCCACCTGGCACCAGCCGCCGGGCGCGGCGCCGAGATCCAGCACGCGCATGCCGGGCTTGATCAGCTCGTAGCGGTCATCCATCTCGATCAGCTTGAACGCGGCGCGGGAGCGCCAGCCCTGCGCCTGGGCCGCGGCCACGTAGGGGTCGTTAAGCTGGCGCTTCAGCCATTGCTGGCTGGCCGTGGTGCGGCCGCGCCCGGTGCGCACCATCACCGTCAGCCCGCGCTTGGCGCCGGAGGGCTTCTTTTTCCCGGCCGGGGCCTTGCCCGGTGTCAGCTTCACGGCCGACTTGGCAGCCTTGGGCGCGCCCTTGGCCGGAGCGGGCTTGGGCGTGGCGAGCTTGCCGGCCGCCCGCTTGGCCGCGGCGGCGGGGCGGGTCGGCGCCTTGGCCGCGGTGGCCCTGCCGCCGGATGGCTTGGCCACGGGTGGCTTGCCAGCGTTGGGCTTGCCACCCGAGGGCTTGCTCCCCGCAGGCTTCGCGGTTGTCGTCTTGCGGGGTGTCGTGGCCTTGCGCGGCGCGCCGGGGCGGGGAGGTTGCTTTGCCATGCCGGCCCCCTACGCCGGTTGGGCCGCGCCCGCCAGCCCCGTGTGTGGCTGTGTGGCCACCCGGCCGCCCCGGCGTGGCGCGCGCATCAGCCGCAGCAGCATGCCCTCGCGCAGCCCGCGATCGGCCACCACCACCTGCGGCGCCGGCCACAAACGGTGAATGGCGGCGAACACCGCACAGCCCGGCAGCACGAATTCCGCGCGGTCCGGCCCCACGCAGGGGTGCTTCTCCAGCCCGGCGCGGCCCATCGCCTGCAGCGCCGCCAGCGCTTCCCGTGCCTCCTCGGCCTGCAGCACGGTGCCGTCCACGGCCGCACGGGAATAGCGCGGCAGACCCAGCGCGATGCCGGCCAGCGTGGTCACGGTGCCGGAGGTGCCCAGCAGCACCACGCCGCCCTGGCGAACCTCCTGCCCGATGCGGTGCACCGCCTCGAACGGCATCAGCTGGCGTGTCACCTCCGCCACCATGGCCTCGAAGCCGTCTTCGCTATCGGCGGCATCGGGCCACTGCTCGGCCAGCGTCACCACGCCCAGCGGCATGGAGATGGTGCCCGAAAGGCGCGGCGAGGCCTCGCCCAGCCGCACCCAGCCCAGCTCGGTGGATCCGCCGCCGATATCGAACAGCAGCGCGCGGCGCGCCCGCCCGGCCAGCAGCGGCGCGCAGGATTCCAGCGCCAGCTCCGCCTCCTCACGGGTGGTGATCACCTCGATCGGCAGGCCGGTCTCGGCGCGGGCGCGCGCCAGGAAGGCGGCGCCGTTATCGGCCCGGCGGCACGCCTCGGTGGCCACCGCCCGCAGCGCGCGGATCGGGCGCCGGCCCAGGCGCTGCACGCAGCCCTGCAACGCAGCTATGGCGCGGTCCATCGCCGCCTCGCCCAGCCGCCCGGTTTCCTGCAGGCCCTCGCCCAGGCGCACGGTGCGGCTGAAGCTGTCCAGCACCCGAAACCCATCCCCGGCCGGCGTGCCCACCAGCAGGCGGCAATTGTTGGTCCCCAAGTCGATGGCCGCAAATGCGCGCGCCGCCGCCGCGCCCCGCGGCGCCACGTCGCCGCGGACCACGGAACCCAGGACCTCCGGCACGGAAGGCTCAAAATCCGCCATAGGGAAACCAGATAGGGGCACGTATTGTTCTCCGCCGCCCCCCGCAGGGCAAGCCCGGAATGCGTCCCGCGCACAGATAGGCGCCGCACCCCGGTTGCGCCCCCCCATCCCCCATGCTATTGCGCCGGCCTCCGCTGATTGGGGGATAGTTTAGCGGTAAAACTCCCGGCTCTGACCCGGGCATCCTTGGTTCGAATCCAGGTCCCCCAGCCACCCTCAGCGCGAAGCCAAGCCAGATCCGCCCGCCTTCCTGTTGGCCCGCCTTCATGCCCGCCCGCCTTCATGCAGGCCCGGCGCCAGGCCGGCCGGGCACTGGGCCCGGCCGGTCGTCACGGCTACGTCTTAGAGACACCCCAGAACCACGGCAGCGGCCCCGGCACGATGCCGGAGACATTGGACCGCCACGCCTGGTAGGCGCGGTAGAAGCCCGTCGGCGTAAAGGGCTGGCTGATCATCGCGGCGCGATTGATCTCGTCGCACGCCGCCTTCTCCTGCGCGGCGGTGGTGGCGGCGAACCACTTGTTGCGGCCCTCCTCGATCGCCGGGTCGTCCGGCCAGCCGAACCAGGCCTGGGCCCCGTGCGCGCGCAGGCCCAGGTAGCTGGCGGGGTTCGTGCAGTCGGCGCCGGCGAACCACGTGAAGAAGATGTTCCACCCGCCGCGCTCCCGCGGCTCGCGCGAGGCGCGGCGCGAGCCCACCGTGCCCCAGTCGGTCGCGATGAAGTCCACGTTCATCCCGATCGAGCGCAGCAGGGCGTCCGCCACCTGGCCGTGCGCGTTCAGCACCGCGATGTCCTGGCCCACCAGCATCGTCACCGGCTCGCCGCGATAGCCCGCTTCCTGCAGCAGGCGGCGCGCCATGGCGGCATCGCGCGGCCGGCTCAGGATCTCGCTGCCGGCCTCGGTGTAGTTCGGCGTCTCCGGCGTGAAGAAGCTGTTCATCGGCCGCCAGAGGCTGTCCTCGTTGCCGACCACCGCGCGCATGAAGTCCGCCTGGTCCAGCGCCCAGGCCACCGCCTGGCGCGCCCGCGCGTCGTTGAACGGCGGGTACAGGTGGTTGAAGCGCAGGCAGCCCACATTGCCCAGCGGATCCGCCACGTCGATGCGGATGTTGCGGTTGCGCTGGAACAACGGGATCAGGTCGTTCAGCGGCGTCTCCCACCAGTCGATCTCGCCGGACTGCAGCGCCGCGCCGGCGGTCCCGGCATCGGGCTGGATGATCCACTCGATCCGGTCCACCAGCATGCGCTTGCCGCCCGAAAGCCAGTTCGGCGCCTCGTCGCGCGACACGTAGGCCTCGTTGCGCGAGAAGGTGGCGCGCGCGCCCGGCACCCATTCGCTGCGGTTGAAGCGCATCGGGCCGGAGCCGACATACTCCGTGATCTGCTGGAAGGGATCGGTCTTGGCGATCCGCTCCGGCATCATGAAGGCGATCGGCGTGTTGTTCTTGCCCAGCGCCAGCAGCATCTTGGGATAGGGCGAGGAGAGGCGCAGGCGGAACGTGCGGTCGTCCACCGCCACCAGTTCCTGGCGCAGGGCGCGGATCATCTGGCCCATGCCGTCGCGCACCATCCAGCGCTCCAGGCTGGCCACGCAATCCTGCGCGCGCACCGGCTCGCCATCGTGCCAGCGCAGGCCGGCGCGCAGGCGGAAGGTCCAGGTCAGGCCGTCCTGGCTCACCTCCTCGGCCTCCACCATCTGGCGGCGCGGGGTGAAGGTGTTGTCGATGCCGTACAGCGTGTCCCACACCATCATCGAGGCGTTGCGGACCACGAACTGGGTGCCCCAGATCGGGTCGAAATTGGCCAGGTTCGCCTGCGGCACGAAGCGCAGCACGCGGTTCGCCGCCTGGCTGTAGGCGGGCGCCGCAAGCCCCCCACTGGCAGCCACGGCGCCGGCAGCGATGCCGGCCTTCAGCAACGACCTACGATCCATCGAATTCGCTTTCCTTGTTTCCGTTACGATATGGTTCAGGCACGTGCGGATTGCACCAAAACTGGGCAACCTGCACTTTCCGTGGGCGCAGCAAAGGGCCCGCCCCCGATGGGAAGCGGGCCCGCCTGCATGCCAGCGTTGGATCAGCACATTCCGTGCCAGCCCGGCCCGCTCGGGCGCCGGGTCGGCTCCTTCTAGGCGGCGCGCTTGCGCCGCAGCCCGGCCGGCGGCGGCGTCTCCGGCGGACCGGCAAAGCACTGCGCGATCGCCATCCAGGCGCGCGCCGCCTCCCCTTCCACCACCAGCGCCGTGTCGGCGATGTTCCGGGTTTGCGCCACCACCTGGCAGAACGGGATCGCCTCGCCCACCACGCGCCCGCCCTCGCCGGGCCACACCCAGTCCTCGCCGAACGGCGTGGCCAGCCGCACCTCGGGCTGCGGGCCCGGCGGCGCCTGGTCGCGGTTGCGGAAGGTCCAGCCATAGGTGCGCACGCCGATCTCGGCGATGTTGCGCAGGCGCGGGGAGGCGGCCGGGCGCTCGATGCCCAGCAGATCGTAGATGGCCTGGCCGTGCGACCAGGTTTCCATCTGCCGGGCGGTGGCGAACATGCGCAGGCCCATTCCGGGCCCGGCCCAGGGCATGCGCGTCTCCGGCGCCAGCACCGACAGCCGCTCGCACAGGCGATGGGCGGTGGCATGCCATGTCTCCAGCAGCGCGGTCCCGCCGAGGTCGCCCAGCATCTGCCGCGTGGCCTGCACGTTGGTCATGCCGCCGGCCCGCAGCGCCTGGGTGCGGCCGCGGAAGGCCGTGAAGGCCTCCGGCCCGTCGGCCGAGGCCATCGCCATCAGGTCGCTGTGGTGCAGGTGCTGCACCACGTCCTCCGGCGTCCAGGCCTTGAAGCCCGTCGGCGCCGTCCAGGCGGAAGCCGGCATGGCGGCCAGCGTGGCGCGCAGCTCCTCCACCTCGTCCCGGAAATCCGTGATCTGCTGCACGCTCATCGCGGCCACCCCCTTACTGCGAGAAAGCCGCCGTCGATCGGCAGCATCACCCCGGTCACCCAACGCGATTCGTCGCTGGCGAGATAGACGGCGGCGTGGCCGACATCCCAGCCCGTGCCTTCCACCTGCAGCGGCACGCCCTTGCGGCGCCGCTCCCGCGCCTCCTCGCCCAGATGCGCCACCATCGGCGTGTTGACCGTGCCGACGATGATGCAGTTCGCCCTGATGCCATGCGCCGCGTAATCCGCCGCCACCGACAGGGTGAAGCCCTGCAGCCCCGCCTTGGTGGTGGTGTAGGCCACCGCCCCCGGCGAGCCCGACAGCCCCGTCATGCCCGCGATGGAGGAGACGTTGATGATGGAGCCACCGCCCTGCGCCTTCATCGCCGGCAGCACCGCGCGGCAGCACAGCAGCGCGGAGGTGAGGTTGGTGCGGAACACGGTCTCCCACGTCTCCAGCTTCACCGTCTCCGGCGTGCCGGTGCCGCCGATACCCACGTTGTTGTGCAGGATGTCGATGCGGCCATAGGCA
>JAIXTK010000268.1 GCA_027483995.1 Acetobacteraceae bacterium
CGAGACGCCGGTGAAGCGCTCGTAGTGGCCGAGGTCGAGATCGGTTTCCGCGCCGTCATCTGTGACGAAGACTTCGCCGTGCTGATACGGGCTCATCGTGCCGGGATCGACGTTCAGATAGGGGTCGAGCTTGCGCAGCCGCACGGCATAGCCACGCGCCTGCAACAGCGCGCCCAGCGCCGCGGAGGCAATGCCCTTGCCGAGGGAGGAGACCACGCCGCCGGTGATGAATACGAACCGCGTCATGGGCGGCCACCATAGGGCAGCGCCCGAGTCTCCGGAAACCCGGTCTGCATGGATTTTCCCCGCGTGCAGCCCTGCGGCAGGCGCAGGCGGCCTAAAGCTAGTTGGTGGGAACCCGCGGCGCGCCGGGCACCGAGGACGGAGCGGCAGGTGCCGCCGGTGTGGCCTGCCCCGCCGGCGGCGCATCCAGCACCGAGGGGCGCACGGAGGTGCCGCGGCTCATCAGCGCCAGCGTCAGGGACAAAACAAAGAACACGGTGGCGAGGATGGCGGTGGTGCGCGTCAGCAGGTTCGCGGTGCCGCGGCCAGACATGAAGCTGCCCATGCCCTGGGAGGTGCCGATGCCCAGCCCACCACCCTCGCTGCGCTGGATCAGCACAACGCCGATCAGGGCGAGGGTCACGAAAAGGTGGAGAATCAGCAGGACAGTGGTCATCACTTCCCCAAGGGAGGTCGCAAGCCGCGCCTTCTACAGGCTGCGGCCGCCCTTGGGAAGCAGCCGCGCCCGCATCCCCTCAGCCCCGTGCCGCGCGCGCGATGCCCAGGAAATCCTCGGCCACCAGGCTGGCCCCGCCCACCAGCGCCCCGCCGACCTCCGGCAGGGCCATCAGTGCCGCCGCATTGGACGGCTTCACGGAGCCGCCATAGAGAATCCGCAGCCCCGCTCCGGCCGCGCCGAGCCGCGCCACCAGTTCGCGGCGGATATGCGCGTGCATCGCGGCAACATCCGCCTCGGTGGGCGTGCGCCCGGTGCCGATGGCCCACACGGGCTCATAGGCCACCACGCCGGCAAATCCGTCCGGCAGGCTGCCGGCCAACTGGGCTGCCACCACCGCATCCTGCTCACCCGCCACGCGCTGCGCCTCGGTCTCGCCCACGCACACGATCGGCATCAGGCCCGCGGCCACCGCCGCCACCACCTTGGCGCGCACCTGGGCATCGGTTTCGCCATGGTCGGCACGGCGCTCGGAATGGCCCAGGATCACGTGCGTGGCACCGCAATCGCGCAGCATCGCGGCCGAGATGTCGCCGGTATGCGCGCCGGATGCCTTGGCGTGGCAATCCTGCCCACCCACTGCGACCGGGCTGCCCAGCAGCGCATGGGCGGCGATCGTCACCAAAGTGGCCGGCGGGCACACCAGCAGGTCGCAGGCCAGCGCCTTGTCCGCGGCCGCCGCGCGCAGCGCATTCACCAACGCCCCCGCCATGGCCAGCGAGCCGTTCATCTTCCAGTTGCCCGCGATCAGCTGTCGCATTCTGTCCTCCCTTAACCGGTTCTCGCCGTATCGGCCCAAGCGGACGAGCGTTCAAGCCCTGGGCCCGTGAGGGAACTGGCCCGGCGGAGGGCCGGCGAGGGATTTTTCGTGCTGGCCAGGAAGCGGTCGCCGCCAATGGCAGGCACCATTGGCAAGACCGCTGACGCCGCCAGCGCGGAAAAGACCCGCCGGACCGACCCGAGACAGTTTCCTAACGGGCCCTACACACCTGGCGCGGCGGGCACCTGCCAGCGCCGCAGCGAATCCAGCCCCGCCAGCACCAGCGGCTCCAGCGCCTCCACCCGCTCGCGCAGCCCGTCATAGCGCCCGGCCGCCACTTCCTCCTGGATCGCCGCCGCCGCCAGCCCCAGCTGCGGCAACCCCACCGTGCGCGCCGCCCGCGCCACCAGCCGCGCCTGGTGGCCCAGCAGGTCCATTCGCCCGGCCTGCACCAGGTCGCGCATGTCTTCCATCTGGCGCAGCGCATCGGCCTGGAACTGGCGCACCACCTCCGCCACCGGCCCGGCACCGATCTCCTCCACCAGCAGCACCAGACGCTGCGCATCGAACCCCGCGGGCATCCGCGCCGCCGCGGCCTCCACCGGCACCACCACGGCGCCAGGGGCCGGCGCGGCCACGGGCTCGCCCGCCGCCAGTTCCAGCACCCGCACGATCGCCGCCGCCAGGCGGGAGGCACTGATCGGCTTGGTCTCGAAATGCGTCATGCCGGCCGCCAGGCAGCGCTCCTGGTCGGCGGCCATCGCATTTGCGGTCAGCCCGATGATCGGAATGCCCGCCGCTGCACCGCCCAGCCGACGGATCGCCTCGGTGGCCGCCAGCCCGTCCATCTCCGGCATCATCACATCCATCAGCACCAGGTCGAACCCGCCGCGCTGCACCGCCTCCACCGCCTCGCGCCCGTTCTCCACCGCCTCCACCCGGTGGCCCATACGCTCCAGCATGCGCGTGGCCACCAGCCGGTTGGTCGGGTTGTCCTCCGCGATCAGGATGCGCCGTGGCACAACCGCTCCCCCCCCTGGGGCTCCCCCTGGCGCGCTCGCCTGCGCCACCGGCGCCAGGTCGCCGCGCGGCAGCGTCAGCAGCACATCGAAATGGAAGGTGCTGCCCTGCCCCGGCGTGCTCTCCACCCCGATCGTGCCGCCCATCCGCTCGATCAGCCGCCGGCAGATCGCAAGCCCCAGCCCGCTGCCCCCGAACCGGCGGGAGATGGAGCTGTCCACCTGCGTGAACTCCGTGAACAGCCGGCCCTGCGCCTCGGGCGCGATGCCGATGCCGGTGTCGCTGATCGCGAAGCCGAGCCGGATCGCGCTGCCCTCGCTGCGCACCAGCCGCACCGCCAGCCGCACGCTGCCTTCGCTGGTGAACTTGATGCCGTTGCCGATCAGGTTCAGCAGCACCTGGCGCAGCCGATGCGCATCGCCCACCGCGCGCACCGGCACCTCCTCCGCCACCTCCTGCGACAGCAACAGCCCCTTGGTCGCCGCCTCCGCCGAGAGCAGCTCCATCGAATCGCGCACCACCTCGCGCACGTCGAACGCCGTCTCCTCCAGGTCCAGCCGCCCGGCATCCAGGCGCGAGAAATCCAGGATGTCGTTGATCAGCTGCAGCAGATGCTGGCCGGAATCGAGGATGATCCGCACGTAGTGCTTCTCGGTGCCCCCCAGCGGCATGTCCTGCAGCAGCCCGGCCACGCCGATGATGCCGTTCATCGGCGTGCGGATCTCGTGGCTCATCACCGCCAGGAACTCGCTGCGCGCCCGCCCCGCCGCCTCCGCCGCATCGCGCGCCGCCGCCAGGGCGCGCTCGTTGCGCCGGCGCTCGGTGATGTCGGTATAGGTCCGCACCGCGCCGCCATCCGGCAGGCGTTCCGTGCGCACCTCCAGCACCACGCCATTCGGTCGCATGCGCTCGAAATGCGCGTTCTGCGCCGAAAGATCGCCGGTCTCCAGGAAGCGCAGCACACCCGGCTCCACCCGCCCGGGCGGGCCGAACTCGCCGCAATCCACCTGCCACTGCACGATGTCGCGGAAGGAGGGGTTCATCTGCACCAGGTCGGCCGGCAGGTCGAGCAGCGCGATGGCACGCTGGTTGATCACCGGCACCTGCCCCGTGGCATCGATCATCATGATGCCCTGGCTGATGTTCTGCAGCGTCGCCGTCAGTGCCTGCTGGCTGGCCAGCAGCCGGTGGTGCTGGCGCTGCACCAGCGCGCCCACGCCGATCACGCCCACCGTCATCAGCAGCCCGGCGCCGACGAACTGCAGCCGATGCCGCCGGAAGCTGGAGAACACGTCCGTGCTCTCGATGCCGATCATCACCGCCAGCGGATAGAAACGCAGCCGTCGCCACGCGCCGATGCGGTCCAGCTCGTCCAGCCCACCGGCGCCGCGGAAGATGCCCTGGGCCTCCGCCCCGCCTGTCACCGCGGCCGCCTCGCTGCCGGCATAGGCCTGGCCGATCGCGCCCGGCAGCGGCGGCATGCGCGCGCGCACCAGCCCATCCGGCCCCACCACCAGCATCACCGCCTCGCCCACATCCAGCGCCTCGGCAAACCGCGTCAGCTCCTCCGCCGCCAGCGTTGCCACCACCCCGCCCAGCACGGTGCCATCGGCCGCCGAGATCCGCCGGATCGCGTTGATCGACCAGCGCCCTGTGGCGCGGCTGCGCATCGGCGGCCCCAGCTGCAGCCGGTCATCGCCGCCGCCGCGCAGCCAGGCCAGCTCCCCATCCGAGAGTTCCACGCGCCCGCCACCGGGCCCGGCGCTGCTCGCCTTCACCACCCCGTACGGGTCGAGCAACGCCACCTGCACCTGCCGCCGCCCCAGCACCGGCCCCCGGCTCAACGCCACGGGATCGAACCCGGCGGGATCGCGCAGGTAGCTCTCGCGCAGGAACAGCAGGCTCTGGTCCAGCGCCTCGAAGCTGCGTTCCAGGTTCTCCGCGAAGCCATAGGCGGTGTTGCGCGCCTTCTGCATGGCATCGAAGCTGGTCTGCCGGTATTCGCGCAGCAGGTGGATGTACACGCTGCCCCAGGTCAGGCAGATCGCCACCCCGACCAGCATGGCAAAGGCATAGGAGGCCCGGAACGCCCCGCGCTTCGGCGGAGGCGCCACGCCCACCATGCGCGCCACGTCGCCGCGTGGCTCGCCCGCACCCGGGGCGCCTGCATCATTCACGGTGATGGCCTCGCGCGCGTCCCATGGGGCGTCTGCCGCACTCCTGTACCGATCCGTCCCGGGATGCTAACGCGGAACAGGAGCCAGCGCACGCCGAAGCGCGCTAAACTGGCCCGGCGTTCGGCCCCTTGCCGGCGGCGAAGCGCACCGCCTCCTCCGCGGCGCGGAACAGCGCGCGCGCCTTTTGCCGGCATTCCTCGTATTCCGCCTCCGGCACCGAATCCGCCACCACCCCGGCGCCGGCCTGCACATACATCGTGCCGTCCTTCACCAGCGCGGTACGCAGCGCGATGCAGGTATCCATGGACCCGTCGGCGGCGAAATAGCCGATGCAGCCGCCATAGATGCCGCGCCGCACCGGCTCCACCTCCTCGATGATCTCCATCGCCCGTACCTTCGGCGCGCCAGAGAGCGTGCCGGCCGGAAACCCCGCCGCCAGCGCATCCACCGCCTCCAGCCCCTCGGCGAGCCGGCCCTGCACCTCCGACGAGATGTGCATCACGTGGCTGAACCGCTCGATGATGAAGCTCTCCTTCACCTTCACCGAGCCGATCTCGGACACCCGGCCCACGTCGTTGCGGCCGAGATCCAGCAGCATGAGGTGCTCGGCCCGCTCCTTGGGATCGGCCAGCAGCTCCTCCTCCAGCCGCAGATCCTCCTCATTGGTCGCCCCGCGCCGGCGCGTGCCCGCCAGCGGCCGGATCGTGACCGCGCCATCGCGCAGCCGCACCAGGATCTCCGGCGAGGAACCGACGATGGAGAACCCGCCGAAATCCAGGAAGAACAGGAACGGCGCCGGGTTGATCCGCCGCAGCGCGCGATACAGCGAGAACGGCGGCAGCGCGAATGGCGCCGAGAAGCGCTGGCTGGCCACGATCTGGAACGCGTCGCCGGCGCGGATGTATTCCTTGCAGCGCTCCACCGCGGCCAGGAACTCTTCCCGCCCGAAGGTCGAATCCGGCTCCGCCATCGGCGGCAGCGCCACCGGCGGCACGCCCTGCGGCAGCGGCCGCTCCAGCGCCGCCTCGGCCTCCGCCAGCCGCGCCTGCGCCGCCTCCCACGCCTGCAGCGCGCTGATACCCGGCCGCGGATAGACCGGTGCCGCCATGGTCAGCGTGTCGTTCACGTTGTCGAAGATCGCATACAGGCTCGGCCGCGCCATGATCGCCTCGGGCAGGCCGATATCGTCCTTGTTCTTGGCCGGCAGCTTTTCCATCAGCCGTACCATGTCGTAGCCGAGATAGCCGATCAGCCCACCGCACATCGGCGGCAGCCCATCGGGCACCGCCAGCCGGCTCTCGGCGATCAGCGCGCGCAGGCTGTCCAGCGGCGCCTTCGCCTCCGGCACGAAGGCAAACGGCGCCGAGCGCGCATCGCGGTTCAACTCCGCCATCGTGCCCCGGCAGCGCCACACCAGGTCGGGGTCGAGCCCGATGATCGTGTAGCGCCCGCGCGAGGCCCCGCCTTCGACGGATTCCAGCAGGAACGTATTGGGCTTGCCATGCGCCAGCTTCAGGAACGCCGCCACCGGCGTCTCCAGATCCGCCACCCCGTGCGACCACAGCAGCCGGCCGCGGCCCTGCTCGTAGTCGGCGCGGAATTCGGCAAAGCCAGGCGGCGGCGAGGCGTTCATCATCGGTCTCCGAAGGCAGCAGGCGCCAAACCTACTCCGGCTGCACGATCCGGTCGACCATGGCGCGGTTGATCAGCGGCTTGGCGCGCGCGCGCAGCCCGGCGGTCAACGCCGCCTGCACGTCGTCGCCGATCGCCGCACCGAGCGCATCGCGCACCTGGCCATAGCCGATCGGGTCGGCATCCGGCGCCGCCGGCTGGATCTCCGCCAGCACCGCCACCGCGAACCCGTCCACCGTCTCCACCATGGTGGCCTCGCCCAGCTTCAGCTCGAACAACGGCGCCACCAGCTGCAACGGCACTTCCTCGGCCGGCCGCGCCCCGCGGCTGATCTCCGGCAGGCGCCGCACCGGCAGGTCGGCGATCACCGCCGCATCGGCCAGGCTCTGGCCGCCCTTGATCGCCTCCAGGATCTTGGCTGCCGCCTCTTCCTGGCTGCGGCGGATCGCCGCCTGCGTCCAGTCGGCCAGCACGGCCTCGGCCACCTCCTCATAGGGGCGCGCCGCCGGCGGCATGATGTCCTCCACCACGAAGGCATAGAAGCCCGAAAGGATGCCCGGCTTGCGCGGCCCCTCGATCAACCGCGGTGTCTCGCCCTTCTGGGCCTGGAACGCCGCCACGATCAGCGCATTGCGCAAATCATCCCCGCCCGGGATCGGCGCCGGCTGCCCTTCCGGCGTCATCCCGCGCGCATCCAGCGTGCCCATCACCCCGGTCAGGGCGAGGTCCCCCGGCATCTCGTCCAGCGGCGTGCCGCCGGAGAGCAGGTCATCCACCTTGTTGGCGCGGTCGTACAGCGCATCGGCGGCGCGCTCGTTGCGGATCTGCGCCTCCAGCTGGGCGCGAACCTCCTCGATCGGCCGCACCACGCCCGGCGTCACCTTCGTTACCCGCACCACGTGCCAGCCGAGCGCGCTGCGCACCGGGGCCGCGACCGTGTCTGGCGCCGCGGCGAACACCGCCATGGCCAGTTCGGGGGCCGGGATCTCGCTGCGCACCGCATCGGTCAGCTCCACCGGCGCCGCGCCCTCGGCCTTCGCCGCCTCCTGCATCGCCGCCCAGTCGGCCCCCGCGGCCCATTTCTCCGCCAGAGCCTTGGCCTTCGCCTCGTCCTGGCTCAGCAGCACCTGCACGCTGCGCTTCTCCGGCAGGTTGAACTCCGCCGCCCGTGCCGCATAGGCCGCGCGCACATCCGCCTCCGTCACCGCCACATCGGCCGCCAGCCGCTCCGGCGAGAGGATCACCGCCTTCACCCGGCGGAATTCCGGCGTCGAGAACTTGGTGATGTTGTTGGCATACCAGCGCTCCAGCGCCACCGCCGGCGGGGCCTCCGGCGCCGGTGCGGCATCCAGCCGCAGCTCCACCAGCTCGGCGATGCGCTTCTCCTGCTGGAAGGCATAGACCAGCTTCGTCATCGTCTCCGGGCTCGAAGCCCCGGCCCGCGCGGCTGCGATCAGCTGGCGCTGGGCGATCTCGATGCGCATCAACGAGAGGAAGCGCTGCTCCGTCAGCCCGTTGTTGCGCAGAACGTCCTCGAACTGCCGCCGGCTGAACTTGCCGTCCGGCCCGGCGAAGGCCTGCGTGTCCCACACCGCCTGGCGCAGCGCCTCGTCGGGCACCACCAGCCCCATGTCCTGCGCCGCCCCGGTCAAGGCCACCTGGGTGATCAGCCGCTCCAGCGCCTGCGCCGCCACGCCGCGCTTCATCTCCATCGTCGGCTCCACCGTGCCGCCCAGCATGCGCGACACCTGGGACAGCTGGCGCCGGTAGGAATCGGCCACCTCGTCCATCTCGATCCGCCGCCCGCCCACAGTGGCCACCGCCGTGTCCGTGGGCCGCTTGGTCAGCACGTCGCCCACGCCCCAGATCACGAACACGCCGATCAACAGCATGAAGAACAGTTTCGCCGCCCAGGTGTTCAGGAAGGCGCGGAAGATGGAGATCATGGAATCATCCCGAACATCAGGCCGCCCGCGGCGGATAAGGTGCCCGCCCTATGCCAGATCGCCCCGACAACCGCAAAAGCCATGGCGACGGCCGTACACGAAACCGGGGAGCGGCGTCCCGCTCCCCGGCCCGTTTCGGCTGAAAACCCTGGTCGTGAAAATCGTGGGCTTGAATGCTTTCCCGGGACATAATCTCGTCGTGCGCCTGCTCCCGGCGGGAGCGGCAGGCGCCCTACTGGCCGCGCCCGCTCACCATCACAGTGAGCGTGCGAAACATGATCATCACGTCGGAGACGAGCCAGCCGCCGAAGGTGGCCAGCCGCATCGCATAGGCGGCATCGAACCCCACCTTGCGCCGCACATCCTCCACGCTGTTGTCGTAGCCCTGCACCACCTGGGTCAGGCCCGTCACGCCCGGCCGCAGCCCGGCGGTGCGGTCGGCGAAGAACGGCACCGCCTGCTCCAGCCGCCGGTACATCGCCGGCCGCTCCGGCCGCGGCCCCACCACCGACATGTCGCCGCGCAGCACGTTGATCAGCTGCGGCAGCTCGTCCAGCCGGGTCTTGCGAATGAAGGCGCCCACGCGGGTGATGCGCGGGTCGTGCTTCTGCGCCCACACCGCCCCGGTACCCTTCTCGGCATCGGCGCGCATGGAGCGGAACTTCAGGATCTCGAACAGCTCGGTCCGGTCGGACAGGATCCGCCCCACCCGCATCTGGCGGTAGATCACCGGGCCCGGGCTATCCAGCCGGATCGCCAGCGCCACCAGCGGCCATAGCGGCGCCGTGACCACCAGCCCCACCAGCGCCACCACGATGTCCATGATCCGCTTGGCCACCAGCACACTGCGCGGGATGTATTCCAGCGCCAGGAACTGCTCGGTCGTCAGCGCGGCGGTGCTGTGCTTGCGGTGGGACATCAATCGTTCCTGGTCGGTCATGGTCGGCCTTCGTGCCGGGCGCCGTGGAGAGCAGGGCGCTTGCAGCAGGCATGGTAATGCAATCGCCATGCCATTGTGCAGCAATGTCGCCCAAACGTTACCCGCCGGTTGCGAAACCGCGATTTCCCGCCGATCAGCCCGTGGGCAGCAACCCTTCCGCCCGCCAGCTCTGCAACTTGCGGTAGATCGTCGAAGGGTTGATCGCCAGCAGCGCCGCCGCCCTGGGAACGTCCTGGCCGGTGTGCCGCAGCGCCGCCAGGATCAGCCGCCGCTCCATCACCGCCAGCGGCACGATCTCCGCCATCTCCTCCTCGGCGGCCTCGGCCACGGGCCGCACCACCCGCGCCGCAGCCACCGCCGGCGCCACGCCAGGTGCTGGAACCGCGGCAGCCGGGGGGGCCGCCTCGGAGCGATCGCCCTCGGCACCATCAGGCCGCCGCACGGCGCGCGGGATCATGTCCAGCTCCACCCGGTCGCCGTCGTGCAGCACCACGATATTGCGCACCACGTTCTGCAGCTGGCGGACATTGCCCGGCCAGCCATACTGCCCCAGCGCCTGCTCCGCGGGGGGGCTGAAGCCGTGGAAGCCGCGCCCCTCCTCGCGCGCGAACTGCGCCAGGAAGTGCCGCGCGATCAGCAGCACGTCCTCGCCCCGCCCCCGCAGCGGCGGCAATTCCACGGGCACCACATACAGCCGGTAATACAGATCCTCGCGGAACCGCCCGGCCTGCACCTCCAGCATCGGGTCCCGATTGGTGGCACACACGAAGCGCACATCCACCCGTTCCAGCCGCGAGGACCCCACCGGAGAGAACGTGCCGGTCTGCACGAAGCGCAGCAATTTAACCTGCATATCCAACGGCATCTCGCCGATTTCATCCAGGAACAGCGTGCCCCCGTCGGCCAGCTTCGCCGCCCCTTCACGGTCCGCGCTCGCCCCGGTGAAGGCGCCGCGCACATGGCCGAACACCTCGCTCTCCAGCAGGTCACGCGGGATCGCGCCGCAGTTCAGCGCCACGAAATTGCGCCCCGCGCGCGGGCTCGCCCGGTGCACCGCCTCGGCCGCCAGCTCCTTGCCGGTGCCGCTTTCGCCGGTGATGAACACGCTGGCCTTGCTCGCCGCCACGCTCTCGATGGTGCGGTACACCGCCTGCATCGGCGCGCAGGCCCCGATGAAGCCGAAGAACTGGCCGCGATCCAGCCGCGCCTTCACGCTGGCCAGCTGCGTCGCCAGCGCCTGCTTCTCCAGCGCATTGCCCAGCGTCACCGCCAGCCGCGCCTTGGCATAGGGCTTCACGATGAAGTCCACCGCCCCGGCCCGCATCGCCTCCACCGCGGCGTTGATGGAGGCATTCGCCGTCACCACCACCACCGGCACGTCGATCCCTTCGGCGCGCAGCCGCTGCATCAGCTCCATGCCGTTGAAGTCCGGCAGCTCGATGTCCAGCAGGATCGCATCCGGCCGCCAGTCCCGCGCCGCCACCAGCGCCGCACCGGCGGTCTCGGCCACCTCCACCTCGTGCCCCAGCCCCACCAGCAATGCACGCGGGGGCTGTTGAAATAC
>JAIXTK010000245.1 GCA_027483995.1 Acetobacteraceae bacterium
GGAAGCCGTCGCCAATCTCCGCCAGGAAGGCCTGAACGTCATCTCCGCCCCCGGCAATGTCGACGTGGCTGGCGAGTGCGAGCAGATGGTGGAGGATGCCTGCCGCAAGCTCGGCCGGCTCGACCTTCTGGTGAACAACGCCGGCACCCCCGGCGTGAAGGAGGTCGTGCCCCCCGCGCGCATCGACCTCATCACCGAGGAGCTGTGGGAGATCCTGCGCCAGGGGAACCTCGTCGGCGTCTTCCGCTGCTCCAAGGCCGCCGCCCCGTGGCTGAAGGAAAGCCAGGGCGCCATCGTCTCCACCGCCTCCATCGCCGGCCTGCACAGCGCCGGCTCGTCCCTGGCCTACGGCGCCACCAAGGCCGGTGTGATCTCGCTGACCAAGAACCTCGCCCGCGGCCTTGCTCCGGTGCGCGTCAACGCGATTGCGCCCGGTGCGGTGAACTCCGCCTGGCAGATCGAATGGACGCCGGAAGCCCGCCAGCACTCCATCGAGAAGGCCACGCTGAAGCGCCGCTGCGAGCCGGAAGACCTCGCCGAGGTCATCGTCTTCCTCGGCTTCGGCGCGTCCATGGTCACCGGCCAGACCATCGTCGTGGATGGCGGCCTCACCCTGTAGGAAGTTGCCGTCGGCGCAGCCCCGGGGCCGCCGCGTGGCCGCCCTGGGGCCTACGCCTCGGGGTAGGGCGGCTTGAACAACCCGGCGGGGCTCAGGGTGAAGATCTCACACCCTGTCTCCGTCACGCCCACCATATGCTCGAACTGCGCCGACAGGCTGCGGTCGCGCGTCACGGCCGTCCAGCCATCGTCGAGCACCTTCACGTCCGGCCGGCCGGCATTCACCATCGGTTCGATGGTGAAGAACATCCCCGGCGCCAGCCGCGGCCCCTCGCCGGGCCGGCCGAAATGCAGCACGTTCGGCGGTGCATGGAACACGCGCCCGATGCCGTGGCCGCAGAAATCACGCACCACGCTGAAGCGCTGCGCTTCCACATAGCTCTGGATGGCGTGGCCGATATCGCCGAAATGCGCCCCGGGCTTCACCGCCGCCAGGCCACGCGCCAGCGCCTCATGCGTCACCTCGATCAGGTTGCGCGCCTTGGTGCTCGGCACGCCGGCGCAGTACATCCGGCTGCTGTCGCCGTACCACCCGTCCAGGATCACGGTCACGTCGATATTGACGATGTCGCCCGCCTCCAGCCGCCGGTCGCCGGGGATGCCGTGGCACACCACGTGGTTGATGCTGGTGCAGATGGATTTCGGGTAGCCGCGATAGTTCAGCGGGGCAGGGGTGGCGCCATGGGCCAGGATGTACTCGTGGCACACCCGGTCCAGTTCCTCCGTCGTCACGCCTGGCTGAACATGCGCCGTGATCATGTCCAGAGTCTCGGCCGCCAGCCGGCCGGCCGCCCGCATTCCGGCGAAATCCTCCGGCGCATGCAGCGTGATCCGTCGTGCGTCCTGCCTGCCGTCCATCAAGGCCTCCTCGCCGCCGCCTGCTGGCCGCGCAATGGCACCAAAATGCGCAAGCGCTGGCTGCCCTGCAAGGGCGAAGCGGGCGCGCGTGGCTTGCAGCCCGTCAGCGGCTGGCGATCTGCCCCGCCTCCGGCCGGATCGGCACGCAGGGGATCTTGCGGCGGGAGAGCAGGCCGCATGCCTCCTGCACCTCGGCATGGGTCAGCCCGATCACCTGCGCGCGGAAGGATTGCTTCCGCTGCACCGTCACCGTCTCCACCTTGGCCTCGCCCGAGTCGGCGATTCGCCGCGCGGCCACCGCCGCCTGGCGCGCCGCCCGCTCGGTGGTGAACGAGCCCACCTGCACCGCCCAGCGCGCGGCCGGCCGGCGCTGCGGCGCCACCACCGGCGGCGGCGGTGCGGCCACGGCGGCCGAAACCAGCATCGGCATCCGCCCTGCCACGCGCGGCGCGATCGGCACGTCCATCTTCTCGAAGCCCTGGTCCAGCAACGCCACCATGTGCAGGTCGCGCTCCCAGCCCCGGGCCGCGCCTATCACCACGCCGATCAGCCGCACATTGCCGCGCACCGCGGAGCTGACCAGGTTGTAGCCGGAGGCGTCGATATACCCTGTCTTGATCCCGTCCGCGCCCGGATAGGTGTCCAGCAGGTGGTTGTGGTTGCGGAACACATGGCCGCGGAAGCGGAACTGCGTGGTTGAGAAGTACTTGTATTCCTGCGGGAAATCCCCCAGCAGCCGGCGCGCCAGCGTCGCCATGTCGCGCGCCGTGGTCACCTGGTCCCAGTCCGGCAGGCCGGAGGCATTGCGGAACACCGTCTGGCTCATGCCCAGTGCGCGCGCCCGCAGCGTCATCACCCGGGCGAAGCGGTCCTCGGTGCCGCCCAGCAATTCCCCCAGCGCGGCGGCGGCGTCGTTGGCCGACCGCGTCACCAGCCCCAGGATCGCCTCCTCCACCGTCAGCCGCCCGCCCGGCGGCACGCCCAGCTTGGTCGGCGACATGGAGGCGGCATAGGCCGACATCGGCACGCTCTGGTGCAGCGAGATGCGCCGGTCCCGCAGCGCCTCGAAGGTCATGTACAAGGTCATCATCTTGGTCAGGCTCGCCGGATGGCGCAGCTCGTCCGGATTCACCGACGAGATCATGCGACCGGTCCGCGCATCCAGAATCAGGGACGAATAGCGCTCGGAGCCGATCTGCGCGGCGGCGGGCATGGCGCCGGCCATCGCAAGGCCCATTCCGGCCAGGAACACTCCGCACACAAGCTGCGCCATGCGGCGCAGTCGATACAGGCGATCGGCCATTGCAGAGCGGGCTCCCAGCGAACCTTCCGGTTCTACCGGCCGCGGCGCCCGCCTGTCCAGCCTAAAGACATCTTTGAAACACATGAATCTGAAGGCCTTGTCGCCCGAAGTTACGAAACTCGGCACGCCTGCCTACCGCTCCATACAGCCAACCCAGCCATGGTGCGGTGCACCATTTTGCCGATTGTGCAGCGCACAAAAATCTTGACCCTCCGGAACCACGCTGCCATAAGCCGGGCCGTGCTGCACCGCAGCAAGCGTTCCGAGGCCGCGAGGCCGCAGACCAGGAAAGACAGGGTCCATGGCCAGGAAGCCCGCCGCCACCGCCGCCACCCCCGCGATCGAGCAGGCCCAGGCGCCCGCCCCCGCGGCCAACGCAGCGCCGGCCGGGCCGTTCGAGCGCACCGTGGCCGCCCTCAAGAACAGCGCTGCCGGCGCGGTTGCCGGCCAAGACAGCACACATGAAAAGGTGAAGCAGACCATGGAAAAGGCAGTCAAGTCGGCCGAAGAGTTCGTTTCCTTCAGCCAGGGCAATTTCGAGGCGATGATGAAGGCTGGCCAGATCTGGGCCGCCGGCGTGCAGGACCTGCAGAAGAGCTTCGCCGCCACCGCGCAGGCCCAGGTTGAGGCCGCGATGGGCAACTTCAAGGCGCTCACCTCGGTGAAGTCCCTGAAGGAAGCGATGGACCTCCAGTCCACCCTCGCCCGCACCTCGATGGAGACCGCCGTCAGCGAGACCGGCAAGATCACCGACGCCTCGATGAAGCTGGCCGAGCAGGCCATGGCGCCCCTCACCGCCCGCGTCACGCTCGCGGTGGAGAAGTTCGCCCGCGTCGGCTGAGCCTCACGGTTCGCCAGCGGACGATCCCGGCCCCGCGGCGCCTACCCCCCCCTGGCGCCGCAGGGCCACGCGACGAGGCCCGGACGTTCCTCCCCGTCCGGGCCTCGTCTGCGTTCGCGGCGGCCCTCGCTGCCCGGGCCGTTTCCCAGCGCGCGGGTTTGCGATATGCTAAGGCATTGGGCAGAGAATGCCCGGCGGGCCAGGCCCGCGGGGGGCACCCCCATACGAGATCAGGGTGGCGCAGGATGAGTGACGGCGGCGACAAGCGCGGCAGCGACGACGATGGCCGCAAGGGCAATGGCGAAACGCCGAACACCGGCGTGGTCGTCAAGGCGCGGCCGAAAACCCGCAAGCCTGCCATGTACAAGGTATTGATGCTGAACGACGACTACACGCCGATGGAGTTCGTCGTCCACGTCCTGGAGCGCTTCTTCCAGAAGAACCGCGAGGAAGCCACCCGCATCATGCTGCACGTCCATCGTCGCGGCGTCGGCGTCTGCGGCGTCTTCACCTATGAGGTGGCCGAAACCAAGGTCACCCAGGTGATGGACCTCGCCCGCCAGAACCAGCACCCCCTGCAGTGCACCATCGAGAAGGACTGAGTTCGTCGGGAACCGAACGGTCCAGCGCCTTGGGCACCCCCGCCGCCTCGGCATATCCAGGCACCGTCGCGTGCCGGGATCTTTCAACCCGCGCCCGCCCCCGGTCAGCCCGCCCCACCCGGCATGGCTTGGGGCCGTTTTCGTTCCCGCCCCGCCACGCCATGTCTTTGCCGTGGAACACTCTGCCCCCGCCCCCCATCGCCCCGCGCCAAAAAAACGCTGGTGCGACCACCCCGGCATCGCGAATGATGGCGCTTCGGCCATACGACAGGCCCGCAGGTCGCCCCGCTGGTCGCCCCGCTGGTCGACGGGCCGCATCCACCGCGACGCCGTGCCATTTCCCCCGGCCGGGCCATTCCCCGCGCCGCGCCTTACCTGAGGAGCGTTGACATCCATGCTCTCCCGCAATCTTGAACAAACGCTCCACCGCGCCCTGGGCCTGGCCTCCGAGCGCAAACACGAATACGCGACGCTGGAGCACCTGCTGCTCGGCCTCACCGACGATTCGGATGCGGCCACGGTCCTGCGCGCCTGCGGCGTGGACATCGACAAGCTGCGCACCGAACTCACCGAGTTCCTGGACAAGGACCTCGCCGGTCTGGCCACGGATCGCCCCGGCGAGCCCAAGCCCACCGCCGGCTTCCAGCGCGTCGTCCAGCGCGCCGCCATCCATGTCCAATCCTCCGGGCGCGAGGAGGTGACCGGGGCGAACGTGCTGGTGGCACTCTTCAGCGAACGCGAAAGCCACGCCGTCTATTTCCTGCAGACGCAGGACATGACCCGTCTCGACGCCGTCAATTTCATCAGCCACGGCATCGCCAAGGCACCCGGCCGCTCGGCCGCGCGCCCGGTGCAGGGCTCCGGCAACCAGGAGGGCAGTGGCGAGGTGGAACGCGAGGAAAAGCCGCGGGGCAAGGGCCAGGACGCGCTGGGCAATTACTGCGTCAACCTCAACAAGAAGGCGCAGTCCGGCAAGATCGACCCGCTCATCGGCCGCGAGCAGGAGATCGAGCGCACCATCCAGATCCTGTGCCGCCGCACCAAGAACAACCCGCTCTATGTGGGCGATCCCGGCGTCGGCAAGACCGCAATCGCCGAGGGCCTGGCCAAGCGCATCATCGAAGGCGACGTCCCCGAGGTGCTGTCCAAGTCCACCATCTTCTCGCTGGACATGGGCGCGCTGCTCGCCGGCACCCGCTATCGCGGCGACTTCGAGGAACGGCTGAAGGCCGTCATCACCGAGCTGGAGGCGCATCCCAACGCCATCCTGTTCATCGATGAGATCCACACCGTCATCGGCGCCGGCGCCACCAGCGGCGGGGCGATGGATGCCTCCAACCTGCTCAAGCCCGCTTTGGCCCAGGGCACGCTGCGCTGCATCGGCAGCACCACCTACAAGGAATTCCGCAACCACTTCGAGAAGGACCGCGCCCTCGTGCGCCGGTTCCAGAAGATCGATGTGAACGAGCCCAGCGTCGAGGATGCCATCAAGATCCTCAAGGGCCTCAAGACCAACTACGAGAAGCACCACAAGGTCCGCTACACGGATGAGGCCATCAAGGCCGCC
>JAIXTK010000415.1 GCA_027483995.1 Acetobacteraceae bacterium
TCCCTGGACCCACAATAGTTCCGCCTTCGGCGGGGAGGGGCCGTCGAGGCGGTGGAGAGACCCGGGCGGCCCCTCCCCGCCGAAGGCGGAAAAGGTATCGGGGTCTGGGGCCTAAGGCCCCAGCGGGGTCCAGGGGCAGAGCCCCTGGCCTTCCTTCCCCTCCGCCACCCCGCGCTGATCCGAGGCGTCGCATGAGTGCTGCCCTGCTTGAGGTGGAAGGTTTGCGCGTTGGGTTTGGCAACGGGACGCAGGCGGTGCGGGGGATTTCGATCGCGGTGGCCCGCGGCGAGACGCATTGTTTGGTGGGGGAGAGTGGCTGCGGGAAGAGCGTGACCTCGCTGGCGGTGATGAATTTGCTGGCGCGCGGCGCGGTTCGGACGGCCGACGGGATCAGGTTCGAGGGGCGGGAGATTGCCGGCCTGTCGGAGCGGGAGATGGGCAAGCTGCGCGGCGACGCGATGGCGATGATTTTCCAGGAGCCAATGACATCGTTGAACCCGGCCTACACCGTGGGGTCGCAGATGGCCGAGGTGTATGTGCGGCATCGCGGGGGCTCGAAGGCGGCGGCGTTGGAGCGGGCGGCGCATTTGTTGGGCCGGGTGGGAATCACGGCGCCGGGGATGCGGCTGGCGCAGTATCCGCACCAGTTGTCGGGCGGGTTGCGGCAGCGGGTGATGATCGCGATGGCGCTGATGTGCGATCCCAAGCTGCTGATCGCGGACGAGCCGACCACGGCGCTGGACGTGACGGTGCAGGCGCAGATTTTGCGGCTGCTGCAGGAGCTGCAGCAGGAGCTGGGGCTGGCGATTTTGCTGATCACGCATGATCTGGGGATCGTGGCGCGCATGGCGCACCGGGTGAGCGTGATGTACGCGGGCCGGGTGGTGGAAAGTGGGCCGGCGGCGGAGCTGTTCGGACAGCCGACGCATCCCTACACGCATGGGTTGCTGGCCTGTGTGCCGGTGCCGGGCAAGATTGCGCGTGGGGAGCCGTTGGGCAGCATTCCCGGCACGGTGCCGAAGATCGGGCCTGGCTATTCCGGCTGTGCGTTCCGCGAGCGGTGCGCGCAGGCGATGCCGGCCTGTGGCACGGGCGATGTGCCGGGGCGCGAGGCCGGGGCGGGGCATCGCTACGAATGCCATCTGGGGGCCGATTGGACGGCGAAGCTGTCGGCGGGGGCCGCGGCATGACGCCCGCCATTGAAGTTCGCAATGTGGAGAAGGTGTTCCGGCAGGGCACCGGCATGTTTTCGGCCCCGCGTTTCGTGCGCGCGGTGGATGGGGTTTCGTTCTCGGTGCCGCCGGGCGGGTGCTTCGGGATTGTGGGCGAGAGCGGCTGCGGGAAATCGACGCTGGCGCGGCTGATCCTGGGGCTGCATCCGGCGACCGGAGGCGACATCCTGGTGGATGGGCGCAAGCTCTCCGGGATGCATCGGCGCGAGCGGGCACAGCTGATCCAGCCGGTGTTCCAGGACCCGTTCTCTTCCCTGAACCCGCGCCGTACGGTGGCCGACATCGTCGGCATGCCGCTGGTGGCGCAAGGCGTGGGCGAGGCCGAGCGCAGCAAGCGCGTGAACGAGATGCTGGCGCGCGTGGGGCTGACGGCGGAGCAGGGCGGGCGCCTGCCGGCGCAGCTTTCCGGCGGGCAGCGGCAGCGCGTGGCGATCGCGCGCGCGCTGGTGCTGCGGCCGCGCATCGTGGTGTGCGACGAGCCGACCAGCGCGCTGGATGTGAGCGTGCAGGCGCAGATCCTGAATTTGCTGGCGGAGCTGCGGCGCGACCTTGGCCTGACGCTGGTGTTCATCAGCCACAACCTGGCCGTGGTGGAGCATATCTGCGACGAGGTGGCGGTAATGTATCTCGGCCGCGTGGTGGAACGGGCGGAGACGGATGATCTGTTCCGCCGGCCGGCGCATCCCTACACGCGCGCGCTGCTGGCTTCCGTGCTGACGCCGGAGCCGGGGCTGGGCATTCCGGATGTGGGGCTGGGCGATTCCTACCCGGATCCCGCCAACGTGCCGCCGGGCTGCCGCTTCCATCCGCGCTGCCCCGTGGCGCAGGATTCGTGCCGCAGCGTGCAGCAGGCTGCGCGGACGGTGCATGGGCGCAGCGTGGAGTGCATGCTGGCGGAATCCCTCTGAGGGCCTATTTCTAGGCGGTTCGTTTCCTTCACAGGAGCCTTCCGATGCGTCTTTTCGCGATTGCTGCCTTTGCTGCGGCCGTGCTGCCGGGTGGGGCGGCCTGGGCCGGCGATGCCGAAGCCGGGGCGCGCGTGTTCCGCACCCAATGCGGCGCCTGCCACGTGGTGGAAGCCGGCAAGAACCGGGTGGGGCCGAGCATGTTCGGCCTCATGGGCCGCGTGTCCGGCACGGTGGAGGGGTTCCGCTATTCGGCGGCGAACAGGGACGCGAAGCTGACGTGGACGCCAGAGGTGCTGGACAAGTACCTGGTGAACCCGAAGGAGACGATCCCCGGCACCACGATGGCCTATGTCGGCCTGAAGAACCCCACGCAGCGGGCGGACCTGATCGCCTATCTCGAAACGCTGAAGTAGCCTGGGATGGCCTATCGCCTGTTCACCGCCAACCGCAACTACTCCTCCTGGTCGCTGCGGCCCTGGGTGCTGATGCGCACGCTGGGGATCGGGTTCGCAGAGGAGGTTCGGTATTTCGTGCCAGGCTCCAACCGGGCGGTGTTCAAGGCATTCGCGCCGAACGGGACGGTGCCGTGCCTGCATGACGGCGAGACGGTGGTGTGGGATTCCCTGGCCATCGTGGAATACCTGGCCGAGCGGCACCAGGGCGTGTGGCCGGCGGATGGCGCGGCCCGGGCCTGGGCGCGCTGCGCGGCGGCAGAGATGCATGGCGGGTTCTCCGCGCTGCGCAACACCTGCAGCATGAGCTGCGGCATCCGGGTGAAGCTGCACGAGGTCTCCCCGGCGCTGGCGCAGGAGGTGGCGCGGCTCGACGAGCTGTGGTGCGAGGGGCTGGCCCGGTTCGGCGGCCCGTTCCTGGGCGGCACGGCCTTCACCGCGGTGGATGCGTTCTTTGCCCCGGTGGCGTTCCGCGTGCAGAGCTATGGGCTGGTGCTGAGCGCACCGGCTTCTGCCTATATCCAGCGACTGCTGGACCTGCCGGCGATGCGGGAATGGTATGACGCGGCGCTGCTGGAGACGCAGCGCGAGCCGGGCCATGAGGCGGAGGCGCTGGCGGCCGGCACGATCACACAGGACCTGCGGGCGCGGGCGTAAGCATCCGGCGCATCACCAGCGCGTCGTCGCCGTCGGCGTAGTAGCCGCGGCGGCGGCCGATCTCCTCGAACCCCTGCGCGGCATACAGGGCGCGGGCGGCGGTGTTTCGGGTGGCGACTTCGAGGAACAACGTGCCGGCGCGCAGGGCTTCGCACTGGCGCGCGGCTTCCTCCAGCAGGATGCGGGCGAGGCCCTGGCGGCGCTGCTCCGGCAGGACGGCGAGCGTGAGGATCTCCGCCTCGTCGGCGGCGATGCGGGCCATCACCATGGCGCCGGCGGGGTCGTAGAGCACGAACACGCCGGGAAGTTCGAGTTGCAGCACCATCGCATCCCGCCCCCAGCGCTGGCCCGGGGGAAAGGCGGCGTGGTGGATGGCGGCCAGGGCTGCGGCGTGGGCCGGGCCGGCACGCTCCATCATGGCACGGGCGCGGGGCGCAGGCCGCCGGCTGGGAGCTTGGCTTCGGGCGGATCGATGTAGAGCGGTTGGGCGGCCAGCGGCGGCAGCGCGCCAGACAGGCGCAGGGCGCCGACGCGGGCGACGGCCACGGCATCGGGCAGGCGGGCATCGGTGAGCATCACATTCTCACCGCGCGCGGCCAGGCGGCAGGCCACGTCCATCGCGGCATCGCCGGCCAGGGCGACGGGGCCCGGGGCGCGCGGCAGGGCATCGAGGGCGACGGGGGTGATGGTGCCACCCTGGTCGAGGAAGACGCGGTTGCGGCGGCTGTCGATTGCCACCCACAGGGTGCGGCCGGGCGGCAGGTGCAGGGTGGCGGCCAGGGCTTCGGCCACGCGCACGCCGAGCACGGGCTTGCCGGCGGCGAGCGCCAGGCCCTGGGCGAACGCTATGGCGCTGCGCAGCCCGGCGAAACTGCCGGGGCCGACGGTGACGGCGATCCCGTCCAGCGCCGAGGCCGTGAGGCCGCTGGCTGCCAGCACGCGCTGGGCCATCGGCGCCAGCAGGGCGGGCTGGCCGCGGCCGCCGGGGGCGGCTTCATGGGCCAGCACGGTATCGCCCTCCAGCACCGCCGCGGAGCAGCGGGCCAGGGCGGCGTCGAGGGCGAGGATGCGCATGGGCTGAGACTACCGGAGCGGGGCGCGGCCCGGAAGGGCATGCGGGGGCACGCGGCGGTTGTGCCGGCACGGCGGAATCTGCCAAACATGGGGCATGGATCAGGCCATCTCGGAAATGGTCCCGCTGGCTGGCAGCCTGGCCCGGGTGGAGTGGCGGCGCAGCGCGCGAGCGCGGCGCGTGAGCCTGCGCATCGACCCGCGCGACGGGGCGGTGGTGGTGACGCTGCCGATGCGGGCCGGGCGCCCGGCCGGCATGGCGCTGCTGATGGATCATGCCGATTGGGTGGCGCAGCGCCTGGCCGCGCTGCCCGGCGCGGTGGCGTTCAAGGACGGGGCGCTGGTGCCGGTGGAAGGGGTGGAGCATCGCATCCGCCACATGCCGCCCGGCACGCTGGGCGGCCGGCGCGGCACCGCCTGGCTGGACGAGGGCGAGCTTCGCGTGGCCGGCGACCCCGCCTTCCTGGAGCGGCGGGTGGGGGATTTCCTGCGGGCCGAGGCGCGGCGGCGGCTTTCGGTGCTGCTGGCGCAGAAGGTGGCGGCCTCCGGCCTGCGGCCGAGCCGGGTGACGGTGAAGGATACGCGCACACGCTGGGGCAGTTGCGCCAGCAGCCGGGCGCTGGCCTTCTCCTGGCGGCTGGTGATGGCGCCGCACTTCGTGCAGGACTACGTGGTGGCGCATGAGGTGGCGCATCTGCAGCACATGAACCACGGGCCGCGCTTCTGGGCGCTGGTGGAGACCCTCACGCCCCATACGCGCGCGGCGGTGGCCTGGCTGCGCGACGAGGGACCAAGGTTGATGCGGGTGGGGCCCTGAGGAAGGCGGCTTCTTTTTCGGAAGAAAAGAGAACTGCGCCCTCCTGCGTCAGCCGGGATTCACGATGATATCCAATAGATCCGCGGGCCCTTGCCAGCCGGGCTCGTAGGGTTCAATGGCGCCACGGTCGCTGGCCTGCTCCAGATGGTCCAGGAAGCGCGGCACATCCTGCGCCAGGCCGGGCAGGAGTTGGAACAGGCTGAAGCGCCACCAGGCGAGTGCGCGCAGCCGAACGATGGTGGCTTCATCGAAGCGCAGGTGCTGCAGGCGCGCGGGGGTGCCGGCCATCACGGCGTAGGGCGGCACGTCTGCCTCCACCACGGCGCGCGGGGCGATGATGGCGCCGTCGCCCACGGTGATGCCGGGATGGAGGTAGGCGCCCTGCCCGATCCAGACATCGTGGCCGATGGTGGTGGCCTGGCGGGTGGCGGGGGGCTCGGCGGGGGGACGAGGGTCGTGGCCCAGCAAGGTGGCCCAGCCCTGCGGGTTCGGCGTGTGCGCCAGGGCCGAGGTGGTGGCCCAGCCTTGTGGCGCATCGTCCCACCCTGTTTGCACGTCGGCGGCGAGGGTGCAGTAGCGGCCGATGGCAACATGGCGCAGGCGCCCGCCGGCGATGCTGGTGAAGGCGCCGATGCGGCAGGGCATGGCGGTGTCGATCCCGGCCTGGATCTCGACCGGCGCCTCCAGCGCGAATTCGGCGGTGAAGGTGGTGGGGCGGGTAAACGGCAGGCCGAGGCCGAACCGGCGCAGCCGGGCGGGCGACGCTGGATCGAAGGGGATGCGCATGGCATGCTTCCTCGGCACGGGAGACGGGTGGGCGCAGCTTAGGTGCTGCGGGCCGGGCTGGAAATCGGTGCATTTCAGCAACTGGCAGGGATCCCGGAGGAGAGGACGATGGACAGGGTTCGCGCCGCGCTGGAAGCGATCGGCCAGTTACCGGATGGGGAGATCGCCATCGCCGAGGCGGCGCTGCAACTGGCGCGGGTGGATCTGCCGCGCGCCGATGCGGAGGCGGCGCGCGAGCACTTGTCGGAGCTGGCGCGCGGTGCCGTGGCGCTGTCCGGCACGGTGGGGCGGGAGGATGTGCTGGGCCAGGCGATCGGGCTGGCACGGCTGCTGGGCGAGACGCATGGCTATGCCGGCGACACGCAGAGCTACGACGACATGGCCAATGCCAACCTGATCCGCGTGACCGAGCGGCGGCGCGGGCTGCCGGTGGCGCTGGGGGTTTTGTGGCTGCATTGCATCCGCGCGGCGGGGTGGGACGGGCACGGGGTGGATTTCCCCGGGCATTTCCTGCTGGCCGTGGCGCATGACGGCGCGCAGATGGTGGTGGATGTGTTCAACGGCGGCGCCCCGGTGGATGCCCGCGCGCTGCGCCGGCTGATCAAGAACGTGGAAGGGCCGGAGGCGGAACTGCGCCCCGGCGCGCTGCGGCCGATGAGCCAGCGCGCGGTGCTGCTGCGGCTGCAGAACAACATCAAGCTGCGCCGCTTGCAGGCGGGCGACATGGAAGGTGCAGTGGCCTGCACCGAGGACATGCTGCGCATCGCGCCCGATGAGGCGAGCCAGTGGCGCGAAGCCGCCGTGATGCACCAGCGCCTGGGCCGGCTGGCCGATGCGCTGCGCTGCGGCGAAGCCTTCCTGCGCCTGGTGCCGGAGGGCGAGGCGGCAGACGGGATGCGCGCGGCGCTGGCGGCCCTGCGGACGCGGCTGAATTGAGAGGCACCTAGAGCGAGCAACTTTAGCCGATCGGATGATTCCATCCGGTCGGCTGTTGCTCTAGACGAGACCGCGCCATGCATCTGGAATGGCGCAAAGCACCTCATCGAGCCTGTAGGCGCCGACCTGCAGCCCGGTGCCAGCCTCAACTTTGACAGAGGCAATGAATTCCAACTGCAGATCCTCGCGATACCAGGACTCGATCCCAGTCAGCCGCGTCAGCAAGCTGACGAAGAGATTGTGCTTCAGCACCTTCTCATGGTCGAAGCTGTAGTGGTCACGCGTGTATTGCGGGACCTTCGGGTTGTCGCCAATGCGGCCAAGCATCTCTTGATGCCACCGCAGTTCCCAGGCGACGTCGACACGCTTCAGGTGCAAGAGAAACACCGCGCCGGCTTGAGGTGGCCGCGTGCACCAGTGGAAACCTGGCGACCACCGTACCGGAGTGCGGACGATGCACGTCTTGTTCAGGGCGGTGTTCGGATAGGCAAACCGGCGCTGCGCCAGAATGGGGCCTGGCTCTAACGCCGCCTCGCTCACGGTTTGAACGACATCAAAGCCACGCGCCGTGCAATGGCTACCCTCCATGGTCTGCAGGTAGCTCCGCAGATCGGGCGCCACCGCCGGGTCGACCACCAGGATCTCGTCCGTGTCCGTTCGGATCACCACATCGTAGGCGCCCAGCATGAAGGTGACGAGATCGGAGAACAGCGCCGCACGGGTTCCATCATCCCATGGGATCGGCAGGCGAATCACGCTTCCCAGGCCTGACCCGTCGATTTTCGGGATCCCTTCGTAACTGATGACATGAAGGTTCTCCCGGCCGAAGAGGTCGCCATAGTAACGACACCAGATCGGGAAGAAGAACCCAGGGGAGAGAGTGTCGGTCAGCACAGCGACCCGCAAGGCCATGGGCATAACCTCCCTCACGCACATGCGCTTAGCCTCAACGGCTCGGCCATAGTGCGAACAGCAACCCGCTGCCGTCGCCCTGTCAGGATTGCACGACGGCGCAGTTTGCGCCATGCCAGGGGCCAGCCACCCCGCGGAGGAGCGTTGCCATGGCCGGCCCCCTGAAGGTCGCGGTCCAGATGGACCCGATCGAGACCATCAACATCGACGGCGACTCCTCCTTCCAGCTGATGCTGGCGGCCCAGGCGCGCGGGCATTCGCTGTGGCACTACGAGGTGCGCCACATGTCCTTGCGCGAAGGCGTGCTGAAGCCCGGCGTGCGGGAGGAGCGGCTGTTCGCCCGCGCCCGCCCCGTGACGGTGCAGCGCGTGCGCAACAACCACTACACGTTCGGGCCGGAAGAGATCCTGGATCTCGGCACGATGGACGTGATCCTGATGCGCCAGGACCCGCCCTTCGACATGGCCTACATCACCGCCACCCACATGCTGGAACACGTCCACAAGAGCGACGGCACCGGCACGCTGGTGGTGAACCACCCGGTTTCCGTGCGCAACGCGCCCGAAAAACTGCTGGTGACGCACTTCCCGCACCTGATGCCGCCCACGCTCGTCACATGGGACCCGGACGCGATCCGCGGCTTCCGCGCCACGCACAAGGACATCATCGTGAAGCCGCTGTTCGGCAATGGCGGTGCCGGCGTGTTCCGCATCAAGCACGACGACGAAAACCTCAACTCCCTGCTGGAAATGCACTTCGCCCGCTCGCGCGAGCCGCTGATGATCCAGCGCTACGAACCCGCCGTGCGCCAAGGCGACAAACGCATCATCCTGGTGGACGGCGAACCGATGGGCGCCATCAACCGCGTGCCCGCCGCCGGCGAAGCACGCAGCAACATGCACGTGGGCGGCCGGCCGGAGAAAATCGGCCTGTCGGCGCGGGACACCGAAATCTGCGAGGCCATCGGCCCCCTGCTCAAGGAACAGGGCCTCATCTTCGTGGGCATCGACGTGATCGGTGACTACCTGACCGAAATCAACGTGACCTCCCCGACCGGCCTGCAGGAAATCGCCCGCTTCGACGGCACCGACCTCGCCAGCGCCATCTGGGACCGCATCGAAGCCAAGCTCGTCCGGGGGTAGGGCGCGTGGACGGCAAGGGAAGGCCAGGGGCCCTGCCCCTGGACCCCGCTGGGGCCTTAGGCCCCAGACCCCTTCACTTTTCCGCCTTCGGCGGGAGGGGCCGTCCCAGTTTGTGTCGCGCGCCGAGACGGCCCCTCCCGCCGAAGGCGGAACTTATGTGGGTCCAGGGACCTCAGGTCCCTGGCGGGTCCAGGGCAGAGCCCTGGCCTTCCTTCCCTTCCACAGGCCCAACCCTCGCATGACCTGGGCGGCGATACTGCGGCACCTGGTGTTTGCGGCGGGGTTGGCGTGTGTTGCGGCGGTTGTCGTGCGGGCGATGGTGTCGGCGGGGGTGATGGACCGGCCGGCGGCGAGGAAGGCGCACAGTGTTCCCACGCCGAAGGGCGGTGGGGTTGGGATTGTGGTGGCGTTCCTGTTGGGCATTTCGGTGCTGTATGGGTTTGCCGATTTTGCCCGGCTGGCGGATGCGTATTTCCGCGGCGTGGTGTTGGCCGCGGTGGCGATTGCGGTGGTGGCGTATTGGGACGACCTGCGCGATTTCCCGTTCGTGGTGAAGCTGGGCGCGCAGGTGGGGGCGGCGCTGCTGGCGGTGGGTACGGGGCTGTATGTGGAGGTGTTCAACCTGCCGCTGCTGGGGCCCGTGGATCTCGGGATTTGGGGCGCGGTGGTAACGGTGGGGTGGATTTTGTTCGCCACCAACGCGATGAACTTCATCGACGGGCTGCACGGGCTGGTGGGCGGCACCGTGCTGGTGGCGTGCGGCTTCCTGGCGGTGATCGCGGCGGGGCAGGAGGGGTGGTTCGTGTATTTCGCCGCCCTGCTGCTGGGGGCGGCGGTGGCGGGGTTTTTGCCGTTCAATTTCCCCCGCGCGCGGATTTTCATGGGCGACGTGGGCAGCCAGTTCTGCGGTTTCGTGCTGGCGATGCTGGGGGTGGCGGCGGCGCGGTTCCAGACGATCGAGATGAGCTTTTTGCTGGTGCCGATGCTGCTGGCCGGCGTGTTGTTCGACGTGGCGTTCACGCTGGTGCGGCGCGCGCTGGCGGGCGAGAACGTGGCGCAGGCCCATCGCTCGCATCTGTATCAAGTGGCACATCGGTCGGGCGTGGATGCCAGAGTGATCGCGGCGGTGCATTGGGGGTTCGCGGCGGTGGGCGGGGTGGTGGCCTTGGCCTTCACCCATGCCGCGCCAGGGACGAAGCTGCCGCTGCTGCTGATCCTGGTGGTGCCACAGTTGGCCTGGCTGGGGTTTGTGGTGGCGCGGGCGCGGGCGGCCGGGTTGGGGCGCTGGTAGTTACCTCCGTGGTACGCGCAGGCCGATCAGGGCCAGGGCGCCGGCGGCGAGGAACACCAGGATCGTCGCCATCCCCGCGCGCTGGCTCTGGAACAGATTGGTGGCCAGCGCCAGGAAGAGCGGGCCGATAAAGGCGGTGACGCGGCCGGAGAGGGCGAACAGGCCGAACCAGGCGGAGCGCGCCTCGGGCGGGGCCATATGGGCCATCAGGCTGCGGCTGGCCGATTGCGCGGGGCCGACGAACAGGCCCAGCGCCAGGCCGAACACCCAGAACCATAGCGGCTCCGTGACGATCAGCGCCGGGGTGCCGAGCGCCACCAGCGCCCAGAGGCTGATGATGATCGCCGATTTCGGGCCGATCCGGTCCTCGATGAAGGCAAAGCCGATCACGCCCAGGCCGGCGGTGATGTTCAGGCCGATGCCGAAGAGCAGCACATCGCGGGCGGTGAAGCCGAAGGTACCAGCGGCGAAGATGCCGCCGAAAGCGAACAGCGTCACCAGCCCGTCCATGAACAGCATGCGCGCGATCAGGAAGCGGCGCAGCACCGGGTCGGCCACCGCGGCGCGCAGGGTGGTGCGGAGTTCGGCCATGGCATTGCGCACCGCCTCGCCCCAGGGGCGCTGCGTGGCGGGTTTGGGGATGAACACCAGCGCCGGCCAGCCGAACACAAGCGCCCAGAGCCCGGCCAGGATCACGCAGGCACGCACCGGCTCCGAGCTGGCGGCATCCAGGCCGAACAGCGGCGGATCGGGCTGCACCAGAAACACCAGGGCCACCACCAGCGCGGCCAGCCCGCCGCCATAGCCGGCGCCCCAGGCGAAGCTGGAAAGGCGGCCGAAGCGTTCGCGCGGGGCGAGATCGGGCAGCATGGCGTTGTAGAAGATGCTGGCGATCTCGTAGGCGACCGTGCCCACCCCGGCCAGCACCAGGGCGAGCAGCACGTAGGAGGGCTCCGGCTTCACGAACCACAGGCCGAGCGTGGCGGCCACCATCACCGCCAGGCTCACCCCCAGCAGCGCGTTGCGCCGCCCGCCGCTATCGGCGATGGCGCCCAGCGGCACGGCGAGCAGCGCCACGGCGGCCCCGGCGACGGTTTGCATCAGCACCCATTGCGAGGCGCCCTTGATCGGGTCTTCCGCCACTGCCTGGGTGAAGTAGGTGGCGAACACGAAGGTCGCCACGATGGTGGCGAAGGCGTGGTCCGCCCACACGTACAGCACCCAGGAAATCGCCGCCCGCCGTTGTGCCATTCGCCCACCTTCACCCGCGGCCCCGCACCAGAGTAGGGTGCGGCCCCGCCGGAGGCCACCCATGCGACACGCCATCGCCGTCCTTGCCCTTCTCGCCGCCACGCCTGCGATCGCGCAGGACCGCCCGACCAGCAGCGGCAGCGGCTTCGTGGTCGCGCCCGGCCGGGCGCTGACCAACCACCACGTGATCGATGGCTGCCAGCGCGTGAGCTTCCGCACGCCGCAGGGGCAGGTGGTCCAGGCGCGCGTGCTGGCCTCCGATCCCCGCCGGGACCTCGCCTTGCTGGGCTATGAGGGTGATGCCGGCCCGGCGCTGCGCTTCCGCGAGGGCCCGGCGGTGGTGCGCGGGGAGGCGGTGGTGACCTACGGCTTCCCGCTCTCGGGCGTGCTCTCCTCCGGCCCCACCCTCACCACCGGGGATATCAGCGCGCTGGCCGGGCTGCGCGACAACCCCGTGCATTTCCAGATCAGCGCGCCGGTGCAGCCGGGCAATTCCGGCGGGCCGCTGCTGGATGCCCAGGCCAACGTGGTGGGCGTGGTGGTGAGCAAGCTGAACGCCATGCGGATTGCCCAGATGACCGGCGGCGACATCCCGCAGAACGTCAATTTCGCCATCAAGGGGGCGGAGGCGCGGCAGTTCCTGCGCGATGCCGGCACCATGCCGACCATGGCGCAGAGCACGGGGCCGGACATGCGCGCGGCGGCCGTGGGGGAGGTGGCGCATGCCTCCACCCTGTTCATCCAGTGCTACGGCACAGGGGCACGCCCGGCACCGGCAGCCGCCGCAGCCGCGCCGGGGGCCAAGCCGGCGGACGACCCCAGCTTCCGCCTGGTCAATCGCGGCCAGGTGCCGATCGCCGAGCTGTTCGCCACCCCCGCCGGGACCGGCAGCTGGGGCCGCAACCGGCTGGACCAGGGCAAGCTGGCACCGCAGGAGGCACGGCTGTTCCGCCTGCCGCGCGGCGGCGAGTGCAGCTACGACCTGCGCGTGGTGTTCGAGGGCGGGCGCGCGCTGGAGCGCAAGGGGGCCAACCTGTGCCGCATCACCGACCTGCCGGTGCCCTGAGCCTGGTATGGTCGCGTGATTCACGTCTCCGGCGATTCCGCCTCCGACGATCACGCGCCGCGCGGGATATGTTGCAAGCGCATGGCGCGGGGGCTAATTCCGCCGACAGGATACAGGGAGACCGTCCGGTGAGCCGAGACGCCATGACGATTCGCAGGCGCACGCGATGAGCGGGAACGCGCAGGCCACCGGGGCCCGCGCCCCCTCCACCGGGCTGCGCGGGCGCAACTACGCGCGCAAATACTGGCCCTTCGTGGTGCCCGCCGGTTTGGTGGTGTTCGCGGTGATCGTGTTCCCGTGGATCTTCACCCTGTTCATGTCGATGCATGAGTGGGATGTGCGCGGCACCTTCACCTATGTCGGCTTCGCCAACTACCTGCGCCTGCCCACCGATGAGCGCTTTCTCTGGTCGGTGGTGCGCACGCTGTATTTCACCGCGCTGTCGGTGTTTTTCCCCGTCGTGCTCGGCGTGGCCGCCGCGGTGTGCTTCCACCGCAACTTCCCGCTGCGCGGCTTCGCCCGCACCGTGTTCATCCTGCCGATGATGGCCACCCCGGTGGCGATCGCCCTGGTGTGGACGATGATGTTCCACCCCCAGGCCGGCGTGCTGAACTACCTGCTCACCTCCGTCGGCCTGCCGCCGAGCCAGTGGAGCTATGCCTCCGATACCGTCATCCCCACGCTGGTGCTGGTGGAAACCTGGCAATGGACGCCGCTGGTGATGCTGATCGTGCTCGGCGGGCTCGCCAGCCTGCCGACCGATCCGTTCGAGGCCGCGCGCATCGACGGCGCCTCCGCATGGGACACGTTCCGCCATCTGACCGTGCCGCTGGTCTGGCCGCACATCATCGTGGCCACCGTGATCCGCACGATCGACGCGCTGAAGGCCTTCGACCTGATCTTCGTCGTATCGGGCGGCGGGCCGGGCACCTCTTCCGAGACGATCAACCTTTATCTGTACCAGACCGCCTTCGCCTTCTATAACCTGGGCTACGCCGCGGCGATGACGGTGGTGTTCTTCGTGATCATCCTGCTGATCAGCCTGGTCTTGTTCACGGTGCGGCAGCGGGAGCAGTGGCAATGAACGCCCATCGCGTGCGCCGCGGCATTGGCCGCGTGTTCTTCGGGCTGAGCGTGTTCGCGCTGATCTCGCCGGCGATCCTGGTGTTCCTGTGGATGCTGTCGCTGTCGCTGAAGAACGAGGTGGACAACATGTCCTTCGTTCCCGTGTTCATCCCGAACCCGCCGACGCTGAACAACTTCATCGAGGTGTTCGAGCGCAACGACTTCCTGACCTACACGATCAACTCCGTGATCGTGAGCTTCGGCGCCACGGGGCTCGCCCTGCTGCTGGGCGTGCCGGCCGGGTTCGGCATCGCCAAGGCCAAGGCGCACCGGGTGGCGGCGCTGATCATGATCGCGCGCGTGACACCGGGCCTTTCGTACCTCATTCCGCTGTTCCTGCTGTTCCAGTGGCTTGGCCTCACCGGCACGCTCACGCCGCTGGTGATCACCCACCTCGTCATCACCGTGCCGATCGTGGTGTGGGTGATGATCGGCTTCTTCGAGGGGCTGCCGCCAGACCTGGAGGAGGCCGCGCTGGTGGATGGCGCCACCATCCGACAAGCGTTCTTCCACATCGCCCTGCCACTGGCCCGGCCGGGGATCGTGGTGGCGATGATCCTGGCCTTCATCTTCAGCTGGAACAACTTCATCTTCGGCGTGGTGCTGGCCGGGCGTGCCACCCGCACCCTGCCGGTGGCGGTGTACAACGTGATCAGCTTCGAGCAGGTCAGCTGGGGCCCGCTCGCCGCCGCCGCCCTGCTGGTAACGCTGCCGGTGCTGGCGCTGACGCTGATCATGCAGAAGGAGATCGTGGCAGGGCTGACCGCAGGCGGGGTGAAGGGCGGTTGATCCCGCTGCGTTGCGAAAGGTAACGTCACTGAAGCGGGTTTGCCGCCATATCACGCATGGTTGGCTTGCGGCCCGCTTGACGGCCCGGTAACCGCGGCGCTGCCATCATGGCGGCATCGGCGACGGCGACGGCGGACGCGCAACGGAGGCGGGACTTGGCCCAATACCTGGTGACAGGCGGCGCAGGCTTCATCGGATCCCACCTGGCAGACGCACTGCTGGCCGAGGGCCATCGCGTGCGCGTGCTGGACGACCTCTCCACCGGCCATGCCGGCAACCTCGATCCGCGCTGCGAGCTGGTGCGCGGCTGCGTCACCGACCCGGTGGCGGTCGGCGCGGCCATGCAGGGCGTGGCCGGATGCTTCCACCTCGCCGCCATCGCCTCCGTCGCGCGCGGCAACGAGGATTGGCGCGGCACCCACCTGGTGAACCAAACGGGCACCGTGACGGTGCTGGACGCCGCCCGCGCCGCCGGGAAGGTTCCGGTGGTCTATGCCTCGTCGGCCGCCGTGTACGGCAATCTCGGCGACGCCGTGGCGCATGAAGGGCTGGCACCCGCCCCGCTCACCGCCTATGGCGCGGACAAGCTGGGCTCGGAGCTGCACGGCGCGGTGGCGTGGCAGGTGCACGGCGTGCCCACCGCGGGCATGCGGTTCTTCAACGTGTTCGGCCCACGCCAGGACCCGCACTCGCCCTATTCCGGCGTGATCTCGATCTTCGCCGCCCTGGCTGCCGCCGACCGCCAGATCACCATCCATGGCGACGGCCAGCAACTGCGCGATTTCGTCTATGTCGCGGATGTGGTGGCGCATCTGCGCGCCGCCATGCGCCTCCTGGCCGAAGCGCCCGGCCGCCACGTGCTGAACGTGTGCACCGGGCGCGCCACCTCGGTCTTGGAACTGGCCCAGGCGCTGGGCCGCCTGCATGGCCGCGCGCCGCGCATCACCCACGGCCCTGCCCGCGCCGGCGACATCCGTCGCTCGTTGGGCGACCCCGCCCGCGCCGTGGCCACGCTGGGCGTCCGCGCCGGCATCGAGCTGGAGGA
>JAIXTK010000007.1 GCA_027483995.1 Acetobacteraceae bacterium
AGGCGAGGCCGGAGCGGCCGAGATTCGGCGGGCGCATCTGCGGCTTCTTTCCCGGCGGGTAGGCGGGGTCCCCTTCCAGGCCGGAGACGCCGGTCATGCGGTCGTTCTGGGCGTAGTACGGGGCGAGCTGGTCGTAGCTGATCGGCCAGTCCTGGCCGACGCCATCCAGCGTTTTCGTGCGGAAATCGCTGGGGTGCAGGCGGGGGTAGTGGGCGGTGAACATGATGGTGCCGCCGCCGACGCCATTGAAGTTCATGATCTTGATCGGCGAGGCGTCGTCGTTGATCGGGTAGTCTTCCGGCCGGCCGCGGCGGTTGGGGTTGGGGGAGAAATCGCCCATGGCGCGGGCTTCCCAGTCGCGGCCGTTGGTGGGGTAGTCGGTGGGCTTGGTCCAGCCGCCCTGTTCCAGGCAGACAATGCGCATCTTCGTCTCGGCCATGGACCAGGCGAAGGCGGCGCCGGAAGCGCCGGCGCCGATGAGGAGGATGTCGGCGATATCGTCGGTCATCGTTGCGTCCGGGCCGGAGTGGAAGGAGGAAGGCAACCGCCAAGACGCCAAGGACGCCAAGAAGGCGCCAAGGGGGTGCTTGGCGTTTCCTTGGCGATCTCGGCGTCTTGGCGGTTCATCTTTCTTGGATCAGTCGAACAAATTCGCCAGGCGCTGCTTCATCTCGTCGGCGATGTAGAGCGCGAGGGCCTGGATGGTGCTGGTGGGGTTCACCGCGCCGGCGGAGGCGAAGAGGGAGCCGTCGATGATGAAGAGGTTGCGCACGTCGTGCGTGCGGCCCCATTCGTTGACGACGGAGGTGCGGGGATCGGCGCCCATGCGGGCGGTGCCGAGGTTGTGCCAGCCGCCGTAGAGAATGGGGTTCTGCACGGTGATGTCCTGCGCGCCGAGCAGGTTCAGCACCTTCTTCGCGTTGGCCACGCCGTGGTCGATCATGCGCAGGCTGTTCTCGCCCATGCGGTATTCCACCTTGGGGGCCGGGATGCCGTGGCTGTCGGTCAGCACCGGGTCGAGCGTGACGCGGTTGTGGGCTTCCGGAAGGTCGTCGACCACAACTGAAAGATTGAGGCGGTGGTAGGCCAGCTTGCGGTAGGTTTCGTGGTGGGCAGCGCCCCAGGGCAGGCGGCCGGTCTCGTGGCTGGCGATGGCTTCGGCCACCGCGCCGACGCCGCGGCTGATCTGGAACATGTAGCCGCGCTTGAAGTCCCGCGCCGGGTCGGTCTCGTAGAACTCGTGGCTCCAGAGGTTGAGCGGCGGGCCGCGATTGCCGTCCACTTCCTGCTCCACATAGCCATAGACCTGGATGTAGGGGTGGAACATCAGGTTGCGGCCGACCTGGTCGGATGAGTTGGCCAGGCCGTTGGGGTGCTGCGCGCTGGCGGAGTTCAGCAGGATGCGCGGAGTGCCGATGCCGTTGGCGGCCAGCACCACCACATGGGCGGCCTGGAAGCGCAGCTTGTTTTCGGCGTCGTAATACTCCACGCCGGTGGCCATGCCGCCTTCCCCGGTGACGATGCGCTTCACCCGGCAATGCGTGCGCAGCTCCACGCCCTGGCGGATGGCCAGCGGCCAATAGGTGATGTCGGTGCTGGCCTTCGCGCCGAGCGCGCAGCCCGGTGTGCAGTGGCCGAGGTTCATGCAGGCGGCGCGGCCTTCGTAGTCCTCGGTGGCGATGGTGGCGTCGCTGGGCCACCAGTGCCAGCCAAGCTGGTTGAAGGCCTTGGCCCACAGCGCGCCGGAGCGGCCGAGCGGCAGCGGCTTCATCGGCGAGGTCTTGCCGGGCGGGTAGGCGGGGTCACCCTCCAGGCCGGAGACGCCCATCATCCGGTCGTTCAGCGCGTAGAACGGGGCGAGCTGGTCGTAGCTCACCGGCCAGTCCTCGCCGACGCCGTCGAGCGTTTTGGTGCGGAAGTCGCTGGGGTGCAGGCGGGGCCAGTGGGCGGTGTACATCACGGTGCCGCCGCCGACGCCGTTGAAGTTCACCACCTTGATCGGCGAGGCGTCGTCGTTGATCGGGTAGTCCTCGGGGCGGGCGCGGCGGTTGGGGCTCGGCGAGTAGTCGCCCATGGCGCGGGCTTCCCAGTCGCGGCCCGTGGAGGGGTAGTCGCCGGGCTTCATCCAGCCGCCCTGTTCCAGGCAGACGATGCGCATCTTGGTGTCGGCCAGCGACCAGGCCATGGCGGCGCCGGAGGCCCCGGCACCGATGATAAGAACGTCTGCGATGTCGTCGGTCATTGGGGAATCCGGATCCGAGGGATGAAAAAAGAAAGGGAACCGCCAAGGCGCCAAGGACGCCAAGAATGCGCCAAGGTGGTCCTTGGCGTTACCTTGGCGCTCTTGGCGTCTTGGCGGTTCATCCTTCTGTTTCCTAGTCGAACAGGTTTGCCAGGCGCTGCTTCATCGCATCGGCGATGTAGAGCGCGAGGGCCTGGATGGTGGGGGTGGGGTTGACGCCGGCGGAGGTGACGAAGAGCGAGCCGTCGATGATGAAGAGGTTGCGCACATCGTGGGCGCGGCCCCATTCGTTGACGACGGAGGTGCGGGGATCCGTGCCCATGCGGGCGGTGCCCATCAGGTGCCAGCCGCCATAGGGCAGCGGGCCTTCGGATTCCACTTCGGTGGCACCGGCGGCCTTCAGCACTTCCGTGCCGCGGGCGATGGCGAAATCGACCATGCGCCGGCTATTCTCGGACAGGCGGTAGGTGATGCGCGGGGCGGGGATGCCGTCGCTGTCGCGCAGCTCGGGGTCGAGGGTGACGCGGTTTTCCGGGTCCGGCAGGTCTTCCAGGATGGCGCCGAGGCCGGTGCCGCGGCGGTGGCGCTGGCGGTAGGCTTCGTGGTGGCCGGGGCCCCAGGGGATGGTGCCGGTTTCCAGCCCGTCGATCGCGGTGGCGACCGTGCCCATGCCGCGGCTGAATTCCCAGATGAAACCACGCACGAAGCCGCGGGAGAGATCGGTTTCGTAGAACTCGTGGCTCCACATCGCGTTGTCTGGCCCGCGCTCGCCGTCCAGCTCCTGGTTGAACCAGCCGAAGATGGAGACGTAGGGGTGGAACATCAGGTTGCGGCCGACCTGGCCGGAGCTGTTGGCGAGACCGTTGGGGAAGCGGTCGGATTTCGAGTTCAGCAGCAGGCGCGGGGTGCCGATGCCGTTGCTGGCCAGAACCACGATATGGGCGGGCTGGAAATGCTCGTTTCCGTCGGCGTCGTAGTAGATGACGCCGTTGGCCATGCCATCGGGGCCGAGCGTGATCTCCCGCACGCGGCATCGTGTGCGCAGTTCCACGCCGGCGCGGATGGCGGCGGGCCAGTAGGTGATGTCGGTGCTGCCCTTGGCGCCCTGGGCACAGCCGGCGGTGCACATGCCGAGGTTGATGCAGGGCGCGCGGCCTTCGTATTCCTCGGAGGCGATGGAGCTGTCGCTCGGCCACCAGTGCCAGCCCAGTTCATTGAAGCCGCGGCCGACGATTTCCGAGGAGCGGCCCATCGGCAGGGGCTTCATCGGCACCGTCTTGGGCGGGTAGGCGGGATCGCCGGCCAGGCCCGAGATGCCCATCATGCGGTCGTTCAGGTCGTAGAACGGGGCGAGCGTGTCGTAGGTGATCGGCCAATCGTCGGCCACGCCATCGAGCGACTTCACGCGGAAATCGCTGGGGTGGAAGCGCGGCGTGTGGGCGCCGTAGAGCACGGTGCCGCCGCCGACGCCGTTGAAGTTGGCGACCTTGATGCAGCTGCCTTCCTCATGGATCGGGTAGTCGGTGATGCGCTGGCGGCGGTTGGGGCTGATCGCCCAGTGGCCGCCATCGCGCGCTTCCGCCTCGCGCTTGGTGGCGGGGAAGGTGGTGTTGCTGTTCCACTCGCCCTGTTCCAGGCAGAGGATTTTCATCTTCGTCTCGGCCATGGACCAGGCGAAGGCGGCACCCGAGGCGCCGGCACCGATGATGAGGACGTCGACGGGCTGGGTCATGGGGTGCATCGCAAGAAAGATTTACCGCCAAGGCGCCAAGGACGCCAAGGTTCGCCAAGACTCCTTTGCGTCTTATTGGCGTCCTTGGCGTCTTGGCGGTTCACTTGCCTGTTCCTCAATCGAACAGGTTCGCGAGGCGCTGCTTCATCTGGTCGCAGATGTAGAGCGACAGCGCCTGGATGGTGCGGGTGGGGTTGAGGCCGGCGGAGGTGACGAAGATGGAGCCATCCACCACGAACAGGTTCTTCACGTCGTGCGACCGGCCCCATTCGTTGACCACCGATTTCGTGGGGTCGAGGCCCATGCGGGCGGTGCCCATCATGTGCACGCCGTTGGTGCGGATCGGGGCTTCCGTGACGATGGTGTGCGCGCCGGCGGTCTGCAGGATCTCGGTGCCGCGGGCGAGCGCGTGATCGAGCATGCGGCGGGAGTTTTCGGACAGGGTGTAGTCGATCTTCGGGGCCGGGATGCCGTGGCCGTCCTTCAGGGTGGGATCGAGGGTGACGCGGTTGTGCAGCTCCGGCAGGTCCTCGCAGATGGCGACCATGCCGGTGCGCTTGCCGGCGTATTTGCGCATGGCGGCGTGGTGGTCCTCGCCCCAGGGGATCAGGCCGCCATGCATGCCGAGCGAGGCCGTCATCACCGGGTTCTGGCCGCGCACCATCTCAAAGGTGTAGCCGCGCAGGAAGCCGCGGGCGGGATCGGTTTCGTAGAATTCCTGGCTCCACATCGTGTTCCCAGGGCCGCGCCAGCCATCGGTCTCCTCGTTGAAATAGCCGAAGATGGCGCCGTAGGGGTGGAACATCAGGTTGCGGCCGACGAGGCCCGATGAGTTGGCGATGCCGTTGGGGAAGCGGGCGGACTTGCTGTTCAGCATGATGCGCGAGGTGCCGATGGCGTTGCAGGCCATGATGACGATGTGGGCGCCGATGAACTGCTCCTTCCCCTCGGCATCGTAGTAGATGACGCCATTGGCCATGCCGGTGTCCTGGTCCACCGTGACTTCGCGCACGCGGGCGCGGGTGCGCAGTTCCACCCCGGCGCGGATGGCGTGCGGCCAGTAGGTGATGTCGGTGCTGGCCTTCGCCCCCTGGGCGCAGCCGGAGGTGCAGTGGGCGAGGTTGATGCAGCGGGCGCGGCCTTCGTAATCCGCGCTGGCGATGGCGCTGTCGCTGGGCCACCAGTGCCAGCCGAGCTTGTTGATCGCACCCGCCAGGATCTCGCCGGAGCGGCCGAGCGGCAGCGGCGGCATCTGGGCTTCGTGGTGGGGGTAGGCGGGGTCGCCGGCCAGCCCCGAGACGCCGGTGATGCGATCGTTCTCGTCGTAGTACGGCGCCAGCGTGGCGTAGTCGATCGGCCAGTCATCGGCGATGCCATCCAGCGACTTCACGCGGAAATCGCTGGGGTGGAAGCGCGGGAAATGGCCGGCATAGAGCACGGTGCCGCCGCCGACGCCGTTGAAGTTGCCGACCAGGATCGGCGAGTTGTCCTCGTTGATCGGGTAGTCCGTGTCGCGCGCGCGGCGGTTGGGGGAGATGGCGAAATCGCCCATCTGGCGCGCTTCCCAGTCCCGGCCGGAGGTGGGGTAGTGGTCCGGCTTCATCCAGTCGCCCTGTTCCAGGCAGACGATGCGCATCTTGGTGTCGGCCAGGCTGTAGGCCGCGGCCCCGCCGGAGGCACCGGCGCCGATGATCACCACGTCTGCGATATCGGCCATGGCGTGCTCCCGGACCCGTTTCCCGGCCCGTAGTCGAAGCCGGGGCGGGGGGGATGTCAACGGGCAAGCGGCGTTCAGACTGTGTTGGGGAGTGGCAGGGCATGCTCCCGGGTGGTGCGGCTGCGCCACACGGGATACGGTTCGAACTGGAAGCGAGGGAGACGGGCATGGAATACCGCCGCATGGGCCGCAGCGGGCTCAAGGTTTCGGAGATCTGCCTTGGCACGATGACCTTCGGGCATGGCGCGGATGAGGGCGAGGCCGGGCGGATCCTGGATGCGTGCCTGGATGCCGGGGTGAACTTTCTCGACACCGCCAATTCCTACAATGGCGGCGAGAGCGAGAGCATGCTGGGCGGGCTGCTGAAGGGGCGGCGGCGGCGGGTGGTGCTGGCGAGCAAGGTGTTCAACCCGATGGGGACGGGGCCGAACGATTCCGGGGCCTCGCGCGCGCACATCATGCAGTCGGTGGAGGACAGCCTGCGCCGGCTTTCGACCGACCATCTCGATCTCTACTACCTGCACCATGTGGACCACGAGACGCCGATCGAGGAATCGGTGCGGGCGCTCGATGACCTCGTGCGCCAGGGCAAGGTCCGCTACGCGGCGGTTTCCAACTACGAGGCGTGGCGGCTGATGGAATCGCTGTGGATCGCCGACAGCAAGGGGCTGTCGCGGTTCGAGTGCTACCAGCCGCAGTATTCCCTGGTGGTGCGCGACATCGAGCAGGAGATCGTGCAGGTGTGCGAGACCAAGGGGCTGGGCGTGGTGGTGTGGTCGCCGCTGGCCGGCGGATATCTCACCGGGAAGTATCAGCCGGGGCAGGCGCAGGCGACGGGCTCGCGCAGTGAGGAAGGCTGGGCGTTCCCCTCGCGCTTCTTCCACCCGGACCACGCCAATGTTCTGGCCACGCTGCTGGAGGTTTCGGCCGAACTGGGCCGGCCACCGGCGCAGGTGGCGCTGCGTTGGGTTCTGGACCAGGGCTTCGTGACGTCCGCCATCGTGGGGGCGCGCACCGAGGCGCAGATCCTGGAAACGCTGCAGGCGGCGGGCTGGCGGCTGCCGGACGAAGCACGAGCGAAGCTGGATGCCGTCTCCGCCCTGCCGCTGCGCTATCCGCGCACGATGGAGGACGGGATGCGCGAGCGGCGGGCGGCGGCGGTGCAGATCGGGTAGGCGCTGCATCGCGTACATGCGGGCGACGGGCGCGGGTCAGGGGCGGGCGAGGCAGGCCTGCAGCCAAGCGGCCGCGGCGGCCGTGCCGCGCAGGGCGACCGTCCAGCGATACGCTGTGCCGGCATGGCGGAAGCGGAGATGCAGGTGGCTGGCGCGGCCGAACTCCTCCAGCAGGGCGGCGAGGTTGCTGGTGTGCAGGGAGAGCAGGATGGCCGGGCGGCCCTGCAGGTCGGCCTGTGCGGCGATCTCCTCCGACCACGGGCGGTGACCCTCGAACTGCAGGGTGACGTCGAGGGCGGTGCCGGCGGGCAGGGACCAGGCGGTGTCCCGGATTTCCAGGGTGAAATCCTCGGCATTTCGGGGGTGGATGAGGCGGAGTTGGCGGGCGCCATCCTGGGCGGCGAGGCCGCAGACGCCCGGGGTGGCGCTGCCCGCGTCGCCGATCCGCTGCCAGGAGCCGCCGGGGGCGAGCACAGGCTCCTGCGCAGCGGCGTGGGCGGCGAGGGCGAGGCTCAGGGCCAGGGCAAGGGCGGCACGGTGCAGGGGCATGGCGCGTGATAGCCGCGCCGCGCGCCGCCGGCCAGGGCGGGATTGCGCGGTGGCCGGTGCGGGCGCAGAACGGTGGCCCATGGAGGGCGTGGCATGCCGCTGACGATGATTGCCGGGCTGAGCGTGGTGATGCTGGGCACGGCGTTCCTGTCCGGCATCTTCGGCATGGCCGGCGGGATGATCCTGATGGGGGTGCTGCTGGCGGTGCTGCCGCTGCCGGCGGCGATGGCGTTGCATGCGGTGACGCAGATGGCCAGCAACGCCTGGCGCGCGGTGCTGTGGTGGAAGCACATCCGCTGGCGGCCGGTGGGGTTCTTCCTGGTGGGGAATACGGCGGCGCTGGCGCTGTGGAGCGTGTTCCAGTGGGTGCCGGAGAAGGCGGTGGCGCTGCTGATGCTGGGGGCGACGCCGTTCCTGTTCCGGCTGCTGCCGGCCTCCGTGAAGCCCAATCCGCTGAACCCCGGGCATGGCGCGGCAATGGGCAGCGTGTGCATGTCCTTGATGCTGGTGTGCGGCGTGTCTGGCCCGTTGCTGGATACGTTCTTCCTGGGTGGCGGGATGGAGCGGCGGCAGATCGTGGCGACCAAGGCGGTGTGCCAGGTGGCCGGGCATTTCTCCAAGCTGCTCTATTTCGGCGCGCTGGTGGCGGATGCGGCCGCCCTGGACCCGGTGATGCTGGGGCTGGCGATCGCGGCTTCGATGATGGGGACCACCGCGGCGCGGCGGATCCTGGAGGCGATGACGGACCACCAGTTCCGCACCTGGGCGGACCGGGTGATTACCGTGATCGCGCTGGTGTATCTGGCGCAGGGGGCCTGGCTGCTGGTGCGGTAGGGCGCGCGTGATGTCCGTGATGCCGCAGCAGCCGGGACCTGAGGCGGCAGACCGCCGCGACCGTACCGGGCGGTCTGGAAGGACGCCATCGGCGCGTTGCAGCCGATCCACGACAGGGATGCGGTGGACGGCACCGGATCGCGTGCGCAGTTAATTTAATTCACCATCAGTCCCGCCGCAAGCGGGCATAAAAGGCTGCGAGGCTGTTGCGGGCAGGAAGTGGAGCGTGGTGTGCTGCGCCGCTGTCGCAGAGGGGCGGAGGCGAGCCGATGTTGGAGGGTGCGGGCTGCACCTGGATGGCCGGGCCCGGGGCGCATGATGCCGCCCGGCCGGACCGGCCGATCCTGCCGCAGTTGCGGCGCTTCGCGCAGGCGCGGCCGGCGGCGCCGGCGATCGTGGAGCCTGGACGGGAGATGGACTGGCAGAGCCTGTGGCAGGCGGCGATGGCTGCCGCGGCGGCTGCCGCGCGGGCACCGGAGCCCGATCCGATCGGCCTGGTGCTGGGAGCCGGGATCGACCATGCGGCCTGCCTGCTGGGGTGCCTTGCCGCCGGGCGCATCGCGATCACGCTGGACCCCGGCCTGCCGCCGGCACGGCGTGCGGCGTTGGCGGCGCAGGCCGGGCTGGGGGCCGCGTTCGGACGGGCGGCCGACCTGCCGCCCGGCTGCCGGCAACTGGTGCCTGCCGCGGGCGAGGGCGGTGAGGTGTCGGCCGAGGCGGGTGCAACCGTGCCGGCGTTGATCAGCGCGACCTCTGGCAGCACGGGGCTTCCCAAGCTGGTGGTGCATCACCGCCGGGCGATCGCGTTCCAGGCCTGGGGCAATATCGACCTGCTCGGGGCCACCGCGGCGGATCGGCTGCTGTTCCTGGGCGGGCATGCCAGCGTGGCCCATGCGATGCACCTGCTGACGGCGCTGCTGGCGGGTGGCGCCTTCCTGGCCTGCGACATCGGCTCGGTGGGGGTTTCCGGGCTGATGGCGATGACCGCCGCGCATCGCCCGACGCTGCTGCGGGCCGTGCCGACGCTGGCCCGCGTGCTGCCGCGCCAGCGCGAGGCGGTGGCGGCGTTGGGCGGGGTGCGGGCGGTGCGGCTGGTGGGCGAGGCGGTGACGGCGGCGGATGTGGCGGCGCTGCGGGGCGTGCTGCCGGCGGCGGCGCGGATCGTTTCCTCCTACAGCGCGACGGAGACCATCCCGTTCGACCATGAGCTGCCGCCCGGGCAGGGGGCGGAGGGGGCGCCGCTGCCTTCGGGCCGGCTGCGCCCCGGGGGCTGGTTTGCGCTGCAGGACGAGGACAGGCGCAGCGCCGCGCCGGGCGAGGCGGGGGAGGTGGTGGTGCGCAGCCGGTTCAATGCCCTCGGCGAATGGCGGGCGGATGGCCCGGGCCGCGGCGGTGCCTGCGTGGACGGGCGCATGATGCGCGATCCCGACGACCCCGAGGGGCGCATCTATCGCACCGGGGACCTCGCGGTGTTGGACGGCGAGGGGCGGCTGTGCCTGCTGGGACGGCGGGACCGGGAGGTGAAGGTGAACGGCACGCGGGTGGACCTGGCGGAGGTGGAAGCCGTGCTGCGGGCGGTGCCGGGCGTGCGGGATGCCGTTGTGGTGCCGACGGGCGACGCGACGCGCCGGACGCTGGCCGCCTTCGTGGCGACGGAACGGAGCGTTGCGGAGCTGCGCGCCTTCGCCGCGGCGCGGCTGGCGCGGCCCTCCGTGCCGGCCGTGATGGTGCCGGTTGGGGAGATTCCGCTGATGCCCGCCGGCAAGCCGGATCTGCGGGCCCTGCTGGCCTTGCTGGGTGAAGCCGGAGAGGGATGGGGCGATCGGCCAGGCCATGCCGCGCGGACATCGTGACCACGGTGATCGCGCTGGCGTATCCTGGGCACGGGCGGGGAAGCTGACGAGGTAGGGAGTGTGCGATGTCTGTGACGCTGGAGCCGCTGATCGCCGATTTCGTGGTCTGGCTGGCCGCGGAGGAACGGCGCTATGCCGATGCGCTGGAGGCATGGCGGACGAATTGCCCGCGGCTGACGGTGTGGGAGGAGGCGCGGGAGCGCGGGCTGGTGGCGACGCGGCGGACGGCTTCACGGGAACTGGTGCTGGAACCGACGGCGGCGGGGCGGGCGTTTGTTGCTGGACGGAATGGAATGATATCGGAATAAATTGGACGTGGCTGGGCGTGGTCAGCCCCGGCCGTATTTTTTGATCAGGGCGAGGGCGGTGCGCTTTTCCCAGGGGCGCCACTTCAGCGTCGGGTCGTTGAAGACGCTGCGCGGCGGCCTGGGGGGACGCGGGGCGCGCGGTGGCCGGGGCCGGGGCGGGAGCCGGAGATAGGGGGGCGGCTTGATGCCGAGGGCGCGGCAGAGCGGGCGCAGATGGCGGCCGGCGCGGGGGATTTCGGTGACGAAACGCTCGGTTTCCGGCGCGTGCACCAGGGATTCCAGCAGGCCGGCGGCGGGGCCGGCTTCCGGGACGCGGCCGATGGCCCAGCCGAAAGCGGTGGGCAGGCGCGGGGGCGCCGGTTCGGTGTTGGGGGCGGTGTCCTGGCGGATCGGGCTGGCTGCCGCGGCTTTGCGGGGCGGGAGGGGTTTCAGGGTGCCTTCCTGCCAGGCGATGTAGAGGGCCTGGAAGCGGCGCTGGGCGCGGCCGAGGCGGTTCCAGAACAGGGTCCAGAGTTCGGGGGCCAAAGGCGGCAAGGCGGCGGGTTCGGGGATGGCGGTGTAGGTGGCGGTGCCGAGCTGGGCGGTGTGCAGCGGGCGCGCGAGACGGATCCCGTAGGCGCCGAGGGCGGCGCGCAGGGTGGCGACGATCCGGGCCAGGTGTTCCGCGAGAGTGATCATGCGGG
>JAIXTK010000097.1 GCA_027483995.1 Acetobacteraceae bacterium
AACGCCGACACCACACCCCAGGCCACCATCCGCAGCAAGCGCATCTCCTTGGTTGAGGGAGGGACGGCCGGGGTTTCACCCCGGACCCCGACCAAGGGCCCTGCCCTTGGATCCCGCTGGGGCCTTAGGCCCCAGACCCCGATACCTGTTCCGCCTTCGGCGGGGAGGGGCCGCCCGGGTCTCTCAACCGCCTCGATGGCCCCTCCCCGCCGAAGGCGGAAGCTATTGTGGGTCCAGGGACCTCAGGTCCCTGGCGGGGTGCAGGGGCAGCGCCCCTGCCGGGTCCAGGGCAGAGCCCTGGCCTTCCCTTCCCCTCAACCAAGGAGATGCGCTTGCTGCGGATGGTGGCCTGGGGTGTGGTGTCGGCGTTGGCGTTGCCGCCGGTGCATCTGGTGCCGGTGTTGTGGTTTGCCGTGCCGGCGCTGCTGCGGGCGATCGGGGGCCAGGCGCGGTGGCGGGGGGCATGGGCGGCGGGGTTTGCGTTCGGGTTCGGTCATCATGTGGCCGGGCTGTACTGGGTGACAGAGGCGATCCTGTTCGAGGCGGCGCGCTATTGGTGGCTGGTGCCGCTGGCGGTGCCGGCGCTGGCGGCGGTGATGGCGCTGTTCATCGCGGCGGCGACGGCGGTGGCGTGGCGGTTTCCGGCGGGTTGGTCGCGGGTGGCGGCGCTGGTGGGCGCATGGGGGGTGGCGGAGCTGGCGCGGCAATTCGTGCTGACCGGGTTTCCCTGGAACCCCTGGGGCAGCGTGTGGGCGGTGCCGGGATGGGCCGGCGACGTGATGCTGCAGCCGGCGGCGTGGCTGGGGGTGCATGGGCTGACGCTGCTGACGCTGGGATTGGCGGCCACGCCGTTGTTGGGGCGGCGGGCGGTGGCGGGCGGGTTGGCGGTGCTGGCCCTGTGGGCCGGGCTGGGCGCGTGGCGGCTGGGGCAGCCGGCGGGGGCGGCGCCGGGGGTCACCGTGATTCTGGTGCAGGGCAATGTGGAGCAGGGGCAGAAATGGGATCGCGGCCTGATGGCGGCGATCTTCGATCGGTATCTGACGCTAACGCGCGAGGCGGTGGCGGGCAGCGAGGGGCCGGCCGTGGTGGTCTGGCCCGAGACGGCAAGCCCCTATCTGCTGGATCGGGATGCCGGCGCCTGGGCGATGATCGCGGCGGCCAGCCGGCGGGCGGATGGCACGGTGGTGCCCTCCCTGGTCGGCACGGTGCGGTTTGACGGGGCGCGGCGGCCCTATAACAGCCTGGTGGCGCTGGCCGGGGCGGGGCCGCCGGTGGCGCTGTACGACAAGTGGCATCTGGTGCCGTTCGGCGAGTACCAGCCCAACTGGCTGCCGCTGCCGGTGGAGTTCGGGCCCTCGGGCTTCCAGCCGGGCCCCGGGCCGGAGACGCTGCGGGTGCCGGGGCTGCCGCCGGTCTCGCCGCTGATCTGCTACGAGGCGATCTTCCCCGGCACGGTGCTGGACCGGTCCGACCGGCCGGACTGGCTGGTAACGGTGACCAACGATGCCTGGTTCGGCAATTCCTCCGGCCCGCGCCAGCACCTCGCCGCCGCCCGGCTGCGCGCGGTGGAGGAGGGGCTGCCGATCATGCGTGCGGCCAATACGGGCATTTCCGCCGGATACGATGCTTTCGGGCGGGAACTCGGCCGGATCGGCATGAACGAGATGGGCGCGATTTCGCTGGCGCTGCCGGGGGCGTTGCCGCCGACGCTGTTCGCGCGCTGGGGGTTGGCGGTGCCGGCGTTTCTATCGCTTTTAACGCTTGGGGTAGCGGTAGGATGCGCTTGTTTGTCACGAATTCTCTACGGACGAGACAAACCAACGGGTGTTTCATAATTTGTTGACGATCTTAGGTTGCAGCGCTAAGGTTTCGAGCAACCAGGAACGGGTGGCCCATGCGGGGTTGCGCGCGCTGGACCGGTTGAGTCCGGGCAGGATGCCCGACAGCAGGATGGGGTAGGCATGTCGGGATCGATTGGTGACGGGGACGAAGAGCCCGGCGCACGCCCTGAGCGGGAATCGCGTTCGAGCCCGATCGACGCCCATGTCGGCTCGCGCATTCGCCTGCGGCGTACGCTGCTGGGCATGTCGCAGGAGCGGCTGGGCGAGGCGCTGGGCCTGACCTTCCAGCAGGTGCAGAAATATGAGCGTGGCGTGAACCGTGTGGGGGCTTCCCGCCTGTTCGATCTGTCGCGCGTGCTCGATGTGCCGATCAGCTTCTTCTTCGACGACATGCCGGAACCGCTGGCAGCGAGCTATGGCGGCCAGGCCGCGGCACTGGGCGCACGGCGCAGCTTCGGATTCGCCGATGGCCAGGAAAGCTTCGGCGGTGCCGCCGATGAGGCGATGAACCGGCGCGAGACGCTGGAACTCGTGCGCGCCTATTACCGCATCACCGATCCGGCGGTGCGCAAGCGCGTGTTCGAGCTGATCAAATCCCTGGTGCCCGAAGGCGGCGAGTAGCGTTCGCTACGGCCGCGTGGCGGAGAGGGTGTCCGTCGAACTATTGTCTCCCGCGATCCATCAAAGTCCCATAAAGCGCTGTTTTTGGCTGGTTTGAAGTGACCCACTTTGGCCGGCCCGCTCGCCCTCGTTCGCTTCCATTCGCCACAATCCCCTCTATAATGAGGGGACAGTTGAGGGGACAATTCATCCCGTCAAGGCGGAGGGTGACATGCCACGTAAGGCGGCAGGAATTCAGTCTATCAACGTGAAGCGGTTGCCCCCAGGTCGCTACGGAGACGGCGCCGGGCTGTATCTGCTGGTCCGCCCGCCTGGTGCGAGGCAGACCGAAGTGGGCGAGAAGGATGCGGGCCGTTTCTGGCTCTTCCGCTATCGAGTTGACGGCCGGATGCGCGAGATGGGGCTTGGAAGCGCGGACGGCAAAGGCTCCGTGAGCCTCAAGGAGGCCCGCCTCAAGGCCGCCGACCTGAACGCCGTCGTCAAGAATGGCATCGACCCCTTAGCCAAGCGCGATGAGGAGGAGGCCGCAAGGAAGGCAGCCACGATTGCAGCGTTGGCGAAGAGCAAGACCTTCCGGGAGGTTGCAGCGCTTTATGTCGCTGCCCACGAGGCAGGCTGGCGCAATGAGAAGCATCGCGACCAGTGGATACGGACCTTGGAGACCTACGCCTATCCTCACATGGGCAATGCCCCGGTCGGCGATGTGACGACTGCCCACGTCATGGCCGCACTGGAGCCCATTTGGCGCGTGACACCGGAGACGGCTACGCGGGTCCGTGGCCGCATCGAGGCGGTGCTCAACTATGCCAAGGCGCGCGGCTGGCGTGATGGAGAGAACCCTGCGTTGTGGCGTGGCCACCTCGCCAACCTTCTCCCGGCGCGGTCGAAGCTTGCAAGGGTCCAACACCACGCCGCCCTGCCCTGGCAGGGGATTGCGCCTTTCATGACCAAGGTGCGCCAGCAGACCAGTCTGGCGGCCCGTGCTTTAGAACTGACTATCCTGACGGCGGCGCGTTCAGGCGAGGTTCTGGGTGCGAATTGGGGCGAGTTTGACCTTGAGACTGGCCTTTGGATTGTCCCGGCTGAACGGATGAAGGCTGGCCGGGAGCATCGCATACCTCTGTCTGGGCCGACCTTGGTTCTGCTGAAAAAACTCCTTCCGCTTCGCCGTAGGGAGGAGGGAGACTGGTTGTTCCCGGGCAATCGGAAGGGACGCCCGCTGTCCAACATGTCTATGGAGATGCTTCTTCGGCGCATGAAGCGTGACGACATCACTGTACACGGTATGCGGTCGACCTTTCGTGACTGGGTTGCCGAAGCGACGAACCATGCGCGTGAAGTGGCCGAGATGGCCCTGGCCCACACACTCTCGGACAAGGTCGAGGCTGCCTATCGGCGCGGGGACCTGATGGAGAAGCGCCGTCGGCTGATGGAGGAGTGGGGAGCGTTTTGCGAGGGTGCCGAGGCGGAGGCTGACAACTCCTAACCATCCCGGCGGCTGGGCGCTTGGCCACCTCCTGCATGCAGGGCGGGGCACACATCAGGTGGCCCCTTCGAATCCTGCGC